>JAJRUQ010000013.1 GCA_024277705.1 Gammaproteobacteria bacterium
AGCCAGGGAAGGCGGTGCGCTTATGTCCATGGAAGGACGGTATTGCGCAAGGAGCCAGGGAAGGCGGTGCGCTTATGTCCATGGAAGGACGGTATTGCGCAAGGAGCCAGGGAAGGCGGTGCTATTTTGTTTCTTTTTTTGACTGATACTGTTTGTTTTTTATCAGGCATTACGGTTCTCGCACCGCGGGCGAGGCACTTTTTTTCTACAGCCAAAAAAAGTACCCAAAAAGGCCGCCACTACGGCTGGTGCCCCTGCAAAAATCGCAGGGGTACTGTATCAATGGTTTGCCTAAGGTGGGTTAGGGTAAAAAACGGTATTTGATTTAAATACCGGGCTTTATAATTAAAGCTGTTTAGTTTTTCGTTCTTTTGTTTTAGCTTTTGATTTTATTCGCATTAGCCAAGCCATTGAGAGCTGCCGGGTAACATGAGCTTTCTGTGCCAGCATGTCTGAGCACTCGTGTTTTTTACGTGGGCGAGTTCTGGCGCAGCATGTTACCCGGCAGCTCTCGATGGGAACCCCGTGCTTTTTACAGGGCGCCAGCGTAGCGATGGCCTTTTCTGGTTACTCTTTTGGGCTGTTGCAAAAGAGTAACTCGCCCGCGGTGCGAGAACCGCAATGCCAAAGCAAACAAAAAAAAGTAAATATCCCCCCCCCCCCCGCTTATTGGCTAAGGCGAATACCCTGTCAAAAATCAAAGTGAAAACGATTACGTTGCACATAAATGGTGCAATCTAAACCCCAGATATGGTAAAAAGGCTGTCGAGTTTATATAAATAAAAAAATACCACGATATTCAGGAGTCAAAATGAAATTAATCAAAGCAATTATCAAGCCCTTTAAGCTCGATGATGTGCGTGAAGCGCTGTCAGAAGTCGGCGTAACGGGTATCACCGTGTCCGAAGTAAAGGGATTCGGGCGGCAAAAAGGCCACACAGAACTGTATCGCGGTGCTGAATATGTGGTCGATTTTCTTCCCAAGGTAAAAGTTGAAACCGTTGTTGATGATAGCGAGGTGGATAAAGTTGTGGAGGCGGTAAGTCAGGCCGCATCGACCGGAAAAATTGGTGATGGAAAAATATTTGTTTTAAATGTTGAGCAGGCGATTCGTATCCGTACGGGTGAATCCGGTAGTGAAGCACTTTGAAGCAGCGAACAGTATGTTGAAATCGGTGGGACGATTTCTGTAGATATTAAAGAGAAAAAATATGAAAAAAATACATCATTTGTTAACAGCTTTCATACTGTTATTGTTACCTTTTATGGCGCAGGCGGATACTTTGGATAGTGGTGATACCGCATGGATTCTGACTTCAACCGCGCTGGTATTGTTTATGACCCTGCCGGGTCTGGCGCTGTTTTATGGTGGCCTGGTGCGGGCAAAAAATGTACTTTCAGTACTGATGCAGTGTTTTGTGATTGCCTGTGTGGTTAGTATTTTGTGGGTGATTTACGGTTACAGTCTGGCCTTTGGTGATGGCGGTAGCATGAATGCCTGGATTGGCGGTCTGGATAATGCTTTTCTGGCAAATGTTACACGCGAATCTTTAAGCGGAACCTTGCCGGAAAGTGTGTTTGTTATGTTTCAAATGACCTTTGCGATTATTACACCGGCATTGATTGTTGGTGGCTTCGCCGAACGTATGAAATTCTCTGCCATGCTGATGTTCAGCATTATCTGGGTGAGTCTGGTTTATTTTCCGGTGTGTCACTGGGTGTGGGGCGGTGGCTGGCTGGCCGAGCAGGGTCTGCTGGACTTTGCCGGTGGCACCGTGGTGCATATCACGGCCGGTGTTGCGGCACTGGTCTGTGCCATGGTAATGGGTAACCGTAACGGTTTTCCCGGTACCCCGATGATGCCGCATAATATGACAATGACCGTAACCGGCGCCGGTATGTTGTGGGTTGGCTGGTTTGGATTTAATGGCGGCAGTGCGCTGCTGGCAAATGGTGATGCGGGCATGGCGATGCTGGTTACCCATGTGAGCGCCGCCTGTGGTGCCATGACCTGGGCCGTGATGGAGTGGGTTAAATATGGTAAACCCAGTGCACTGGGTACGGTCACCGGTATGGTTGCCGGTCTCGGTACAATTACTCCGGCATCCGGATTTGTCGGCCCGATGGGAGCCTTGTTTATAGGCGTAAGCGCGGGTATTGTCTGTTTCTTTGCTACGGCGTTTCTTAAACAAAAACTTAAAATTGATGATTCGCTGGATGTGTTTCCGGTGCATGGTGTGGGTGGCATGTTAGGAACAATGCTTGCCGGTATATTTGTTTCTGCCAGTTTAGGCGGTGCCGGTTTTGCTGAGGGTATGAATATGGGCTCGCAGTTAATGGTGCAGCTGACCGGTGTCCTTGTAACCATAGCATTCACTGCGGGCATGACCTTTGGTATTCTGAAACTGGTGGATGTGGTACTGGGTCTGCGGGTCAGTGATGAAGAAGAAACCGAAGGTCTGGATATCAACCAGCATGATGAAAGGGGATATATTCTATAAGTCGTTTAATTTCCGGGTTCGGCCATGAAGAGATATTGGCGGTTTGCGGTAGACAGTAAAAAACGTTAGTCCGCGAAGAACGCAAAAAAACCGCGAAAAAATCCAAATTTTTTTGGGTGAGCACTGCTCGCCATTGCTTAAATATAGAAGCTTTGTTCTGTCGGGCAGTACCCGACCTGTGTTTCTACCATTAATTATTGTTTTGTTTTTTTCGCGTCTTTTGCGTTCTTCGCGGCAAAAGTTTCTAAAATACTAAGGGGTCGGAGTCATTTTTAAACGCTTATTAACGATTATGCTGTGTTAGTTATTAAAATGACTCCGACCCCGGTGGCTCGAAGGTGAGCGGTGTTTTAGTTCAGTTTGTTGATCACGGCTTTG
The DNA here is from genome assembly GCA_024277705.1 of Gammaproteobacteria bacterium. Classification (GTDB taxonomy): domain Bacteria; phylum Pseudomonadota; class Gammaproteobacteria; order SZUA-229; family SZUA-229. Next base: position 2,880 of record JAJRUQ010000013.1, read on the forward strand.
AAGGCGTGGTCAAAGGCTGAGTGTCCCATGATCATTTTAGTTTTATCGGCGGCAACTTCAGCGTTAAAATCCTCAAAAGATTTTTCGGTGACCAGTTCGCCTTTATGATTGACGAACATCATATTGGCATCTTCAACAATAATTACAGATAATTTACAGCGTCTGGGAATATGGTCTTCCCCCATGTAAAGCTGGAACCACATTCCCGGCATGACATTGCTGGGAATTTCCGGTTTGTCACTTTCTTCTTCTACCGGTGGTTCTGCGACCGGTTCGGCCTCACTTAATACCTGTTCGGCGATATCAACTTCTTTCTCGGTAAAATTGGCATCATCAATATGCTGTTGTACGGTGTCCTTGTAGGCCTGCATAACGGTCTGTACATCTTTTTTTGAACTGCTGGTTATATTTAAATATTTTTCTGTGGTTTCAAAAAGCTCGTCTTTTTCAGCCAGTATCTTTGCCAGTGCTTCTGCAGAATGAACCGGTTGCACACTTTCAACTATCAGTCTTAAGGTCAGTATCAGGTTTACCCACTCATTATTTTCTTTGCCGTTGCTGAGGTAATGATTAAACATGAAAGTCGGCCAGCGTTTTAAAATTAACGGATGTACCGCTTCGGGCAGGGTTTTACCAGTGGTTGTGGCGCGCAAGGCTTTTAATACAGTAGCGCGTGCGTGGCTGCGCATTACCTGTTTTTGTTCCTCTTCTTCTTTAGCGCGCGTTATGTTTTCCTGTTCCTCGACATAACTGTTCAGGCTGTCTAAAGCCAGCTGGAATGTCTCGGTATTTAAATTGTACTCAGCCAGGATGTTGGATATTATTTTATCAAGGTGTTTGTAAACATGGTCGGTATGTTCGGTAACACCGATGCCCACTTCGGCAATACTGTCGAGTAAAATCCGGGCTGGATGGTCATCATAGATAAAGAATTCCTGATCCGCCATAGACGCTTTGATAACAGGAATCTGCAGTCTTAATAACAGGGTTTTAATGGTGTCGGAAATGTCATCGTCATCAATAATGGCATCAAAAATCAACTCGATAAAATCAATGGTTTTTTCAGCAATTTGATTGATGCGTTTGGTGACGGCACCGCCGGATGTTTTTGCAATTTCTTCCAGAACTGCTTTTTTAATGGCATCGCCATCGAAATGGTTTTGTTGCGGATGCTCAAATTGCGGCTGACTCTGAAGACTGGATAGTGCCTGAATTATTTCCTCATGGCCAAAGTGTTGTGCAGTGCTTTGCGGAAAATATTCAGCATGGCTGTGTGAAGCTTTATCGGCCGTTTCGGGGGTAAAGGGCGCGCCAATATAGTTGCCTAATACACGCCCGACCTGACTTGCCGGTATGCCGGCAGTGTAGTGTTGAAATTCATTTGTACTGCTGGCGCTCTTATCTGTTTGAGTGCTGTGTCCGGCTGACGGTTCAGTGCCCTGACTGCCACTGCCGGGAATACCGCTGCTATTACCGGTCGATTGACCGCCGCTGGTTTGTGTCTGGGCGGTACCCGCTGCAGTATTGCCTGCCTGTTGTGTATGGCGGTAGTTGCCTCCCGGTGCGGCGGTCATGGCAAAACCGTTGATATTACGAGCACCGGGATTTTGTCCGCCGGGGCCAGTAGTATTAGCGCTTCCTGTCGGGGCGGAGCCGGCAGCAATGCCATCATGCCCGATGGCATAGGAAGTATCCTGCCCGCTATCGGTATTAACAGCCTGTTGTGTTTCGTCTTCTGTATTTTGTGCGGTTTGTTGTGGCTGTGGCTGGGGGCGGGAAGGGGATGGTTTCTGTCCTTTCAGGTGCAGTTTTATTTGCGGTAGTATTTTTGCATCAATCAGACGATTGTTTATCGAGTCATATAGCGCGTCGAGTTTATTGGCAATTTCCATATCAAACATTTTGAACAATAATTTTTTATTGTCACCATTGAAATTGTCTGCCAGTGCATCATCAAATGCCTGGCAGAAATTAGTCGGTTTAAGTGCGTCCTGGGTAAAGACGGTATTGGTTTTAAGCGCCAGGTGCTCAAGTCTGGCATCAAGGTGGGACAGTTGTTCCCGGTATTTTGCGGCTGCACGTTCTCCGATGCCTTTTACCAGTACAATACTTTCCATAACATCCTGATCGATCAGGCTTAATTCATCATCCGGTTGCTGATTTTGTTTTATATGTTTGCTTTCGAAGTCTTTTGCCGGTACCAGGTATGTTTTAATATTATTGTTGAAAGCATCAGCAATATCGGGTTTTAGCACACGAATCTGGTTCATCAATTCAAAATAACGGGTCTGGTCTTCGTTGTTATCAGCATCATTGGATAAATCGAATAGTTTATCCTGTGTGGTGTTCAGCAGTTTGGACATTAAGTCGGATAAACGAGTGCTTACATTATTGCGAAGATCAATAACCAGTTTGTCGTATACACTAATTTTATAGTTTTTCTTTTTCGTCATTTTTACAAGAACCGCGCTGCTGCAGAGGATGAATCAGGTGTCAAATTTGATAAAGGGGTGCTGTTAGTTAATTATAGCTGTTTATGTTGAAAAAACAGACACTTAATATGCTATTAGAACATGTTTTTTATTAAATTAAAATCACTGCTTCAATTGAAACTGGTGGATATACAACTATGCTCTTCTGATAACGATATAAATGTGCAAAAGAATCATTTTTAGATAATCATTGAGTTTTGTTTATGAGCGAGCAAGTTGCCGAAAAACCCGAAATCCTGCTGGTCGATGATTCCAAAGTAATACGAATTGCCGGTAGAAAAATGCTGGAAAATGACTATATCATTCATCTTGCTGAAGATGGCCTGGTGGGTTGGGAAATGTTGCAAAGTAACAGTGCTATATCAGTAGTCTTTTCTGATTTGAGTATGCCTAATCTGAATGGTATGGAATTACTTGAAAATATTCGCAGTTCCAGCAGTGATTATATTGCTAATCTGCCAGTGATTATCATGACCGGACATGATGATTCCGAAGCCATGAAACAGGTGGTGTTTGATGCGGGTGCAACGGATTTCATCAGCAAGCCCTTTGAGTCCATTGACCTGTTGAGCCGGGCAAAAGCGTATGCAAGGTTAAGCCAGAAGGTTGTCGAGCTGGAAAAAAGAACCGGTTATGACAAGCTTACCGGTCTGTATAATGCCAATCTTCTTGAAGAGCAGGGGGGCAAGGCATTTTCATTTTCTGACCGTCATAAACTGGCAATTAGTGCAGTGTATTTTGAGATCCAGGATTTTCAGAACTGTTTTCTGTCTTATGGTAAAAAGGTTGCGCAGCACGTTATTATCGCGGTAGGCGAGCGGCTGCGCAAAGCCATGCGCGAAGAAGATATTGCGGCGAGAATCGGGGTGGCAAAATATGCCCTGATTCTGCCAATGACAAACAGGCAGAAGGCTGAAATTGTTATTGAACGGATTCGTACCAGTATTAACAAGCTGGTATTTGACACCGGTAAAGAAAAAATCCGGGTTAGTTTTACCACCGGTTATGCCGCCCCCGACATTGGTAGTGAACTATCGTTTGAAGAATTACTGGAGCAGGCAGATGATGCCCTGCAGCGGGCGATTTCTTCAACCACCGAGCAGGTAATCTGCTTTGATGATGAAGTCGAAGTTATTGAGGCTCCGGTTATAATAACCGAGCAGGATATAGAACAGGCGTTTTCGCATATCCTGGACGGTAATTTCTACCAGATTCCAGAGCAGCATCTGGATGCTGTGATGGAGCGTTTGTCACCGTTTATGCAGTATATAGAAAACCAGAAGGATAGTGAAACAGAGCTGGAAGAAGCAGATAAAAACATTGCTCTTTGAGCGCCGGTGGAACAATAACCGGCCCGCGATAAGTTTTTAATGAGGTGAGTTATGACAACACAGCCAAAAACAATTACCGCCATCAAAGCCTGGGAGTTATGCCGGGATGAGCCGCGTTCATTGCTGATTGATGTTCGCTCCAGCATGGAATATTTATTTGTTGGTCATCCGCAAGGGGCTGTGCATGTGCCCTGGATAGATGAGCCGGACTGGGTTATTAATGAACATTTTGTTACCGATATAAGAAAGCTGGCACTTGGTGGTCTGCATGAATCAATCGATGATGTACCGATTATTCTTATTTGTCGCAGCGGTAATCGCTCTGCAGAGGCGGGAGTGAAATTGCTGGAGGCCGGTATCAATAATGTTTACAATATTGATGAGGGTTTTGAAGGCAAGCTGGATAAAAATCATCATCGTAGTACCGTTGGTGGCTGGCGTTATCATGATCTGCCCTGGGAACAATGTTGAATAACTGGGTACAACTACTCGTGAATAGTGAATAGTGGAAAAGACTGACGACCAGTGGCGGCAGCAGTTAACTGATAATGAATACCGGATTACCCGTCAGGCGGGAACCGAGCCGGCGTTCTCCGGGCAATATGTCAATAATAAAGAGTGCGGTGTGTATCACTGCAAATGCTGCGGTGAAGAACTTTTCAGTTCAACAGAGAAATACGATTCTGGATCCGGCTGGCCGAGTTTCTATCAGCCAAAAAATAACACTAGCCTGGAAGAAATAAAAGATTCTACCCATGGTATGACCCGTATCGAAGTGCGTTGTCCGGCATGCGAAGCTCACCTTGGCCATGTGTTTGATGATGGCCCGCAGCCCACAGGCCTGCGATACTGTATTAATTCAGCATCACTGGATTTCGAGGCGAGTGGTAAATAGTGAAGGGCAGGTTTCGGCCAGAAAGAGAAGTTGTAAGTTAAAAGTTTTAAGTTATAAGTAGAAAGTCAAAAACTGGATAACCTTATGTTTAACAAGCTTCTTTTGATTTATGTTTTTAAACTTACAACTTACAACTTGTAACTTAAAACTTGCAACTTCTCTTAAGGCTCAAAACCGTCATATCGTAAAATTAACAACAACCGCAACTGCCACCGGGTTTTACCGCTTCAATGGTTGCGGACAAAACATAATCTTCGACACCGCTGCCTGGTGCCCAGTCCTTGATGAAGTCTTTTGAATCATCTTTAGGGGTAATGTTTATATTTTCAAAACCACATTCTTCAAGAATACTCTGTAGCTCTGAAATCAGCGATGCGCCCGCCATGCAACCGGAATACAGAGCCAGATCCTGTTTCATTTCCTGTGGTAATTCAGTACTGGCAACAACATCAGAAATAGCCAGCCGACCCCCTGATTTTAAAACGCGGAAGGCTTCACTGAATACCTGCTTTTTATCGGGAGATAAATTAATTACACAGTTGGATATGATGACGTCGACAGTATCATTTGCCACCGGCATGTATTCGATTTCACCAAGACGAAATTCAACATGATTATATTTCCCCTTTGCCGCATTGTTACGTGCCTTGGAAATCATCACCGGTGTCATGTCGATGCCGATGACATGACCGCTTTCACCGGTTTCGGCGGCAGCCAGAAAGCAGTCAAAGCCGCCACCGCTGCCTAAATCAAGAATGGTTTCTCCCTGTTTTATGCTGGCAATAGCCCGTGGATTGCCGCAGCCGAGTCCCATATCCGCGCCTTCGGGTGCTGTTTCCAGATCACTTTCACTATAACCCAGACGGGTAGAAACCAGGGCGTTTATCGCGGCATCATCGGTAATGCCGCAACAACTGGCACCCTCACCACAGGCATCACCCTGATTACTGGCTTCGGCCACCTGCGAATAACTGTGTCTTACGTTCTGACGTATTTCATCTGCCTTTTTCTGGTCCATATTAATTAAGTCTCGCCGGGTTGCTGGAAAAAATATTTTGTATTTGTGCTGTCGTTTCAGTATTGACCGAACAAAAAATCTGTTTGCCGTCACGTTGCATGTTAATCAGGCCGGCACGATGCAGTTCTTTCAAATGATGGGATAATGTCGATGCTGCAATATCAAGTTGTGAGTCCAGATCACCAACGCAGCAGCTAAATACGTCATCGCTGTTGCAGCTGGCACCGGGGGTGCAGCATGAGGTTAGTATGTTGTATATTTTAAGGCGATGATGATTTGCCAGTGCTTTAAATATATCAACAAGCTGCTCGGGTTCAATGGTTTTATAGTTCGACATTTTTCGAATTATAATAGTATTGAAAATAAATGCAAGACTTGTTTGCACAAAATTTTTGTTTGGTGCAAAGTCTCAGTTATTACATCTGTAAGCGACAACTGACATGCCAGAACAACTAACAATAGAAGAAAGACAGAAGCTGGAACAGCGTTTATATGAGCTGAAACAGGAGCATCGTGATCTTGATGATGTGATTAATCGCATATTGCATGCGCCTGATGTTGAAGAATTGCAGTTAAAGCGTTTTAAAAAGCGCAAGCTGATGCTAAAAGATACGATTGCCCGTATTGAAGACAATTTGATTCCGGATATTCTTGCCTGATATAAAGTAATGATATGAAGTACTGTTCTGCCTGTGGAGAAAAAGTCAGTTTAAAAATACCTGCTGGTGATAACCGTCAGCGATATGTTTGTTTAAGCTGTGACATGATCCATTATGAGAATCCTAAAATTGTTACCGGTTGCATTGCACAGTGGCAGGGTAAAATCTTAATGTGCAAGCGAGCCATTGAACCGCGTTATGGTTTATGGACATTACCCGCTGGTTTTATGGAAAATGAAGAAACAAATGTGCAGGGGGCAGCCAGAGAAACCGCCGAAGAGGCCAACGCTGAAGTAGAAAATATGCAGTTGTTCTGTGTTTTCAGTATTGCCCATATTAATCAGGTGTATACCATGTATCGAGGCGATCTGGTTGCCGGACAGGCCAGTGCCGGTGATGAGAGCCTGGAGGTGGCGCTGCTGCAGGAAGATGAAGTTCCGTGGCAGGATATTGCCTTTCAGGTAATCAATGAAACCCTGAAATTATATTATCAGGATAAGAAAAACAGCAATTTCAAAACGCATTACGGCGATATTATCAAACAGGCAGACAATTCATATAGCGTTAATTATTATTAAAAATCTACAGCCCATTTAAAATATTTTTTTGCCGCGAAGAACGCAAAAGACGCAAAGAAAAACATTTATTGTTTGATTTGCTTTTCTTCGCGGCAAAAGTGTCTAGCCACCGGGGTCGGAGTCATTTTTAAATGCTTACTAACGGTTATGCTGTGTTAGTTATTAAATTGACTCCGACCCCTGAATAAATAGCAAGCAGTGATTGCCGACAAAAAATATGTTTTCTCGCGTCTTTTGCGTTATCGGTAACTGCTCCTGCGTTATTCTACTTACGGGCGTCCCGCCCTGATTCGCGGAGCATTTTTTAAGGTTTTTAAAGGTAAGCCAGGGCTCAATAACGGTAACAGCGATCATCTTCTTTGTGCAGGAAAAATCAGAGCTTGCTTAATTGAATCTCGCCTTTAAAATTGATCTCATCTGCGGGTTTTAAATCAAGAACCAGCTGGTAAAAGCTTAATTCATTTTCCAGGGCCTGTTTAACAGTATCGGCATTTCTGAAGCCGTGCTGTTCACCGGCAAAATACTGCGCGGCGACCGGTACGGCTTTTTTATCAAGTGCGGTAAACATTTTTTCTGCCTGCTGTCTGGGTACAACACGATCCTCCTCACCCTGAAAAAAAATAACCGGACATTGCAGCATTTCGGTATGGTTAATGGGTGAGCGCTGCCGGTATATGTCGGCAGCCTCAGGATAGGGGCCGATGAGACGATCAAGGTAATGAGATTCAAACTTATGGGTGTCACGAGCAAGGCTGGTTAATTCCGAGATGCCATAATAACTCGCGCCGGCAGAAAACACCTGTTCAAATGTCAGCGCGGACAAGACGGTAAAACCACCTGCGCTGCTGCCACGAATAATTAATTTTTCAGCATCGGCTAATCCCTGTGCCACCGCATAAAGTGCAGCATCGCAGCAGTCCTGTACGTCAAGTAAACCCCAGCGTTGTTCGAGTCGGCGGCGATAAGCGCGACCATAACCGGTGCTGCCGCTGTAGTTGACATCCAGAATAGCAAAACCGCGTGACGTCCAGAACTGTTTTTTGGGATCAAGAGCGGTGCCTGATTGCCCGGAAGGGCCGCCATGACACAGCACGATCAGCGGTGGTGGTGTTGACTGTTGCTGCCGGTATGCCGGGTTGAAGGGTGGGTAGTAATGGGCGTAAACCGGTTGCTGGTACCGGTTATTAAAAGTAATGTTCTGTGCGATAGAATAATAATCGTCAGCCAGCGACAGTTTACAGCTGCTTTGTATGGTGCTGGTTCGCAACGGATTTGTATCCGTGTCTTCTACGCTAGTGTTCAGGGTGGCTGAGTATAGCTGTGGAAACTGTCGGGGAGGGGCGGCGATAAAGCTGAATTTGTTCTGACAGGCTGAAATTGAACTGAAGTTCTGCCATGGTGTATTGAGGTTATGTAATATTGTTTTTTGCTTTAATGGCAGTGTTGCGAGAAACGTTTCTCCGGCAGACTGGTAGCTGCAGATAATAGTGTTGTTGTCGAGAAAGGCATAACTGGATTGTGCAAACACCCATTGTGGCAGGCCGAATTCTTTTTCACCATGGCTGAGTTGCTGTACCTTGTTATTCAGGTAACGGTATAAATGCCACCAGCCGGTATCATCGGAAATAAAATACAAAATATCATCGACGGACCATTGTGGCTGAAAGGTGGATATATCATTGCCCCCGGCAATACATTGCCGGTTTTTGAGCCGTTGTTCCGGTGCTGCCTCAGCATTGAAGTTTGCCAGCCATAGTTGATTACCATCCCATGGCATATTAGGATGGTTCCAGCTTTGCCAGCAAAGTTGTGTTGCGGTACTGTTCAAGCGAGGGCCGGCATAAAAATCACAGCCCTGCAGTAGTGGTTGAATGTCACCATTGGCCAGATTAATACTGACGATGGAGTTAATAATACCATCGCTGTTATGCTGTTCACACACAGAGATTAACTGAAAGTTTTTGTGATCAAAGATAAAATCAGCAAAACGTCGATTTTTATCGCTGGTGATTCTATCGATAGAATTACCTGAAATGCGGTAAATATCCTGGTCTGCATCATTAACAAAAAAAATAATATCGGCACCGCTTTCACTGCTGCCGATACAGTAACAGCCGCCACCGTATTCATGAACCCGTGACCTGGCACTATAGGGGGCAGCGAGAATATCAGACTTGCCGTCATTATCCTGTTTGACAATAACGCAGCGACCAGCCTGTAAAGGCCTGCACTCGATAAAGTACAGAGCATTTTTACTTAGTCTGCTTTCATCGATCGAGATACTGTCTCCGGTAATTAAATCGGTGCTGATATCCGAAGACCAGTTGCCATACGTTGATGGCGACTTGCTGTTGGGAATGTTTATCTCTGATTTTGCCATGGCATTGTTTTATTGCGTGTGAAAAATAGAATATACTGAGGTTAAACGCTATTCTATAAAGTAAGACAGATGATTGCGACTCATGATGCTACTGGGTCATTGCCCTGAACGATAACCGCTAACGCCGGGAAAAGTACGTGTTATTAGAATTTGCTGCATTACTGGTAGTAAGTGGTGTTTTACTGTTAGTTATTGGTATCTTTATTGCCCGGCAATACAGCCTGCGTGCAAAGCTGCTGACAGCTTTTTTAATTATTGTATTATCGTCTCTTGGTATTCTGGCTTATCTTGATCGTTATACCATGGGCGAAAGCCTGACGCAAAGTGCTAATAAATCCCTGAGTTCGGCAGCAGCAAATTATGCTGAACGTATTGATCGCTTTAATCGCCAGAACTCACGGCACTTGCAGACAGAAGCCAGATTGCCGGTTATCTACCGGTTCCTGACACGTAATGCGCGAGCGCCATACAACCGGCAGGCTCTGCTTGAAATATTGCGCGTGATGGAATCCCGTCAGAAAGAATATATTACATCCTATGCCATATTAAATACCCGTGGCGTTAATCTTATAGATACCGTAACCGAAAATATCGGTGGTGATGAAAGTGCGCAGGAATATTTTACAGCGTTAATAGCTGACGGGCAGTTTATCAGTTTTCGTTCGCCGGTTATTTTTGAAGACGGACAAACGGTGGTGGTTTTTAGCAGTGCGATAAAAGACTTGTCAGGCAAGCTGGTTGGTGTATTGCGGGCGAAATACAGTGCAAATGTTTATAGTTTGTTGTTTGACAGTAGCAAAGGTATGGTTGGCAGTGGATCATTTGCCACTTTGCTGGATGAAAATGGTTTACGTTTAGTGCATGGCCGGCGTCCGGATCTTAAATATACTTTTGCTGTAGGGCATGATGAATTGACCTTGCAACGACTGGTTCAGCAAAAACGTGCACCGAAAAGTGCCTCGACTGCATTTGTGGAAAGTAAGCAGTGGCAGCAAAAGATATATTCATCCGGCATCCACTCGACAGTTATCGAAAACAGTTTTTACGGATTAGGCACAGCGGTTTTTTCTTCTGCGATTGTTGATCTGGAAACCATGCCATGGAAGATTCTGGTTTCACTGCCCCAGGATGTGTTTCTTGAGCCGGTTATTTCTCAGTCAAAAAATGCAGTACTACTGGTATTTGTTATCGTACTGATTGTTATTTTACTGGTGATGGCAAGCACGCAGTTATTGCTGGGTCCGGTTAAACGCTTAACTGCTGTAGTAAAAGAAATCGCATCAGGTGATTTAACGGTGAAAGCCACGGTTGAGGCCGATGATGAAATCGGTGGCCTGGCCTCGGCGTTTAATGAAATGACGCAAAATATTAATACTTTAATTGTTGATCTGGAAAAAGAAGTTGGCAGTCATAAACTTACCGCTGAGAAATTAAATAAATTATCACAGGCAATAGAACAAAGTCCGATATCGGTGATGATAACGGATCTCGAAGGCACCATAGAATATGTTAACCCGCAGTTATGCAATATCACGGGTTATAAAGAAGAAGAATTGATTGGTCAGAATCCCCGTATATTTAAATCCATGCATACTCATGAAGTGCAATATAGCAATATGTGGAACGCTATCACTGCCGGACAGTCGTGGCGAGGTGAACTTTATAACAGAAAGAAGAACGGAGATTTTTTCTGGGAGAACGTTACTATTTCACCAATCAAGAATAATGAAAATATCAATACCCATTACCTGGCGATTAAAGAAGATATTTCCATGCGTAAGGAGTTTGAAGAGCGTTTATTGTATCAGGCAAGTTTTGACAAATTAACGGCACTGCCGAACCGTACCCTGGCATTCGACCGTATTCAGCAGGCGATTGCCAGTGCAGCGCAGGAGAAAAAAAATATTGCTTTGCTATATATGGACTTCGATCATTTTAAAAATATAAATGATACCCTGGGCCATGCTGCTGGTGATGAATTTTTACGCAAAATGGCCGGTCGTTTGCGTTCGTGTGTTAGAGATATTGATACCGTGGCACGTCTGGGTGGTGATGAATTTTTAATTATGCTGGTTGATATTGACGATGGCAGTAGCGACGGCAGCAGCAGGCAGCAACAGAGTGCTGCTTTTGAAAAAAAGGTAAAGAGAAAAGCAAAAGAAATTTTAAAACGTATGTCACATCCCTGCCTTATTCATGAAATGGAATTTTCGGTAACCGCAAGTATCGGGGTGGCAATCTTCCCGCAGGATGGTGATGACCCGCATATGTTATTAAAAAATGCGGATACCGCCATGTACCGTAGTAAACGCAAAGGCAGGAATACCTATCAAATCTTTACCCCGGAAATGGGTGACGTTGTGATGAAGCGGGTAGAAATTGATAATAAATTACGACGAGCCATGGAAAATGGCGATTTTTATGTGCAGTATCAGGCATTAATGAATGCCAAAACGCAGCGTATCGTGGGCGCTGAAGCATTGATTCGCTGGCAGGATGAAGCCTTGGGAGAAGTTCCACCGGAAACCTTTGTGCCGCTGGCAGAAGAAAGCGGTTTGATTGTAGAAATTGGTGACTGGGTACTGGATACTGCTTTTGCCAATGTTAAGAAATGGCGCAAAAAAACCGGGTTTGAAAACTTTTATATTGCTATCAATCTGTCCAGCCGACAGTTTAGAAGCAAGAGTATTGTTAAGGATATTGCTGAAAAACTTGAACGTTATGCACTGCCGGGTTCCAGTATTGAGCTGGAGATTACCGAGCGACTGTTGATGAAAGATGTTGCTCACGTAGTGGATATTCTTAATGCCTTTAAGGCCATGGGGATAAGATTATCAATTGATGATTTTGGTACCGGTTATTCTTCATTAAGTTATTTAAAGCGTTTTCCGTTTGACGTTTTGAAAATTGATAAAGCATTTGTTTCAGATATTGGTGAGGATCCTGATAATACTGCTTTATGTGATGCCATTATTGCCATGGCGCACAGTTTGGGGTTGAGCATTATAGGTGAAGGGGTTGAAACAAAAGAACAGTTTAGTTTTTTACATGAACGGGGCGTTGAAATTATCCAGGGTTATCTCATCTGTAAGCCGATGATTGATGAAGACTTCGAAAAAATCATGGCTGATTCAGACTGGCTGGAAGCCGCAAACTAAAGCCCTGTGTTTAACGCAGCTTTACCGGTGTTGAGTGCTGGTCAAAGTGACGTATCAGCCCCGGTAACATCAGTAACAGTAACAAGGTGATGGGCGATGTTGCGCCAAATACATCCGCAGCTGGAGTGTTATTGCTGTCGCCCGGAATAATAACCGCGGTACCGCTGCTTGAAAAATTAATGGTTTGCGTCTGGCCGGCAGTAATTGTAATCACTTCATCATTGCCCGGATTGTCGCCCTGATAGGTAACGTCTGTTATCGGGTGCGGCGCGGTAAATGAGCGGTCGAGAACAGACAGTGCATACGGGCCGATACCGGAAGCGCCATTGAACTGCTGATTAATTGAATTGGCATGCAAGGTATAGTTTCCGGCGGGTAAAAACAGTTTGTAAAAACCCGTTCCCTGTTTCAGGTAATCCGAAACAACACTGACGTTTTCACCGCTAAAGGTGTTTTGTACCCAGATATTGGTACCCAAAACAGGGCTTGAATTATCACTGACAAAAACTCCCTGAAGAGTGCCAAAATCACTACTGAGTGTTGGCGAGGGATAAAGGGCAGAGACAGCGCTGATATCGTCAGCATGGAGTGAAGTGTTCTCGCGGCAGACAAAAGGATACATTACCGGATAATTCGATGCATTGCTGGTGCTGCAGATACGGGGGAAACCAAAGTCGGATTCCTGATTGCTGATATTGCCCTGGCTATGGTCGAGGCCGATGAAATGTCCGATTTCGTGGCTGATCAGCAATTTGAATGTGCCTAGACTCAGGCCGATGTCCTTACCGTTAATAACGGCATAACCTTCATCAAAATAACTGGAGTCGAGGGTCCATATGGAAGCGGCAAAACCGGCGGTGTAGTCGCTTTGTCCATCACCGAAATAAGCATCAATGATTTCGCCGTTATTATCGTACACCAGCGGGTTTAGATTATCTTCGGCATTAAAAACAGTATTATCAACGCTGGGCAGATACGATTCGACATTGCTTGCATTGATATCCAGGTTAATCGATGTGGTATTAATGGTCAGGTTGACCGAAGCAGAGTTGACCTGGTTCCATAAATTAAATGCATCCTGAACCAGCGTGTTGGCGGCAGCATTGGAGTATTTGCCCAGTCGACCGTTTTCAACATGGATGGTTATGTTGGGATTTTGATAGCGTACCGGGGTATTACCGGTAGGGCCTTCCAGTACCAGCGGTCCGCCGGCAAAAGACGGGCTGGTGAACAGCAGCATGAAGGCGGTGCTTATCGCTTTAAAAAAAACTTGAGGGTTCATCATATAATGTCAGTCAGGCTGTATTCTTTAACGGGTAATAAGTGCGCGTATGCTGTTAATGAAATCAGAAAGACTGGCCTGTGAAGCATTGCTGTTGCTAACCGCCAGTGGAACCAGTGCATTAGCGCCGGTTATTACATTGCTTGACTGTTGCGCCAACTGGTGGCCGTTGCTCACTATTAATTCACCATTGACCGTGGTTATCGCAAAGCTGCCCTGATGTAATCCCAGCGGGCTGCAAAAACCGAGAGAGGATTTTCCCGGTAGAAAAACCACGTATTTTTTGCCTACCTGATATTGTGGAATACCGTGTACGCGCAGCGTGGTTTTGCTGTTTTCCAGACGCCCGCCCAGTTGTTTAATGGTGTGTCGACGCTCACTGTTGCCCTTTATCAGTTCAATAACTTCAAATTCGGTAAAAGTGACAATGCGGCCGCTTATTTCATCTTTTTTCACCTGATTACTGATCACTGCACCATAAAAAATCAGCGTTGCGCGACTTGAGAGTGTTTCCAGAGACAGCGGTAACAGGCTGGTGGCTGCCGCAGGCAGGGTATAGAACAGCATTATTAAAAAGCTGAAAAGCAACGGATAAAGTTTGTTTGAACAGTGTTTCATAGGGACCGGGTAGTTAAATTAGCAGTAATTGACAGTTAATCAGTTTGACCCGTGGCAGAAATATTCGTTCAGCAGGGAATGGTTTAAACAGTGGTAAGTAAAGTATAGAGTATTAACTGGTGATTTTCTCCGCTTAAGAAGCGATCTATAAAAAAGCTTATGCGGTCACTGCTGTGCCGTTAACTTTGCACATCATTGATACAGGTTATTGCAATCTTTAATGTAAATAATTCTATTATAATCCGAGACATGAATGATCATTCGTTACGTCGACACGCTATAAACACGTCCCTGTGCGCTTGAATGCCGCCTACGGTTGCAGCAACGAATGACAATCCATGCTTCTCAGCGTTAACGGAATAGTAATGTCATTCTGTGCATTCTGCTTTTCTTATCTGTCCGCTATTTAACAGTTCTTCAGTAAAGCCGAATTTTTGCGGATCAGTCAGCCGTTGGGTATAGATAATACCATCCAGATGGTCGCATTCGTGTTGTATCACTCTGGCGAGGAAGCCCTCGGCTTCAGCCGCGAGTGGCGATCCCGTTACATCAAAGCCGGTATAGCGGATAGCGGTATAGCGGGAGACCAGGCCGCGCATGCCGGGAACGCTTAAGCAGCCCTCCCAGTCATCTTCTTTATGATTCTGTAACACGGTGATTTTCGGGTTGATCAGGATGGTTTCGGGTATTGCTGCCTTGTCGGCATAACGCGGGTTTACGTCAAAGCCAAAAACAACCACGCGCAGGGGGGCGCCAATTTGCGGAGCAGCGAGACCGGCACCGTCCTGTGCTGCCATGGTGTCAAACATGTCGCTTATTAATGTGTTAAGTTCCGGCGTATTAAAGTCATGCACCGGATGTGCGACCTGCAACAGCCGGGGGTCGCCCAGTCGTAAAATGCGTTGTATAGTCATGATTTTTTATGTGGTTATTTGAACTTGCCTGCTATGGTAAAATAGTGGCTTATATTAACTGTTTCGATGAAGTTTTTCCTTCATTATTAGAATGTTATGGCCACATTAAGCACTGAACAAAACCTTATGCGTACTCAGAAAGTGATGAATGCACTTGATGACTGGGGACTGAGCGGCGAGCAAATTTTATTTTTGCTGGATTTTCCAAAAACTGAACGCAGTCGACATTTAGCCAAATACCGCAAAGATACACCTTTTCCAGAAGATGAAAATATTGGTTGCCGGGTAAAATTTTTGCTTGGTATTATTGATGCGTTACGTACTACCTACCCGAGAAATCTGCAAATGGGCGCACGCTGGATGAGTCAGCCGCATGTTCGTCTGAAAAACCGCTGTCCGCTACAGGCAATGCTGGAAGATGGGGAACAGGGAGTGGTTGCTGTGCTGTCCGAACTGGACTGTGCCTACGCCTGGGAATTAAGCGGTTCCAGGCTGAATTAAATAAATTATTCCGGTGCAGGCCATTCCGGTAAGGGGCTGGCGGGTATTTATCGCTAGATATTAGCCGGCATCCGCTGCTGAGTGTTGCCTTGATGCCGGTGTGTAAACAATCAGGATATTTTAATGTTACCAAACGGGCTTTGAGTCTGGATATTCACTACGATAGTTTCTTCCAGCGGTAGTTCATTGGCATCTATGTGTGGTTGCAGTTGTTCGCAGATCTGCAGGATGGTGTTCATGCCCTGCCGGTTCGGGTCGTCTGCATCCAGCTTGTATATTTCATTAATCAGCGTCTTGATGAAGGCCTGAAAATTTTCTGATTGCTGCTGCAGGTTTAATATTCTGAAATCTGCTTTGAAATCCAGATGGATCTCACGTCCGCCGGTATCGTTATCTAAAATGCCAATGGTCAGTGGGCCGGATATTTCCATAGTGTTCTCTATTGTTTTATTTTTTAAAGATTCTTTTTGATAAGGTCGTAAGCTTTTCGTATTTCCTGGGTTTTTTCAGTTGCCAGTTGAATCATTTCATCCGGCAGGCCTTTGGATACCAGTTTATCCGGGTGGTGCTGACTCATTAAACGCCGGTAGGCTTTTTTGATTTCAGCTTCGCTGCTGCCTTTTTCAATGCCCAGAATTTTATACGCCTGGCTTAACGTTAAGCTGTTGCTGGCACTGGCGCCGGCATTACGGCTAATGTTAAACAGATGGTCAATCTGGCTGCGGGCAAAGCCGAGAATGTCACCGATGGTGTATAACACCTGTTTTTCATTTTTATCGACTTTACCATCTGCCAGTGCGGTGGAAATCTGAATCTCGATAAACATCTGTATCAGGTTGCGACGGCCGTGACATTCTTTTTTAAATTGACGCAGAATATCTTCTAATGGAAAGTCTTCGGATTTCCCCTGATCAAAAAATTTGATAGCAGCTTTGCGCTGGTCGGCAGATAACTGCATCTGCGCCATAATGTTTTTTGCCGCAGCTATTTCATGTGCGCTGACATGGCCATCGGCTTTGGCTACATGGCCCATGACAGAAAAAGTTGTGGTAAAAAATGCTGCCTGTACTCGTTCCTGATTGCCGGTATCGAAGGCATCACCCATTTTGATGCCGCGATCAAGGTTGCCGCCAAGTGCCGCACCAATCAATGCACCGATCGGTCCGCCAAAAACAAACCCCAATGTACCGCCTATAAATGTGCCCCACCAAGCCATTTTATTTCCTCAAGTAAATATTTATTTAAGTCTAACATTTAGAGCATAATTTTTTCTGAAAATGCGGGTAAATGTAATAAAAGAACAACTATCAGCTTATGAACAGTTATTGTTGCAAAGCATTGATGTGCAGAGCAAGCAGGTCCAGCATTTGTTCTGCCGTATCGGCTTCCAGCAGCAGCTGTTTTTCTTTATTACTGACGGGTAATAATTCCGCCAGCCGAAAGCAGATATCAGCTGTATTATTGAAATCAACGGTGCCCTGGTACTGGCTGGCGAAGGGATGCTTGAGCAGTTGTTTTAAGGTTTCTGTCAACGGGACAAAGCTTTCGGGAATTGCTGGCATGGTGGCTAACGGACCTTCCAGCGAAGATTTGAATGCAGTGGTTTCTGCGAGCAGCAGGCCGTCATGCCTGACCGAGCTGTTACTCAGGTGTACGCGGTGTTTTGCCAGTATGCTTATGCCGAGCAGGCCGCCGGGCAGGGATTCCCAGTCGATGATTTCAACATAACAGCCGGTGTTATAAATTTGAGGGGTACTGCCGACTTCTTTACCGGCACTGATCAACACCGTCACAAAACCGGTTTGTTGTTTCATGCATTGTTTAAGCAGAGAGAGATAGCGTTGCTCAAAAATTTGCAGCGGTAATATACTACCGGGAAATAAAACGGTATGTAACGGAAATAGGGCGTGTTTCATGGTATGGGTATCATCAGCAAAGGAATGATAACTAATAAGATGTCGTAGTTTAAACGTAATCGGACAAAGGATTGCTGCGAATTCAGAAATGCTCCTGTCATTAGTAGTTTACACCTGTTCAACGACCACAATTGAGCCTAAAGAGAGGTTTGAAGTTTGAAGTAGCAAGTTAAAAGCTGGACACCTCTCTGCTTAGCAAGCTTCTTTTGGTTCAAGGTTTTTAAACTTACAACTTAAAACTTAAAACTTCTCTTTACCACCAATTTGAGTTATTCCTTCAGTAAAAACAACCAGCTTATGTTTGAGCGGTTGCTAATTAGTGCTGGATTGCGTTATTTATTGTCTGTTATCAATGAGGGCGATAAATCTTCAGCCGGCCTTGATGTTTAACTGAATCAGGGGGAAGTTATTTGCCTGGATCAGCCCGGATGTTCTGCAAAGAATTTCGACAGTGAGTGTAAAGAAAACTGATTAAATAACAAGCTTATTAAGAATTAATCCAATAAAAAGCTTCGGTCCAGGTGCCATGGCTATCTCTCTAAGCCGCATTATTAGTGGGGTAAAGTGTTTTTAGCAGTGTTGAACGGGGCGGGGAGGGAGCATGACATTTTTACAGTTTTTTGTTACATTTTTAACTGGATTGGTTATAATACCTTCATGAATACATCGAATATGACTTTCCCTCTGGAGCGTAATGACGTTGTCTCGTTATTGCAGCAATTTAAAATTTCACCTACCCGTCAGCGTGTAGAAATCGCAGAATTTTTATTCAAGCGTCCGCAGCATCTTTCTGCGGAGAAAATTCTGGATGGCGTTATTGCTGAAGGGAATCGTGTTTCACGTGCGACGGTTTATAACACCATGGGTTTATTTGCCAACAAGGGTGTTGTTCGTGAAATTCTGATTGATCGAGAGCGTGTTTTTTATGATTCCAATACTGCTGTGCATCAGCATTTATATAATGTGGACACCGGTGAATTAATGGATGTTTATGATACCGATGTTGATTTGTCAGCAGCTCCGGAACTGCCAGAAGGGTTAAGAATTATTGACACGGATATTATTTATAAAGTGACCTCTAAATAGTTTTGTTTTGAACAGAATGTAAAAGCCGGTTCACCTGATGGGTGAGCCGGCTTTTTTATTTGTCAGCTGAAAAACAGAATATCTGTTGCTGGCAGGTATTTTATGCCGTACCGCTGGATCCGTTTAAATCGCCAACCAGTGATGAGTGAATGTTTGCTGCCAGTGGGCTGACCGTCGCTTGATAGTTTTCGTGCTCTACGCCGGCAGAAATTCGGGCACCGGCTTTGGCGGCATTAATCATATCATTGTTCAGTTCATAACGTAAAAAATGCACTGCTGAGGTTTTTTCTTCGGTATCACGCTCCAGGTCTTCATCGGCAATGGCATAGATTCGGTCAAAGCCTTCAACCTGCATCCAGATGGTGTTCTCAATGCCAATGAGCTGGCTTAGTTGTTTCTGTCGCTGTTCGACATCGGGATACTGGATTAACAGGGTGGCTTTCCAGTTTGTGCCATCGGGAATTAACGGATTGTAGGCAGCAAGTTCCTCTTCAATAGCCGCTGCTTCAAATATCTTTTCAGCTTTCAGCATTTCCTGAATCTGATACTGCATAATTAACCGGTCTTCAAACAATAATAATATATTTTCACCGAGTTCCAGCCGGCGATTTTCTTTATGCGCAATAATTTTTTTACGGAAGTCATCGCGCATTTCAGAATATTGTTCAAGGCTGTAGAGGTCTTTGCGGGTCAGTTTAGTCATAAGTGTCTGTCAGCGGCATCTTTGCCGGCTGCTGTTATATGCCGTAGGCGGTTCGTAATAAAGATATCGGGTGTTCGGGTTTGCTGCCATCGGCGAGCCCGGCTTCAATATGATGTCCAGCCATGGCGCAGTCACTGGTGTAAACATCGGCATTTTGCTGTTTAACGCGATTGACTACCGGTTTGCATATTTTCATTGCTGCATCATGAAATTCGCTTTTAAATGTATAGGTGCCATCGTGTCCGGAGCAACGTTCAATAGGTAATACTTCTGTATCCGGAATCAGGTTCAGGGTGTCGCGTGTTTTCATGCCGATGCGCTGAACCCGTTGGTGGCAGGCGACATGATAGGATATTTTCCCCAGAGGGTTTTTAAAGTCAGTGTTGAGTTTGCCCGCTTTGTTTCTCAGCATGAGATATTCAAACGGGTCAAACATGGCCTGCTGGACTTTAATAACACGGTCATCTTCGGCAAACATTAAAGGCAGTTCCTGCTTGAACATCAGTGTGCAGGAAGGAACCGGGGTAACAATGTCCCAGCCTTCATCGACCAGTGCTGCCAGAATTTTAATATTGCTTTCTTTTGCCTGGTGAACCGCGTCCAGGTCGCCTAGTTCCAGTTTTGGCATGCCGCAGCAGCGGGTTTTCTGTACCAGTTGGACGAGGATCTGATTGTGTTCAAAAACCTTGATTAAATCTTCCCCGATCTGTGGTTCATTGTAGTTGCCGTAACAGGTGGCGAACAGGGCAACCTTGCCGGTGGTTGCATCAGTGGCCTGTGCGGTAATGCCGGTGGCGTGTAATCGCTTTTTATTGCGTTTAGTCAGCGTGTTCGAGGTGTATTCCGGCAGTGCAGCCTGCGGGTGTATGCCCAGGGCTTTATCCAGCAGTTTACGGCTTAAAGGGTTGCTGTTGACGGCGTTTATTGTTTGCGTAATGACAGGAATGCTGGCAAGTTTACCGATGCGATCGGTCGCCGTGATTATCCGGTCACGAGTTTTAACTTCGCCTTTTTTAAACTTGATGGCTTTGGCGCGCAACATTAAATGCGGGAAGTCGAGATTCCATTCATGCGGTGGCACATAAGGGCATTTGGTCAGATAGCACAGATCACATAAATAACAGTGGTCGACAACTTTCCAGTAGTCCGCTGTGGCAACACCGTCAACTTCCATGGTGTCCGACTCATCGACCAGATCAAACAGTGTCGGGAAGGAGGCGCACAGGCTGACACAGCGACGACAGCCATGACAGATGTCGAATACCCGTTCAAGCTCGGAAAACAGCTTGTTTTCATCCAAGAAATCGGCTGTGTCCTGCCCCAGTGGATGCCTGGTGGGCGCTTCTAAACTGCCTTCTCTACTGCTTGCCATATAATTTTCTCATGAATTCAGTCAAATAAAAGGCCAGCCGCAGTGACTGGCCTTTCAGGATTGTTATTAGCGGTTCGCTTCTGCAGGCAGAATCGAGGCCTTACTAAAATAATTAATCCAGGTTGTCCAGTGCCTTCTGGAAACGGTTGGCATGTGAGCGTTCAGCCTTTGCCAGTGTTTCGAACCAGTCGGCAATTTCATCAAAACCTTCATCGCGGGCTGTTTTTGCCATACCGGGGTACATATCGGTATATTCATGGGTTTCACCGGCAATGGCGGCTTTCAGGTTGTCAGAGGTGCTGCCAATAGGGAGGCCTGTTGCCGGGTCACCGGTTTCTTCCAGATATTCCAGGTGGCCATGTGCATGTCCGGTTTCGCCTTCAGCGGTTGAACGAAATACGGTTGATACATCGTTGTAGCCTTCAACGTCAGCTTTTGCTGCAAAATAAAGGTAGCGGCGGTTAGCCTGTGATTCGCCAGCAAAGGCGTCTTTTAAATTTTGTTCTGTTTTGCTGTCTTTTAAGCCCATGATCTCTCTCCAATTAGGGTTAGTCTAAAAAGGTGTGCAGATTCTACAATAATTTTGCATTAGATTTAGTCTAAATTGTTAAAAATGACATGTCAATGGGAATAGGTTATTTTATCATTCTGCTTTATCCTGAATATTTCACAGGAATGCTGATTTTTTGAAAGCTATCAGTATTCCTGTGAAATATTCGGTTAGCCGTCAGTTAATAATATAAAAGAGGAAAAATCATGACTCGTGAAGTCGATGTGGCCATTTTAGGTGCCGGAAGTGCCGGCTTGTTTGCCCTTTCGCAGGTAAAAAAAGAAACCGATAATTATGTGTTAATTAACGGTGGTGAATTAGGTACAACCTGTGCGCGTGTCGGTTGCATGCCGTCCAAGGTGCTTATTCAGGTGGCTGAAGATTTTCACCGTAAAAGTATATTTGAGCGTGAAGGTATTGAGGGTGCTGAACACTTGTCGCTCGATGTGCCGGCCAGTATGGAGCATGTGCAGGATTTAAGGGATGTTTTTGTGGATAAAACACTGGGCGTTACCGATGGTCTGGACGAAGCACATTTGATTGACGGTTATGCCCGATTTGTAGCGAATGATACTGTGGAAGTGAATGGCGCGTTAATCAAGGCAAAAAGTATCATTATTGCCACCGGTTCAACACCCGTCGTGCCGGCAGCATGGCAGGCCTTTGCGGATGATATTATCACCACGGATGAACTGTTTGAGCTGGAAGATTTACCTGCATCCATGGCGGTGATCGGTCTGGGCTCAATCGGTCTTGAAATTGGCCAGTCGCTGCATCGCCTGGGAGTCGCCATTACAGCGGTTGACCAGTTGCGAACCATCGCAAAGTTACAGGATGAAAAAGTAAATGAAGTTGCGATAACGGTTCTTGGCAGAGAGTTTCCATTACTACTGGGCGAGGCGGCATCACTGAAAAAAGCTGAAACCGGCATTGAAGTAAGCGCGGGCGGGCATCAGGTCGTGGTAGACAAAGTGCTGGCAAGTCTGGGCCGAAAACCACATCTGGATAATCTGAATCTGTCAGCAACGGAGATTGAACTGGATGCACAGGGGGTTCCGTTGTTTGATCCGTTAACCATGCAGGTCGGTGATTTACCTGTATTTATTGCCGGTGATGTCAATGCCGACCGGCCGCTGCTGCATGAAGCCGGGCATGAGGGTCGGGTGGCCGGATACAATGCGGTACTTTGTGCAAACAATCAAACACTGCAGAAATTCAGGCGTAAAGTCGAGCTGGGTATCACTTTTTGTGATCCGAATATTGCCACCATCGGTGCACAGCTGTCGACATTGAATGAAGCAGAGATTGCTATTGGTGAAATTCAGTTTGCACCGGTAGGACGGGCATTAATTATCGGAAAAAATCGCGGTTTGCTGCGATTATATGTGCAAAAGTCAGACGGTCTGCTGTTGGGTGCGGCAATGTGCTGCGTGAAAGCGGAAAATCTGGCACATTTGATAAGCTGGTCGATTCAAAATGGCATGACGGTTTTTGATATGCTGAAAATGCCGTTTTACCATCCGGTAATAGAAGAAGCCCTGCAGGCGGCTTTATACAATGTGCTATCGAAACTGGATATTAAGCAGGATCTGGTCGAACTGGAACGTTGCTGATGCGGTTTGAAAAAACTGATCGCAGTAAAGGTGCAGGATAAAAATATTGTTTTTTGCGCCAGACTATTTTTTCTGGCAGTGAATAAAGTGTGGATGCACCGGAGTGCCGCTGCCTGAAATCTGTTGTAGCGCTGCCCGGCTGCCGGTTTTCTGCCACAGATCCAGTGCTGCCAGAGGTTGTAAGGCCGGTGAGCTGTATAAGCGGATGGTTTGTAATAAATCCATTAATAAAACAAAACTGTCTGCGAGTTGCAGATATAATTCAGCAATGCTCTGTTGAGTTACGGTGCTGATGTGGTGATAGGCGGAGCGGCCGAGATCAACATAATAGGAAACATCTACCTGGCGTTTTTCAGCGGACTGTGGAAACAGCCCTGAAACCAGTAAACACTGGTCGCCGATGGTACGTAATTGCTCGCTGCGCAAGCGATCAGGCAGATGGTGTGAGTACAAATAATCAATGGCCAGTGCCTGTGAGTTGAGTTGCTGGTCTCTGGCAAACCGCATCAGCGTAAAAACCAGATAGCTTTGCATGGCTTCATCCAGCTGGCAGCCGTAATCTTCTTCAGCCTCATGTACCAATGAGTGCCACTGGGATAACTCAGATGAGCTCAGTATAAATTTTTTACTCATGTTCTTTTCCTCAACAGTGGAAAGTCAGCGATGAAGTTTTTGAGCATTTACCTGTTTATAGTCCTTTTTTATACGCCTTGCTATGTATTTTACGCCAATGAGATGAAATCATCACGTCAAATCAGCCCCTCATTTGTTATACTTCGCTCTTTAAACAACAACATACAAGACTTTACATGGCTTACGACGTTTCAACATTTCAGGGATTAATCTTCGCAGTACAGGATTACTGGCAAAAGCAGGGCTGCGCCATATTGCAGCCACTGGATATGGAAGTGGGGGCCGGTACCTTTCATCCGGCAACCTTTCTCCGCGCCATCGGTCCTGAACCCTGGCGGGCAGCTTATGTGCAGCCCTGTCGACGCCCCACCGATGGTCGTTACGGCGAAAATCCAAATCGTCTGCAGCATTATTACCAGTTTCAGGTCATTTTAAAGCCTTCCCCGGATAATATTCAGGATTTATATCTGGGCTCACTGGAAGCACTGGGTTTTGACCTGCTGGAACATGATGTACGTTTTGTCGAAGATAACTGGGAGTCACCAACATTGGGCGCCTGGGGGCTGGGCTGGGAAGTCTGGTTGAACGGCATGGAAGTAACGCAGTTCACCTATTTTCAGCAGGTGGGTGGTCTTGAGTGTCGTCCGGTGAGTGGTGAAATAACCTATGGTCTGGAACGGCTGGCGATGTATCTGCAGGAAAAAGAAAGTGTTTTTGATCTGGTCTGGACGCGTGGTCCGCAGGGTGATGTCAGCTATGGTGATGTTTTTCATCAGAATGAAGTTGAAATGTCGGCGTATAACTTTGAGCATGCGGATACCGCGATTCTGTTCAAGCAGTTTGATGAATGTGAAGCCGAAAGTCAGCGTCTGATTGAGCTAGGCCTGCCCCTGCCGGCGTACGAAATGGTGTTAAAAGCCTCACATGCCTTTAATCTGCTGGATGCACGCCATGCTATTTCTGTCACCGAGCGCCAGCGGTTTATCCTGCGGGTGCGTACCCTGTCAAGAGCGGTAGCAAAAACCTATTACGAATCACGAGAAGCACTGGGCTTTCCTATCGGTAATGCGGGGCAGGCGCTGCAAGGAGATGCTGCATGAGCGCTGTGAATGAAACGAAAGCACCGTTATTAATTGAACTGGGCACGGAAGAACTGCCGCCAAAAGCCCTGAAAAAACTGTCCGCTGCTTTTACTCAGGGTATTGTTGATGGCCTGAAAAAAGCCGGCTTTGAAATTAATGAAGCAGAATCCTTTGCTGCGCCCAGACGGCTGGCGGTACTGATTCCGGCGGTTGCCGGGTCAGAGCCGGACCGTGATATTGAACGTAAAGGCCCCAGTTTGAAAGCGGCTTATGATGAAGACGGCAATCCCAGTAAAGCGGTGATGGGGTTTGCCCGTTCCTGCGGAGTTGAGGTTGCTGATTTACAGCAGCAGGAAACCGGCAAAGGCACCTGGCTGGTTTTTAAGGCCAGCGAAAAAGGTAAGTCACTGGCAGATTTAATTGAAGACATTATCAATCAGGCATTGTCCCGCTTGCCCATTCCCAAACGCATGCGCTGGGGAAATAAAACGGCCGAATTTGTGCGTCCGGTACACTGGCTGCTCTTAATGCACGGAGACGCTGTGATTGACGCTGAAATCATGGGCCTGAAATCATCAGCTAGAACCTATGGCCATCGTTTTCATGCACCGGCGGCCATCACTTTGGCAACCGCTACGGACTACCAGCAAAAACTGGCAACACAGGGTTATGTGCTGGCCAGTTTTGCAGAAAGAAAAGCACATATAAAACAGCAGGTTATCACTACTGGTAAACAACTCGGTGGTGAAGCGGTGCTGGACGAGGCATTGCTGGACGAGGTATGTGCCTTAAACGAATGGCCGGTTGCGGTTGCCGGCGAATTTGAAGAGATTTATCTGGAAGTACCTGCACAGGCATTAATCAAAACCATGCAGGACAATCAGAAATATTTTCCGGTGATTGACCGCGATGGACATTTAAAAAACTGTTTTATCACCATTAGTAATATCGACAGTAAATCACCTGAAAAAGTAAAACAGGGAAATGAACGGGTGGTGCGCCCGCGGCTGGCTGATGCAAAATTTTTCTGGGAACAGGATTTAAAGCAGCCGCTGGAATCTTTTAATACAGCGCTGGAAAAAGTGGTGTTTCAGAAAAAGCTGGGGACTATTGCCGATAAAACCCGGCGCGTAACTGCATTGTCTGAAAAAATTGCCGCTCAGCTCAATGCTAATGTTGATTATGTCAAACGTGCTGCACTGTTAAGCAAGTGTGATCTGATGACCGATATGGTCGCTGAGTTTGCTTCACTACAGGGGGTTATGGGCAAATGTTATGCGCAACAAGCCGGTGAAGCCGAAGAAGTATCGCTGGCGCTTGACGAACAATACAAGCCGCGCGGTGCCAGTGATGATACGGCGGCTACCACCACCGGTCAGATTTTATCGCTCAGCGACAAACTGGATACACTGGTGGGTATTTTTGCTATCGGCCAGAAACCTACCGGTGAAAAAGACCCGTACGCCTTGCGTCGGGCTTCGCTGGGTATATTGCGCACCATCATTGAACGGCAGTTAGATCTTGATTTAAAAGAGTTGATTAGTTATAGCGCTGAATTGTTGCAGCACAAGGTGGATGCCAGTAGCGTTGAACAGGAAGTGTTTGTTTATATTATTGAACGGCTACGCGCCTATTATCTGGACAGAAATGTCAGCGCGGATGTTTTTGACGCGGTGTCGGCATTGTCGCCTTAGCGGCCACTGGATTTTGACAAACGGATCAGGGCAGTAACGGTATTTCGAGAATTGTCTGAAGCAAAAAGTCTGGCCGCAGCCAATAAGCGCGTGGCCAATATTCTTAAAAAATCAGCTGCTGATAGCAGTGTGGAGATTAATGTCGAACTGTTATCGGAAGATGCCGAGAAAAAGTTATACGAGTCACTGAGTGGCTTAAGTCCTGCGGTTGAGGCTTTATTTGATGCAGGTGATTACGAGGCGGCGTTGACTCGCCTGTCCTCATTGCGTGATCCGGTTGATGCTTTTTTTGACTCAGTGCTGGTGATGGCAGATGATGAGTCGGTAAAAAATAATCGTATGGCATTATTAAGTTCAATGAACCAGTTGTTCCTGCGTGCCGCAGACCTGTCACGCTTGCATCAATAATGCGGACTTTAATACGCAGGGCTAATGGTAATAAAACGGTTCTATTATGAAGCTGATAATCCTGGATAGAGATGGCGTTATTAATCATGATTCGGATGCCTACATAAAAAGTCCGGAAGAATGGTTGCCCATTGATGGCAGTCTTGAAGCTATCGCACGATTAAATCATGGCGGTTATACGGTTGTTGTTGCCAGCAACCAGTCCGGGCTGGCGCGTAAATATTTTGATATAGATGCCTTGACCGAAATGCATAAAAAAATGGATAACCTGCTGGCGAAGCTCGGTGGCCGGGTGGATGCGGTTTTTTATTGTCCGCATGGTCCCAAAGATGGCTGTGATTGCCGTAAGCCAAAACCCGGAATGCTGCTGGAAATTGGTCAGCGATTTAATGTGCCGTTAAAAGACGTTGTTTTTATTGGTGACAGCATCTCGGATATTAAAGCAGCGAGTAATGCCAGTGCGCAGGCGATGCTGGTACGCACTGGAAAAGGGGTGAAGGCTGAAAAAATAATACAGCTGGAATGTAAAGAGGTCGTGCCGGTGTACGATAATTTAGCGGCCGCAGTCACTGCAATATTGCAGTAGTAAATCAGGGTTTTTTTATGTTATCGGTACCTGTTTTGTTTTTACGTTCACTGTTGTTCTGGATCGGTTTTATTGTGAACACGGCAATTTTTGGCGTAATTATCGTGTTATGTTTTTTTACGCCATCAGCATTTCGCTTGAAAATCGCACGTTTGTGGTCGGTGCTCAACAGTTTTTTGTTAAAAATCACCTGTGGCATTGATTACCGGATTAGTGGTCTGGAAAATCTGAATGTTGATACCGCAATTATTTTAAGCAAGCATCAATCTACCTGGGAAACGCTGGCATTACATGCTTTTACGCCTTCCGTGCGCTGGGTCTTTAAACGTGAACTGATGTTGATCCCTGTTTTTGGCTGGGCGCTGGCATTAACTGATCCTATCGCTATTAATCGTGGTGCCGGCAGAGCAGCGATAAAGCAGTTAATTGCTGAGGGCACCAAGAAGCTGAATGACGGGAAATGGCTGGTTCTGTTTCCCGAAGGAACGCGGACCTCGCCCGGAAAAACTCATAAATATAAAATTGGTGGTGCTTTACTGGCTGAGAAAAGTGGTTATCCGGTAATCCCGATTGCTCATAATGCCGGTGAGTTCTGGCCGAAGCACAGTTTTATAAAATGGCCGGGCACGATTGATGTCGTGATTGGCCCGGCGATTACGTCAAAAGGCAGATCGGCGGAAGAAATTAATACGGATGTTTTTAACTGGATAGAAACCACCATGAAAGAGATCAGTGATGAGTCTCGCTGGAATCGTTAAGGCAGCTGTAATAATGAATCAGAGGTGCCTGAAGTTAACGGAGTCGGCCGGCTTTTCGTGGCATAAAAGATGCGGTTAAATCTTAAACAGCTGTTTCGCGTTTAAAGTGGTCTGCTGTGCAATGAGGTCTACCGGTTGTTTTCTTAATGCCGCAATTGCTGCCAGTGTATTGCTTAGAAAAGCCGGTTCATTTCTGTTGCCCTGATGGATTCTGTCCGGCTGGTCCGGTGCATCGGTTTCAATGAGCAGTGATGTTAACGGGATACTGCTGGCAACATGCCTGATTTTTTTTGCCTGCTCATAAGTTACACTGCCACTGATACTGATATAAAAGTCTAAATCTATCAGTTGCCTCGCCTGTTCGGCACTGCCCGAATAGCTGTGAATCATGCCGCTCAGATATTTATATTTTTTGATGGATTGAATCACTGTCTCGGTAGCATTCACCGCATGAATAATAACCGGCAGTTGTTGAGCCTGCGCAATCGTTAACTGTGCTTCAAAAAAATATAACTGGTGTTTTTTATCTGCCTGGGTGTCTCGAAAATCGAGTCCGCATTCGCCGATTGCAATTGCTGAATGTGAATTGATGTATTGATCAAGCTCGGCAAGGTCGCTGTC
This sequence comes from Gammaproteobacteria bacterium, assembly GCA_024277705.1. Taxonomy (GTDB): domain Bacteria; phylum Pseudomonadota; class Gammaproteobacteria; order SZUA-229; family SZUA-229. The sequence continues at coordinate 31,728 of JAJRUQ010000013.1, forward strand.
TTTATGCTGGCTGAGCCAGTAGGGGTGAAGGCCGTAAGCGGGGTGCAGCATGGCATGGCTGTTACTTAAAGCGGTGATTCTTTGCCAGTATTTTTTCTCTGTACCGGGGATAATAATATCCCGGATATTCTGTTTTTTTGCACGTTGTAATACACTTTCGAAGTCGTCTGCAAAAACCTTGAAGTCGAGGTGGCAGTGAGCATCAATAAGCGGTTTGCTGGTCATGGTATATAGTATTGCTGGTTTTTACGCATAAAAAAAGCCAGCTGTGGTATGCAGCTGGCTCTTCTCAATGGTGATTAGCACCGATGTGCCGGGTTAGCCGTTATTTTTTTGAATCGGTAATCATTTGATGAATGATTGGCGTTAATATCAGCTCCATAGCAAATCCCATTTTACCGCCGGGTACAACAATGGTATTGCGGCGTGACATGAAAGAGTGTGGAATCATGTCCAGTAAATCAGGGAAATTAATAGCAAATTTTTCCGGTTCTCTAAAGCGGATAACAATAAAACTTTCATCCGGTGTTGGAATATCACGAGCGATAAATGGATTAGAGGTATCAACGGTTGAAATACGCTGGAAGTTGATGTCGGTACGTGAGAACTGCGGGGTAATGTATTTTACATAATCATTCATGCGGCGAAGAATGGTGTCAACAATGACTTCTTCAGAATAACCACGTTCCGCATTATCACGATGAATTTTCTGTATCCACTCAAGGTTGACGCTGGGTACAACACCAACCAGTAAATCAACATGTTTGGCGACATCGGCAGTTTCGGTGACCACACCACCGTGCAGGCCTTCATAAAACATAATGTCAGAGTCTGTGGGAATATCTTCCCATGGTGTGAATTGTCCGGGTGTTAAGCCATCGTAGGCAGCCGCTTCTTCGTCACTGTGCAGATATAAACGTTTCTGGCCGCCACCGTTTGTGCCGTAGCTGCTAAACAGTTCTTCCAGTTTGTCAAACAGGTTGGCTTCTTCGCCAAAGTGGCTGAAATGATTATTGCCTTCAGCTTCTGCAGCGGTCATGGCTTCTTTCATTGCGGCACGGTCATAACGGTGGAAGCTGTCGCCTTCAATAATAACCGGGTTAATTTTCTCGCGAGTGAAAATTTGCTCAAATGCGTGTTTTACCGTTGAGGTGCCTGCGCCGGATGAACCGGTGACAACAACAATAGGGTGTTTTTGAGACATGTTTATTCTCCTAATATTACAAAAATTCTGTGTGGCAGGCAGTGCGCGGGCAGGCTGCTGTGCTGAAAAGGTCGTTATTGTATCCTTTTTTACACAAATATAACAATTCAACGCTTAAATCCGGCAAATTATTGTTTGCTGTAGATTAAATCCCAGACCCCGTGGCCAAGCCGGATGCCGCGGCGTTCAAATTTGGTTTCGCAACGATCACCGGTATCGGGTGAGTAGTTGCCGGTGCCGGCAGTATTGATAAACCCGGGTGCCTGATCCATTTGCTGCAACATCTGCCGGGCATAGTGTTGCCAGTCGGTCGCCATGTGAAAAAGACCACCGGGCTGCAGTTTGCGGTGAATCAGCTGAATAAAGTCCGGGCTGATAATGCGGCGTTTATGGTGGCGTTTTTTGTGCCAGGGATCGGGAAAAAAAAGCTGACATTTGTACACAGTGTTATCTGCAATCTGGTGTTTTAACACATCAACGGCATCATGGCGGATGATTTTTATATTATGAACCTGTTGTGTCTGGGCCTTATGTATCAGGTGACCGATGCCCGGGCCGTGCACTTCGATACCGATAAAATTGTAGTCAGGCTGGTTGATAGCCTGTTGTAGCAGTGATTCACCATTACCAAAACCAATTTCCAGAACCACCTCGTGAGTATCGGCAAACTGTTCATGCAGGGCTAAAGGCTGTTCTGTATATTCAATACCGTAGTCCTGCCAGTGATGGTCCAGCGCATTCTGCTGGGCCACGGTCAATCGTCCCTGGCGCAAGACAAAGCTTTTAATGTCCCGGTGACGATGGTTGCCGCCCGGCACCGGTTTGTGTGATGAACTATCGGCTGACACGATCAACTGCTGTGGTTAAAAAAGTAACAATCAGGGGTTTAAAGTTTTAGTGGTTCCTTAAAAAAAAGTGCCTTCTATCGGTGATGAGGCCGAGGCAAAACGTTTCTTCGGCATCCGGCCGGCAAGAAAAGCTTCACGGCCACCTTCAATGGCTTTTTTCATGGCCGAGGCCATAAGTACCGGTTGTTGTGCAGCTGCGATGGCGGTGTTCATTAATATGCCGTCACAGCCCAGTTCCATGGCAATAGCCGCATCAGAAGCGGTGCCGACGCCGGCATCAACTAAAATCGGTACTTCGGCATTTTCAATGATGGTCAGAATATTATATGGGTTGCGAATACCCAGACCGGAACCGATGGGGGCTGCCAGTGGCATAACCGCAATACAGCCGATATTTTCCAGCTCTTTGGCGATAAGCGGGTCGTCATTGGTGTAAACCATAACATCAAAACCATCATCGACCAGAATTTGTGCGGCTTTCAGTGTTTGCAGGGCATCTGGAAACAATGTTTTTTCATCGCCCAGTACCTCCAGTTTGACCAGTTTGTGGCCGTTAAGTAATTCACGTGCCAGTTTGCAGGTACGAACGGCGTCAGCAACGTTATAACAGCCGGCGGTATTGGGTAGCAGGGTATATTTATCCAGCGGCAGGATATCCAGCAGGTTGGGTTCATCGGGATTCTGGCCAATGTTGGTGCGGCGAATGGCAATGGTGATGATTTCAGCGCCGCTGGCTGCCAGTGCCTGTCGGGTTTCTTCATTATCCTTGTATTTGCCGGTACCGACCAGTAAACGTGAATGATAGTGCTTGCCGGCGATAACCAGCGGGGTGTCTGAATGAGTTTGTGACATTATATTTGGCTGCAGAAAGTGTTAATTAAGAGGAATCAGTTGTTGTATCTAGTCTGTTGGCGGCTATTTTACGCGATTTTTAATGGTAGGGGTTAGCTTGTTGCTGTCATCGGGCTGCCGCCGCCAATGGCCTGAACAATTTCGACTTTATCCTGCTCTTTCAGGGTAAAACTGGAAAACTCACTACGTGAAATGATTTCCTGATTAACCTCAACAGCCAGGCGTGTATCTAGCATGTCAAGCATTGCCAGCAGCTGTGTAATATTGCAGTTGTTGTCTACTTCTGTATTTTTTCCGTTTAAAACAATCGTCTTCATTTGTGTTTTCCTGTATCAGGTTCAGTGCCTGCTTAAATATGGAGTTATTATGTCATTTCGACATACAAAGCTGAAAATAAAAAATATTGTGCTATAGATTTACAAAATAATAATATAAATCTGTAACTTTTATAATTTATTAAGTCATTTTATTACAATTGAACCAGTAAGTTCTTGTAACGGTATTATAGTGAATGTTGATTTGGGATAATTTTATGTTTAAGCAGTTGTTTGCCGCTTTTATAGTGTTGTGTTGTTTTAGTTTTAATGTTGTAGCGATGAAAGGAGATAATCCGTTTGCAAAAAATGAGGTTATCAATATTGGTAAGGACATCAATTGGCGCATAGATAAATCGTCGGGGCAGGCATCTAAAACAGTGAGTGATGATAATGGCAGTTATTATCATCTGTATTTTGATAATAAGCAGCTGAGATTATCGATTAGTAAAGATGTTGCTGGAGCCAGAGCTAAATCGTTTAACCAGCTAGAAGTCAAGGATGTACGGATAGACGGTAAACAGGTGCCATTATTTAAATGGTGCTTGAAGAATCAGGAGCGCCATAATCGTTTTTTACAGCAGGGCTTAATGGTTAAAAAAGATATTTGTGTGATTAATGGTGAAAATGGCACGTTTATCATGCGTTTAAACAAAGAAACGCTGGTTTCACTGCAAACGGCGGATAGCCTGTTGATAATGCTTAAGCCTTTCAGAAAACCTTTGGAACTGGATTATGATATCAGTGATTTCAGCGTGATGCAGGCACAGTTGAATTCAGTCCCTGAAAAACCGGCAGCAGTGGTGGCAGTGGCAGCACCAGCACCGGTAGCTAAAGTTGTTGAAAAATGTCTGGTTAAGCCGCCTTCAGCCTATAAAAAAATCAAACCATTGGAATATACCTGTAGTGATGTAAGCTCGAAAATGCAGGCAGAAAGAAAAATGGCTGCCAAGGTTGATAAAGAAAAGGAGAAACAGAATAAACTGGCGGCAGAAAAAGAAAAACAGCGCAAGCTTGCTGAGCAGAAAAAACAGGAAGAGCTGGCTTTAAAGCTGGAGCAGGAAAAATTACTGGCAGCTGAAGCCGTTGCTATTGCGGCAAGTGAAGCCAAACAAACGGAGTTAAACAATGAAATAACGCAAAAAATGCTCAAGGTCTGTAGAAAATACTGGGACAAAGGTGAGCATCGCTGTTATTGCCAGAAATACATTGAACATGCACCTGCCAGTATCCAGGCCAGTTCAACATGTAAATAGGGCTTTTCCATACTGGCGGTATAATCCGTTATCTTTCTTCTGTAATATAAAGCAAGGGTATGGAAATGCCGTTGCTTTTTTTTGTGCAGTAGTTCAGTCTTGACCGGGCTGGTGGAAGCTCGATATTAAAAACAGTTTTACCGCAAAGGGGCGAAAGAGGCTAAGGACAAACAAAAGAATACAGTGTTCTGTGCGTATAACGCGTACAAAAAAGTTTTTTTGCGCCCTTCGTGGAAAATAATCTTTTGACTTTTTGTTCGTTAATGGCCATTTGGCGTCATTACTGTCTGTTACTCCGTTGAAAGTTGATGTCATAAGCTCATTATGATGTTTGAGCCAGTAATTTATATTATGAAAAAATTAATTTTCCCTCGATTATTATGTATTCTGCTTCTTGGCGTATCTGTTTTTGGCAGCGCTTATGCGGCCGATGTAGAAACGCCGACCTTAAAAGAACTGGCTGAACGTAAGGGTGCGGATGAAGAAACACTTAAAAAGCTTAGTGAAGCACCGGTGGCGGGGCCTTATGACGAATATAATCGTACAACCCCGAGGTCAAGTCTGATTGCGCTGAGCCAGGCGATTCAGGATAAGGATTTTCAGCGAGCCGTGCATTATCTTGATTTACGCTATCTACCCTTTGCGGTGGATCATGAGGTGGATGGCCCGGAGTTGATTCGAAAATTAACCATTGTTGCCCGTCGTGCGATGGATATCGATATAGGGGCATTGAGTGATGACCCGAAAGGGCATAAAGATGATGGCCTGCCCAGTTATCGGGATCGTATTACAACGGTAAAAACCAAAGATGGTCCGGTTGATATTCTGATGCAGCGAGTCCCTCGTGGCGATGGTGTATTCATCTGGAAAATATCGAATGCGACTATTGCCATGATTCCGGCACTGGACAAAGAATTTGGTTACGGTTACATCGGCGAAAAACTATCGCATTTTTTTCCTGAATATGAACTCGCCGGTTTTGAGTTATGGCAGTTAGTAATGCTGGCAGGAATATTTCTGAGCGGTTACCTTGTCTCTTTTATTATCACCACTGTGCTGGTAAAAGTATCGCAGAAAAACAGGCGGCTTAATAAAAAACGTCTGCAAAAATTTATTACCGGGCCGTTGCGTTTTCTTATTATTATTCTTATTTATCGTTTTTCTTTCGATATGATATCGCCATCGATTATTGCAAAAGCACTGTTTGAGGCAAGAACACTGGTGATTGTTTCTGCGCTGTGGATAGCATTGGGCATTGTTGAATTAATCGTTTATCGGCTGGCTGACCGAATGCGGCGAAATGGTCAGGAAGACGCGGTGGTGCTGCTAAAGCCGGCGGCTACCGGTACAAAATTATTACTGGTTTTATTTGCCATTATTTCATGGATGGATAATTTAGGTTACGAAGTAACAACCCTGCTGGCTGGCCTCGGTGTCGGTGGTGTTGCGGTGGCGCTGGCAGCACAAAAGTCACTGGAAAATCTGATCGGCTCGATTACCATTTATGCCTCGCAGCCGGTAAAGGTAGGTGATTTCTGTCAGTTCGGGAAATATCTGGGCACGGTTGAAGAAATCGGTTTGCGTGAAACGCAGTTGCGTACGCTGGCCCGCACGGTAGTACATATTCCTAATGCATTATTTGCTTCAGCAGAAATTGAAAATTTAACGCAGCGCGACAAAATTTTATACCGTACCCGATTGCGTCTGTCTTATGAAGAGGCCCCCGCGCAGATTAAAATGGTGTTGCAGAATATTCGTCAGATGATTGATCAGCATGAGTTTATTGATGAGCAGGACTCCAGAGTCCGTTTTATCGAATACGGTGAATATGCGCAGGAACTGGAACTGTACGTTTATATTAAAACACAGGTTTTCGTAGAGTATCTGGAACACCGTGAAGATATTAACTTGCGCATCAGCGAAATTGTTGAAGACGCAGGTGTGAAACTGGTTATACCAGCAAGAACTTCCTATATAAAAGAACTGTCAGATGCGCCGGTAACATAATGGCCCGTTTGATGTGTAAAAAACATGCCTGATTGCATAGTCGTTGGCGGTGGCGCCATTGGTTTATTAACCGCCCGGCAATTGTTTTTACAGGGCGTTGATGTGTTGCTGCTGGAAAAGGGGGCGCTGGGCGGTGAGTCATCCTGGGCGGGCGGGGGTATTATTTCTCCGCTATATCCCTGGCGTTATGATGATGCAGTCAACCGGCTGGCAGAGCGCAGCAAGCAGATTTACCCGGTATTAAATGAAACCCTGCTTGCTGAAACCGGGGTTGATAGCCAGCTGATTAACAGTGGTTTGTTTACCGTTACCGAGGCATCAGTAGAGATTGATGACTGGGCAAAAAAATGGTCGGTTGACGCTGCTTTTATTGATGATGTTGTCGCCATCCATGATATCGAAAAAACAGCGGGCGCAGCTGTTGATAAAGGCATCTGGATGCCCGATATTTTACAAATCAGAAACCCGTTGTTTGTAAAGGCATTAAAAGCCAGTTTTGACCATCATTCGATTGCCTACCATGAAAATACGGCGGTCGAGGATTTTATTATAAACAATAATAAAGTTAGCGGTGTAAAAACCCGGCAGCGTAACTATATGGCGGATAAGGTTATTATTGCCAGTGGCGCATGGAGTGGTCAGTTTAGTATTACAAAATCATCAGTGAATGTGTTACCGGTAAAAGGCCAGATGATTATGTATAAAGGCGAACCGGGCCTGATAAAACGTATTATCTTGTCAGAAGGACATTACATTATTCCCCGAAAAGATGGTCGTGTACTGGCCGGCAGCACACTGGAAAAAATCGGTTTTGATAAAAATATATCGGATGCAGCGCATGATGAATTACATCATGCGGCGATTGAACTGGTGCCACTGCTGTCATCTCTGCCGATTGAGCGGCAGTGGGCCGGGCTACGGCCCGGTACAGAAAAAGGCATCCCTTATATCTGTCAGCATGATGAGATAGCAGGGCTGTATATCCATGCCGGGCATTTTAGAAATGGTATCGTATTAGGTGCGGCCTCAGCAGAGTTAATGGCCGATATTATTCTGGACAGAAAACCGGGGTTCAGCACAGCGCCTTATGGTATGCAGGCACAGCATTAAGCCTGTTTGTTTTCATATGGGTATATTATGTGATGAACATTGCGTGATTTCAGCGCATAGCGAATGACAGAGGGTGTGTTGTGTTGCTAACATACGAGCCGCGCCGGAATAGCTCCAACTGGTAGAGCAAGTCACTCGTAATGACGAGGTTCGCGGTTCGATCCCGCGTTCCGGCACCAATTAGAAAGTTCTAACTGTTTTTTTAGAAATTCGGTTTTATCGGTGCTTCTTTATACATGGCAACGCTGGACATGATTTCTTCTTTGGCTTCATCAAGGTTGCCCCAGCCTTCAACGCGTACCCATTTGCCTTCGTCCAGATCTTTATAATGTTCAAAAAAATGTGCAATTTGATCGAGTAGCATGGGCTGCATATCGTCGATGGTTTTTGCTTTTCGAAAGGACTTACACAGTTTGTCGATGGGTACGGCAAGAATTTTAGCGTCATCACCGGATTCATCGGTCATTTTCAATACCCCGACAGGGCGGCATTGAATGACTGAACCGGCAATCAATGGTACCGGCGTGGTAACCAGTACATCAACCGGATCACCGTCTTGAGACAGGGTATGCGGTACATAGCCATAGTTGCATGGATAATGCATGGCGGTACTCATGAAACGATCAACAAACATGGCGCCGGTTTCTTTATCAACTTCATATTTAACCGGATCACTTAGTGCCGGTATTTCGATAATGACATTAATTTCGTCAGGTAGATTTTTGCCTGAGCTTACCCTGTCTAAATTCATAGTATGTTACCGTTAAGTCTTTATATAAATCTTTGTTAATACAGGTTTTAGTGTATTTTTTGTGTTATATAGTCTGCGTACAGTCAAATATTAAAGAGGCAGACTGCATGGATTTATGAGAATCAAGGCTATTCTACACTTAGCTAAGCGGATAGATGCAAATATTCATAAAAAGTTGCCATTTATCCGGGATTATCCTCCCCTTGTCATTATCTGCTGGTAATTCTAAATAACTGGTCTTAAATTAAACTTATGAAAAAACATTCTGGATTTACCCTGGTTGAATTGATGATCACCATTGCTATTGTGGCAATTTTGCTCACTGTAGCCGTACCCTCGATCAAGACCTTTAGGCAGTCGAATAGTCTGATTGCTGCCAGTAATGATCTGATTTCGGCATTTAATATCGCTCGCAGTGAAGCGATTAAGTTAAATCAACGTGTGACTATCTGTTCAAGCAGTGATGGTACATCATGTTCGGATTCTGCTGAATGGAAAGATGGCTGGATTGTTTTTGTTGATGCAGATGGCAATTTTGAAGGAACCGAACTGGTCTGTGACGCTGTTGGTACCGATTGTTTATTGCGTATACATGAGGCAATTGGTGGTGGCCTTACCATAGTCGGGGTGGATGAAAATGATAATGATATTGTAAAAATGACTTTTACCTCACGGGGTATGCCGAAAGATATCAGCGGTATTTCACAGTCAGCAATTTTCAATATATGCAGCCTGGATGACGATGGTGCTACCGTCGAATCACGGGCTGTGGTTTTAGGTTTATCAGGTCGTGTTCGAGTTTCAGATAACACAGCGGTGATTACACAATGTCCATCATGAAGTTAGCCAGAGTCATAAGCCCGGGTTTAAGCAGTGGTTGCTACCGGCCGTTAAGCCGGTCAGGCGGTTTTACGCTGATTGAAGCACTGCTTGGTTTTTTAATATTATCGATAGGCATGTTAGGCATTGCTTCATTGCAGGCGGTCTCGTTAAAGGCCGGTAAAACGTCGGTCTATGGCTCGGTTGCTGCGCTGAAAGTTGAAGAGTTGTTTGAAAACATTCGCGCTAATCCGGATGCAATCTCATCGTATACCGGTGATGGCGTCAGTAACAATTGTTATTCATCGAACTGTAATTCGGTGGAGTTGGCTGAAAATGATGTTTATTTATGGAAACAGGGACTGACAGCGGGTCTGCCTGCAACGGCTGATACAACAACAGAGGTGACCGTGATAGATCCGGCAGTGCCTTCGAAAATGGCAACCGTTACCATAACGGTAAGCTGGGAAGAACGAAGTAAAGACAGTGAAACAGGTGTGAGTAAAAGTTTTTCTTCAACATCGAATATTTGTACCGCAAATCCATGTTGAGTCTTGCTATGAAAAATAAATTCAGTGTGTGTGAAAAATATAACAGGCAGAGTGATGATTTATAAAAAACAGATATCAGGTTTTTCGCTGGTTGAATTACTGGTTGCAATGGTGGTGGGAACGATAATCGTTACTGGAGCCTTTTCGTTATATTCTGGAACCAGGAAAACGCAGCGATCCAGCGAAGCACAAATGGATATGGTAGCTGATGCACGATTTGCTATTGAAATGATTTCTTATGATTTACGCCACGCCGGTATGTGGGGTGGCACCAATAAAGACGGCCTGATTGAATGCCGCTCAGCTGACACCGACTGTGCAGTGAGGAATGATGAAACCATACCGACTACGGCGACAAATGATTGTGAAGACAAGTGGTTTATAAAATTAGCACGCCCGATTTTTGGCATCGACGATGCTGATGGTAATCCTTATTCTGCTACCTGTATTCCGGAGAGTGAGGGTTATGTAGAGGGTACTGATATCATTGAAATCCGTTATGCGGATGCGAACTTGCCCGCCGCTTTAACGTCCGGGCAGACCTATGTTCGCAGCAACTTTATCAATGGCAGGATATTTATCGGTGAAACAGTGCCAAAGTTAAGGTCAAATGATAGTGGGGCTGGCGACCCAACTACCAATAACCATAGATTAAAAGCTTATGCCTATTATGTGAGCGACCATACCGATTCCGCGGGGGATGGTATTCCATCACTGCGGCGCGTGGCGCTGGTCTCTGGTCCCACTGTGCAAAATCAAACCGTCATTTCAGGTGTTGCTGACCTGCAGGTACAGTATGGCGTGGATTCAGATGGTGATCTTATTATTGACCGTTATGTCAATGCCGACGATCTCGATGAAACAGATTGGGTCAACGTTTATTCCGCAAAAATCTGGTTGCTGATGCGTAGTGACAAGGCGCAGACAGGAATCGATACTACTAAATCTTTTAGATTGGCCGGCAAAGATGCAGTAGATTATGGCGGGGATGGCGGTTACCGTTATTTTTTAGTCAGCAGTGTGGTTAATTTACGAAATATCAGGCAATTGTAGCGTAGCCGGTAATGGTAACGAGCGGTAACGGCTGACCGATAACGATATATTTTGAGGAAGTAATATGATGAATAACAATCAATTCAAGGCCGTGATCCGTAAGCGGGCATTTGCCCCCGGGAGTGGCAGGACCTGCCGGCAGCAGGGTTTTGTACTGATACTGGCACTGGTCATGTTAAGTGTATTGACATTAATTGGTGTGTCATCAATGAACAGTGCAAACATAGAATTAAAATCAACCGCCAATGCGCAGCAACACCAGATTGCATTTAATGCTGATCAGGCATTGCTTGAGTACAGTGTTTCCAAGCCGGTGGTTAATGCCAAAGGTATCAATTATAAAAACAATAATCCTGATGCTGATGACCAGGTGTTTGAGCCCGATGCTGAAACATTGAATTTGAGCGAAATTCAGTCATTGAAAGCTACCGTAAAACTTTCCGGTTGTGCCGTTGCGATTGGCAACAGTCTGGAAAATGGCAAAGGTTTTAGTTTTAGTTATTTTACTATTAATGGTGTTGCGACAAATAAAACCGGTACGGCATCATCCATCCAGGCTCAGGCAGTGCGTTATCCTGCTGCCGGCTGCACATAATATAGAAGGTATCATTATGAAACGTAATAATTTAATTAATGGAGTGGTCATGTTTTTTAGCAATAAAATGTTTGTGTTAATCATTGCTGCGCTTATCTCAGGTTTATCTTTTAATGCGAGCGCGGCAAAAAAAACCAGTATTTATGATACTTATGTGGAAACCGATATCATTGAAGAGGTTACCTCGCTGCGCATTTCACTGGATGAAACAACATTAAAAGGCTTTGTCATTGTACCGATATGTAATTACGAGTGTGTTGATACCCGGTTAAGCATTACTCCGCAAACACGAGCCTATTATAAAGCCAGGCAGGTACCGTTAAAACGGGCTAAAAGCCGCCTGGGTCGTGAAGCGGAAATTATATATGAAGTAAAAAGTAAAAAAGTGGTGCGGATTACCTGGTGGTAAGTGGCTACGGATATTTTGGACAGAAAAAAAGCACTTTAAAGTAAGTATTGCAAATTTATGTTTACCCATGGTTAAAGCAGTCTCGTTGTAAACATAATAAGACAAGTTGAGGAATAGATAATGAATAAGCTGATCAAGCAAACAAAAATATTAGTAGTCAGCGCCTGTTATGGCGTAATGGTATCTTTTCCGGCGCTCGCGGAAGATACTGAAATTTACGTTAACTCCGGGAATACGGCCTCCAATGCCCAGTCAAACGTACTGTTTATACTGGATACTTCCAACAGTATGAAAAATGACGTTCTAACTCTGGAGACGTATGACCCAGGCATCGACTATTCGGCATTAACCAGCCCCAGGGGTACTCCTCCCTGTTTTAATAATGACTATGTCTATCGTGTGGATAGCAATGCGGCAAAAAAAGCCATTGATTTTTGTAACCCTGCAACCACCAATGGAGATCTGGAATGGGTTGATATGGATGGGAAAAAGCAAAAAATTGTTAAAGGCATTATAAAAATAAGCAAGTTTTATTGTGCGAGTGCAACGATGATTGTAGATGGTGTCGAGTCGCCTGATTCGAAAGGTCAATACACCGGCAGAATTAAAAAATACCGTAAAAATGATGATGGTAGTGGTAAAAAGAAATGGCGTGGCATTAATACGGTCAGCGTGGATGCTGTCGCAGATTGTGGTGCAGATCAGGGTATTCACGGACAGGTGACGGGTGGCCCGGTGTATGCAACAAACAGTAAAAATGCGAATTCGGCATGGACGGATAATGCAGATAACGCTTTTGACTGGTCGACTACGTCGGTGAAAAATTATTACACCGGCAACTATCTTAACTATCTGCAGGCAGGGCCTGGTGTGATAAGGGCGCGTATCGAAGTTATTTCTGAGGCAATGATTAATTTTGTTGACACCACGCCAGGCATAAATCTGGGGTTCATGCCGTTTTCTCAAAGAAAAGTGCATACACCTAACGGTGATAAAGAAGGTGCTGCAGGTGGTATGATCGAAGTTGATATTGATAATATTGTGCAGACCAGGACTGCAATCAAAGATCGTCTGGCATTTTATGCGATAAGAGATGCTAGTAACAGTACCGGTTTTGCCAACCTGGTGTTGGGTACACCGCTGTCTCAGGCTTATTTTGAGGCAATGAATTATTTCCAGGGTGAGCATGTCACTTATGGTTTGAACTCACTGCCTGCGCCCAGTATATCTACATCGCTTGATGGTGGTTCTACCGAAGTACCCTTACCTCATGACACCGAGTATGAGTCGCCGATCGCGAGTGAGTGTCAGAAAAACTATGTCATCGTCTTAACCGATGGTGCACCGTTTAGAGATCCATTAACAGATGACCAGTTACATGAAATGGATGTTGTGGATACCAGTTGTGCGATGGAGTGTGCTGAAGGCTCTTGTACTAATAACTGTCTGGACCATCTGTCACTTGCCGCAGCCACAATTGATCAGAGTCCGCTGCCTGGTAAGCAGGTCATTTCGACGTTTACCATTGCTTTTGGTGAGGGTATCGCCATTCTGGACAGGACTTCACAGGCCAGTAATGACGCTACGGGGACGGGACAAAGTTTTGTGGTTAAGGATGCGAGTGAGCTGGCTGCCAGTTTGAAAGCCATTGTAGCGAAAGTGCTTGAAACTGAAAGTACCTTTAGTTCTCCCGCGGTTTCGGTCAACGCTTTCAACCGTGCGGTCCATCTTGAAGATCTGTATTTTTCTCTGTTCCGCCCGGGTAATGGCCCACACTGGGACGGTAATCTGAAAAAATACAAACTTAAGACAAAACTGGATCCAGATACCAAAAAACTGGTTCCTTTTATTCAGGATGCTAATTTAAATGCAGCCATTGATCCATCTACCGGTTTCTTCCGTGACGGAGCACGCAGTTACTGGACACCCAGTGGTGAAGATGATGGTAAAAATGTAACGTTGGGTGGTATGGCTGGAGAGTTGACGGCAGAACGAAACGTATACACTTTCACAGGTAGTTATACCTCGGCAGCAGGTGTGTTCACACCGGATAATTCCACTATCAGGCTTAGTGCTAATGAGGTGAAACGGTCCAATGTGGCAAATGTAACCGGTGCTTTACTGGGCATCGATGATGCTGAGAATATTACTATAACCTATGGCGATAACCCATCTACTACTTATACCGACACCTTGCATAATGTTCTGCTGGACTGGGCGGGGGGTATTGACGTTACCGATAATAATAACGACAATGAAATTGACGATGCCCGCCAGCAAATGGGTGATCCATTACATGCACAGCCAGCGATTGTGCAATACGGGGGTACGGTGGAGGAGCCTGATCTGATGGCGTATGTGGCCACTAATGATGGTTATTTGCACGCAGTTAATACCAGTAACGGTGCAGAGTTATGGTCTTTTATTCCCCAGGAATTATTACCTAATCTGGATGTTATCTTTAAAAACACTTCAGGTATTCCTAAAAACTACGGCCTGGACGGTGATGTTGCATCCTGGGTTAATGACGAAAATGGTGACGGCATCATTAATAACGATGACAGCGTAACCATCTATGTCGGCATGCGTCGTGGTGGTGACAAAATCTATGCACTTGATGTAACTGATCGTAGTGATCCGAAGCTGTTATGGATGATTGATGGTGGTATTTCAAATACACCTTATGAACAGTTGGGCCAGACCTGGTCATCAATTAATGTTGAGTATATTCTGGATAATGGTGACTCACGACCTGTACTGATATTTGGTGGTGGTTATGATGAAGATCAGGACACAGCCAGGGTTGCACGTGATCCTGATGGTGGTGATATTGGTGCCATGATTTTCATTGTTGATGCGGTTACCGGTGAGCGACTATGGTCGGTTTCCGGTGTCGCTGGCAGCCATGCAAGTGAAAACCTTGCTGAAATGAAATACAGTATTGCTGCGCGTATCAAGCCGCTGGATATTAATGGTGATGGTAATATTGATCGCTTGTATGCGGCAGATTTAGGTGGCCAGTTATTCCGCTTTGATATTGATGAAAGCATAACGGCTGAAGCAAGTTTTGGTGTTGATGCTATTGATGGTGGACGTATCGCTGACCTTGCCAGGGCAAACTCCGGTGAAACAGTGACGGCAGCAAGTTCGCGCCGTTTTTATTACCCACCGGATGTGGCAATCGTCGCACCTCGTGGAAAAAATCCGTATTTAGCTGTTGCTATAGCGTCAGGTTACCGTGCACATCCTATTGATGCCACGATTGAAGATCGTATCTATTTAATAAAAGACAGGGATATTTTTGATAAACCGGACAGTTATGTAACCTTGTATGAAGACGATCTCTATGACGCGACCAGTAATGCGGTAGCATCAGGTAATGATGTGACAGCAAACACAGCAAGGGACAGTCTTAGCAGCGCGGACGGCTGGTATATAAGCCTGGATGATCAGACTGATTCAGCTTCATTTACCGGTGAGAAAGGGTTATCAGAATCATTAATCGTTGAAAACACGCTGATCGTTTCAACCTTCCTACCGGCAGCTAATGATGGTAATGGTGGTGACGACGAAGATGAAGATCATGGCGATGATGGCGATGATCATGGTAATGACGGAAACGATGACGGAAACGATGACGGAAACGATGACGGAAACGATGACGGAAACGATGACGGAAACGATGACGGAAACGACGGCGATGATGATGGCGATGGTGTCGATGATGATGGTGACGGTGACACGGATGATGATGACAATGCATGTTCACCAAGAGAAGGTAATGGTCGGGTTTATTACCTGGACCTGGAAGATGGCAGTGCTGCCTATCCTTCAGACAATGATGAGCGTCAGGACCGGTTTGTTGACCTGGTAAGCTCAGGTATACCACCTTCACCAAACGTTATTATCACTGATGACGGTGTGCCTACATCCTGTATCGGTACTGAGTGTAGTGCTTTAGGTGATAACATAGGCTTGCGTAAAACATTCTGGTATGAGGTTGAAAAATAATGAATAAACGTGTTAAGGGTTTTACACTGGTTGAGCTGATGATTGTCATCGCTATCATTGGTATTCTCGCCAGTGTGGGTTACCCGGCATATATAAATTCGTTGAAAAGAGCACAACGAGCTGATGCGATGGATTCTTTATTATCATTAGCTGGGCGCATGGAAGAATATTATATGGTCAATGGTACCTATGTTGGCGCAACGGTAGCGAATGATGGTAGTGGAACGGTGGGCTCAAGTATCTCCTCTGAAAATATATATCTGTTATCGATATCAGGGGCCACCGCGTTTAAATACAAATTAATCGCTACGCCCGAGGAGACGGATGCAGAATGTTCAACGTTAACACTGGATTCATTAGGTACAAAAGGTTCTACGGGTACATCAGGCAATTGCTGGTAGATTATTAACGCTGTGCTAATGACTGGCACGTAATGCTTTAGGCAACTGAAAATGAATATTTTCAGTTGCTTTTTTATTGGTGATCAGTGTCGTCTCAAACAGTTTTTCCAGGGTGGAAATTACTTCCTGTACCAGCACTTCAGGGGCTGAAGCTCCTGCAGTTACACCGATAGAGTCCGCGCCGTCAAACCAGTGATAATCTATGTCATCCACACCGTCAATCAGGTAGGCATCTACCTGCTGGTTTTTTGCCAGTTCACGCAAACGATTTGAGTTGGAGCTGTTCGCAGAACCGATAACCAGAAAAACATCGACGTTTGCTGCAATTTCCCTGACGGCATCCTGCCGGTTCTGTGTGGCGTAGCAAATATCATCTTTACGCGGACCGCTTATTTCAGGGAATTTATTGCGTAAGGCGTCAATAATCTTTTTTGTGTCATCAACCGACAGGGTGGTTTGAGTGACGTAGGCCAGAGCATTCGGGTTTTGCACAACCAGTTTATTAACATCATCAATGGTTTCGACAAGATAGATCTTGCTGTCGGGATTGTTTTTATACTGGCCAAGTGTGCCCTCAACCTCCGGGTGGCCGGTATGGCCAATCAGAATGACGTCTTCGGTATTTTTTTCATGGCGGGCAACTTCAAGATGTACCTTGGTTACCAGCGGGCAGGTGGCATCAAAAACGCGTAAGTCACGCTGCTCTGCCTGTTGTCTTACCTGCTGAGAGACACCGTGAGCGCTGAATATGACAGTGGCGCCGTCCGGGATCTCGTCCAGTTCATCGACAAAAACGGCACCTTTTTTTTTCAGGTTGCTGACCACATAACGGTTGTGTACCACTTCGTGGCGAACATATATAGGCGCTGAAAATATTTCCAGTGCACGCTCGACAATGTCGATGGCACGATCAACACCGGCGCAAAAACCTCTGGGATTGGCAAGATAAATTTTCAATGCTGCTGCTCGCTGTAGTGGACAGGTGTTGTCATAGTTATTACCGGGTAGTTGTTAGCGTGATTATTCAATTTCTGTATGTGCATTGTTGACACCGAGTATGCTGACCTTGAAAACAATTTCAAGTCCGGCCAGTGGATGATTAAAGTCAATATTAACACTGTCATCATTGACGCTGATAACCGTGCCGGGTATTTCCTCACCTTCTTCAGATTCAAAGGAATAGGATAAGCCGGTTTCCGGTGGCAGCTCTGCCGGGAAATCGGACAGTGGCATGTCATGAATATTATCTTCATCGCGCAGGCCGAATCCCTGTTCAGCAGTAAGCGTTAATGTTTGTTCGTCACCTTCTTTTAAACCAAAAATAGCCAGCTCCATGCCTTCGGTAATGTCACCTTTGGCCATGGTTATTTGAAC
The DNA here is from genome assembly GCA_024277705.1 of Gammaproteobacteria bacterium. Taxonomy (GTDB): domain Bacteria; phylum Pseudomonadota; class Gammaproteobacteria; order SZUA-229; family SZUA-229. Next base: position 49,283 of record JAJRUQ010000013.1, read on the forward strand.
CGGCTCATTATCATAACTGCTTTCGATAATAGTGCCATTGGTAAGGGCTATGCTGTAATGCATTAACACCAGGCTATGCATATTTATTTCATCGCTCATGATTGCAAGGCTTGTTTTATCAGTGAGAAAGTAACAATCATGTTGTCTTTCCGGGGATGGATAAAGTCTGTGGCGGGGTAGTGGCTTTCACTTTTCATCGTGCATCGGGTTTTTATTGCGTTTACCCTCAAGCAGCATGTCCAGTATTAACAGGCCGGCGCCCAGGCTGATGGCTGAATCGGCAATATTAAATGCCGGAAAATAATAAGTACTGTAATAAACCTGTATAAAGTCCACCACGGCACCGGTATGGGCACGGTCAATCAGGTTGCCGATGGCACCACCAAGGATAAAAGCAATGGCGATCTGCAGCAGATGGTTATGTTTCTGCTGCTTGTCCTGAGTGATCTGTTTTAACCAGAAAAAAAGAAAAACACTGATAATGCTGGAAAGTGCGACAAAAAAGACACGTTGCCAGCCGCCGGCCTCACTTAAAAAACTGAAAGCGGCACCTTTGTTATACATCAGGGTAAAATTAAATCCCGGAAAAATAGCCAGTGGTTGATGCAGCAGTAATTCTGCTTCAGCAATTTTTTTTGTCAGTTGATCGAGTGCAACCGTTAATACGGAGAGCCATAACCATTTCATAATTTAATTTACTGGTATTGTTATCTGAATATCGGGGTCGGAGTCAATTTTATTACTGATGTTGAGTTAGTAATACTGTCCCGAAAAAAATTGACTCCGACCCCATGTATGCTCGACCCCGTGCATGTCAGGCAAACTGTCGCTGTTCACCATCACCGGCGACATTATCCACGCAACGTCCGCATAATTCAGGATGTTCGGCATTGTTGCCGACATCCTCACGGTGATGCCAGCAGCGAATACATTTTGTGTGATCGGAGGCCCGGACTTTTATTTTTATGCTCTGACCGCTGCTGTCCAGTAGTGCTTCTGTACAGGAAGCTTCGGCCTGGTCAAGTTTTTCAACCGAGGCAGTAGAGGTTATCAGCACAAAACGTAATTCTTCACCCAGTGAATCAAGCATGGGCTGTAATTTTTCATCAACATAAAGCGTGACTTCAGCATCCAGTGAGGAACCGATGGTTTTGTCGGCGCGTAATGTTTCCAGTTCCTTGCTTACCGCAGAGCGTATTTCAAGAATGGTTTGCCAGAAGGCCATGTCCATGCTGTCATTGCTGTCTAGTGTGCACAGTGGTTGGTACCAGTTTTCCAGTAACACGGAATCACTGTGTTTGCCCGGCAATGCCTGCCAGATTTCATCAGCGGTAAAACTTAAGATGGGGGCAATCCAGCGGCAAAGTGCTTCGGAAATATGGTATAGCGCGGTTTGTGCAGAACGCCGGGCCACACTGTTACTCTGCGTGGTGTATTGACGGTCTTTAATGATGTCGAGATAAAAACCACCCAGATCGACAGTGCAGAAATGCTGCAGCTTGTGATGGATTAAATGAAAATTAAAATCTTTGTAGGCATCGATAATTTCATTTTGCAGTTCCAGGCTTTTGGCAATAGCCCAGCGATCCAGTGAAAGTAACTCATCATTGTTTAACAGATCGTTTTCGGGATTAAAGCCATTTAAATTGGCCAGCAGAAATCGCGTGGTATTTCTGATGCGGCGATAAGCGTCGGCACTGCGTTTCAGGATTTCATCCGAAACCGTCATTTCATTGCTGTAATCGCTGCTGGCTACCCATAAACGTAAAATATCTGCGCCTAAAGTACCCACAATTTTTTGCGGTGCAATAACGTTGCCCAATGACTTGGACATTTTTTTACCCTTGGCATCAACCGTGAAACCGTGAGTTAATACTTTTTTATAGGGGGCAACGCCGTTCATTGCCGTTGAGGTCAGCAGTGACGACTGAAACCAGCCGCGGTGCTGGTCCGAGCCTTCCAGGTATAAATCAGCAGGAAACGGCAGCTTGCTGCGATGCCCGAGAACACAGGCATGAGTAACGCCGGAATCAAACCAGACATCAAGGGTATCGGTGGTTTTTTCATATTGCCCGGCGTCATCGCCAAGCAGTTCACTGGCCTCCAGTGAAAACCAGGCTTCAATACCCTGCTGCTCTATTTTCTGTGCAACCTGTTCGATTAAATTCCGGGTATCCGGATGCAGTTCACCGCTTTCTTTATGTACGAACAGGGTAATCGGAACTCCCCAGGTGCGTTGTCTTGAAATACACCAGTCGGGTCGATTGTTAACCATGCCTTCAATGCGGGCACGCCCCCAGTCGGGTAACCACTGCGTTTCAGCAATGGCCTTATTGGCCAGTTCGCGCAAATTGGCCTGTTCCATGCTGATGAACCACTGCGGGGTGGCGCGGAAGATAATGGGGGTTTTATGGCGCCAGCAGCAGGGATAACTGTGCTGCATTTTTTCATGCTTGATTAGAACATGGTTTTCCTGCATCAATTCAATAATCTCGGGATTAACCTTGTTGACATGTTTGCCGGCAAATAATTCGGTGTCCGGTAGAAACACACCATTCCCGGCCACCGGATTATAGACCTCAAGCTGATAGCGGTTACCAACAATAAAGTCGTCCTGACCATGACCGGGAGCGGTGTGTACCGCGCCGGTACCGGCTTCTGTAGTAACGTGATCGCCGAGAATGACCGGTACCTGTTTGTCGTAAAACGGGTGTTTAACCCGCAGGTTTTCCAGTGCCTGGCCCTGACAGCTGGCCAGCAGTGTTGAATTTTCGAAACCGTAACGTTCTAATGCAGCTCCAGCCAGGGACTGTTCAAGGATTAAGCGGGCCATACCATGATCGGTTTTAACCTGCCATAGCTGATAAGTAAAATCCGGGTGCAGGGCGACGGCCTGATTGGCGGGTAATGTCCACGGCGTGGTGGTCCAGATAACAGCGGCGATATCGCCTTCACCTTTACTGTCTGCGTCGCTGAGCGAGAATGCCTGTTCAAAATCGGCATTGTTGCTGGCGAAGAACATCACATCAATGGCGGGCGATTCCTTGTCCTGGTATTCAACTTCTGCTTCAGCCAGCGCCGAACCGCAGTCCAGGCACCAGTGTACCGGCTTACTGCCCTGATGCAGGTGACCTTTATCGATAATTTTACCCAGCGAACGCACGATATTGGCTTCAAACGTATAATCCATGGTGAGATAAGGGTTATCCCAGTCGCCTAATACCCCCAGACGGATAAAATCTTTGCGCTGGCCATCCACTTGTCTGGCGGCATATTCACGGCATTTTTCACGAAAAGTTTTGGCATCAATTTTATTGCCGGCCTTGCCGACCTTTTTTTCAACCATTAACTCAATCGGTAAACCGTGACAGTCCCAGCCGGGCACATAACGGGCATCAAAACCGTCGATGGTATGGCTTTTAACAATAATGTCTTTTAATATTTTGTTCACCGCATGACCGATATGAATGTCGCCATTGGCGTAGGGCGGGCCATCGTGCAGGACAAAAGTGGGTCGGCCGTTACAGGCTTCACGGATTTTCTGATAAAGACCTGATTGCTGCCATTGCTTCAGCATTTCCGGTTCACGATTGGCTAAATTGCCCCGCATTGGAAAATCAGTAGCCGGTAAATTGAGAGTTGCTTTGTAATCAGTCATTGTTTTACTTTCAGGTGATCGATGGCGATCTGGTAGTCGAGTTTAATTTGTTGTTTTAAATCATCAAAGGATTGAAATTTTATTTCATCACGAATTTTATGCTGGAATGATACGCATATCTGTTCACCGTAAATGGATTGGTCAAAATTAAATAAATGAACTTCCAGTTGCACGTGTTTTCCATTCACTGTTGGTCTGCGACCAACGTTGGCTATGCCGGCAATATCGCCAAACCTGCGACTGTGCATGGTAACAGAATATACACCATGAAGTGGCGTTTCCGGGCGTCGCAGATGGATGTTTGCAGTTGGAAAGCCAATGGTGCGGCCACGTTTTGCGCCATGATTAACATGGCCGCAGATGGTGTAGGCCCGCCCCAGCATTTTATCTGCATGCAGCAGGTGGTCGCTTGCTAATGCTTCACGAATCAGGGTGCTGCTGACACGCTGATGGTCGACGTGGTGTGACTCGATACTGATGACCGAAAACTGATATTTGTCACCATAGTCCTGCAGCATCGCATAACTGCCCTGGCGGTCACAGCCAAAACGAAAGTCGTCACCGACAATAACGGCCTGTATTGCCAGTTTATCAATGAGTATTTTTTCGATAAATTCGCTGGCTTTCATGCTGGCTAAAGCCTGATTGAACCTTGCAAATAACAGGTAGTCGGGACATATGTCGGCAGGAAAATCATTGAGTGCACGCATTTTCTCGCATCGGTTCATGAGTCGTGCGGTTGGCTTGCTGGTGTTGAAATGCTCCTGCGGCAGAGGTTCAAAGGTCATTAAACAGCTGTGCGTGTTGCGTTTTTTTGCCTCTTTTTTCAGCTGTGCAAAAATTCTCTGGTGACCGAGGTGCAGACCATCGAAATTACCGATGGTGAGTATGCCATTTTGATGAATGGCTTGGCAGTTATGCAGACCGCGGATGATGTTCATGACAAATTGAGAAAATTAACCTATATACAGGGCGCATATCCTACCAGTTTCTGCGGTTGTATGGATTAAGATTGTTTTTTCAGTTGCTGTGGCCGTAAACCCTGTAGCCAGAGCATTAGAAAATAAACAAAAACAGCTGCACCGATAATGCCGGCAAGATTTAACAGGCGCTCCGCGAGGTGCCACTGTGTCCAGAAAATAGCGTCAGGCGTTACACTGATAACCACGGCGGCCATGGCGATGGAGGCAATAATAATGCGGAACAGCCAGGCTTGCCAGCCCTGTTGAGGGTGAAATACATTGTTGTTGCGCAAGCCGTTGTACAGTAAAAAAGCATTGATATAGCCGGAAATACTGGTCGCCAGTGCCAGCCCGATATGCGGTGCTTCATAATCAAACCAGACCAGCGGCACCACAAACAATATGTTCAAAACCATGTTGCATACCATGGCAATGATGCCAATACGAACCGGGGTGCGGGTATCCTGCCGGGCATAATATCCCGGAGCCAGTATCTTAATAGAAATAAGCGCTGGCAGCCCCAGCATATAGGCCATCAGGCTTAAACTGGCATAATAGGTATCATTAGCGGTAAATTTCCCGTATTCAAACAGAGAGGCAAGTATTGGCGAGGCCAGTAAAAACAAACCAATGCCGGCAGGAATGGTAATCAGGCTGACCAGTCGCAAAGCCCAGTTCAGGGTCTGGTTAAATTGCTCCGGTGACTGGCGTGAATGTTGCTGTGACAGTGTTGGCAGAATTACCGTGGCAATGGCGATGCCTAAAACACCGAGGGGAAATTCCAGCAGCCGGTCTGAATAATATAACCAGGTAACGCTGCCAGTGACTAAGAATGAGGCGATCACTGTGTCCAGCAACAAGTTGATTTGCGCGACCGATGAACCAAAAATAGCCGGCAGCATTAATTTCGTGATTTTTTTAATGCCGGCATGGTCACGCTTTATTCTGGGTGTCGGCATCAGGCCCAGTTTAATTAACGATGGAAATTGAATGAGCAACTGGGCAACCCCGGCGATTGCCACTCCCCAGGCGAGGGCCATCAACGGTTCGTCAAAATAAGGTGCCAGAAAAAAAGCCGAAGAGATCATACTGATGTTTAGCAATACCGGGGTAAATGCCGGTACCGCAAACTGATGGAAGCTGTTGAGAATGCCGCCGGCAAAGGCCACCAGCGCGATAAAAAAGATATATGGAAAAGTAATGCGCAATAACTCGGCGGTAAGCTGTATCTGGCCTTCATTGCTGGCGAAACCGGGCGCAAATAAATACACCAGTGCCGGTGCAAACAGCATCCCCAGCAATGACAGCAGCAGTAAAAAACCACCCAGGGTGCCGGCGACATGGTTAACCAGATCTTTGAGTGCGGCGCGGTCATGTTTTTCCTTGTATTCAGAAAACACCGGCACAAAAGCCAGCGAAAAAGCGCCTTCACCAAACAGGCGGCGCATGAAATTAGGTATTTTAAAGGCAACAAGAAAAGCGTCAGTACCGCCAGAAGCGCCAAAAATAGTGGCCAGGGTAATATCGCGTAACAGACCGAATACCCGTGACAGCAGCGTCATACCGCCTACGGTAAAGGTGGATCGCAGTAATTTAGTGCTCAGAACCGTCTCCATGATAAGTTGCAGGCGTGATTGTACCTGTTGCGTGTGAATTACTAAAGTATGTCTATTGCTCGTGGATGTCTGCTGTTGAGCCAAAGGAGAAATTGTAAGTTACAAGTTGTAGGTTTAAAAACTTTAAAAACAATAGTCCGCGAATTAGGGCAGGACGCCCGTAAATAGAATAACGCAGGAGCAGTTATCGAGAACGCAAAAAACGCAAAAAAACCACAAATAATCCAGGTTTTTTAGGGCAAGCAGTACTCGCCGTTGCTTAAGTATATAAGCTTTGTTCTGCCGGGCAATGCCCGACCAGTGTTTCTACCATTAATTATTGTTTTGTTTTTTTCGCGTCTTTTGCGTTTTTCGCGGACTAACGCTTTTTAGCTGC
>JAJRUQ010000014.1 GCA_024277705.1 Gammaproteobacteria bacterium
TATTTCACAAAATATGTCGATTATGAATTTACCGCCGAGCTGGAAAACGAACTCGACTGCATCTCCCGCGGCGAACATGACTGGGTGCCTTTACTGAAAAAATTCTGGACACCGTTCAAGGAAACGGTTGACCATGTGGAAGAAAACGTCAGCCGCGCCGATGTTGCACAATCACGGCACATCGGTACCGACGAAGAAACCGGAAAGCCGGTTTCTGTACGCATGGGCCCCTATGGTCCGTTTGTACAGATCGGTGACAAAGATGATGAAGATAAACCCCGTTTTGCCAGTCTGCGGCCCGGACAGAAAATGGCGGACATCACCATGGATGATGTTTATTTTCTGCTGCAGCTACCCCGTGACCTCGGTGAGACTGACGAGGGCGAAGCCCTTTCGACCAACTACGGCCGCTTTGGTCCTTATGTAAAATACGGCAATAAATTTGTTTCCATCAACAAGGAATACCAGGATCGGGGCATAGACCCGTATAACATTACGTTTGAACAGGCCATGGAACTGGTCAAAGTGAAAAAAGAGTTTGATGCCAACAAACATATTAAAGACTTCCCCGGGACTGACATCGAGATTTTAAATGGCCGCTGGGGACCTTACATCACCGATGGCCAGAAAAACGCCAAAATCCCCAAAGACCGTGAACCGGCTTCACTCAGCCAGAAAGAGTGTGAAGAACTACTTGCTGCAGCACCGTTCCGCCGTGGCAAAAAGAAAAAAGCTGCAAAGAAAAAAGTGGTGAAAAAGAAAACGGCAACAAAAAAGAAAACCGCCAAAAAGAAATCCCCGACGAAAAAGAAAACCGCGAAAAAGAAAGCGGTGAAGAAAAAAACAGCTGATTAGGCAAACTCTGCGGTACAAAGATCAACCACAGCTTCTGCAAATGCACAGAAATAACGCCCACAGGAAAAACCATGATAAGTGATTTTTCTATTCGACATGCCGCCTGCATTATCAGACAGGGTGGCATTCTGGCTTACCCTACCGACACCATCTACGGCCTTGGCTGCGACCCTTATAACCCGGATGCAGTTGCGCGCATTAACACCATAAAATGCCGTCCGTTAAACAAACAGTTTATTTTACTGGCCGCCGCCATCTCTCAACTGGAAGCACTGATTACTATCAGCCCTGAACAACAAACCCTGATCATGCAGACAGACAAAGCCACCAGCTGGGTGGTTAATGCCAGCAACTCTGCCCCGTCATGGTTAACCGATAACAACCACGATATAACCATTCGAATCAGTAATAATCCGCTTATCCGGAAGTTATGTTATCGTCTTGGTCACGGCATTATTTCAACCAGTGCTAATATATCAGGCAGAAGACCGGCAAAGAACAGTTTACAACTACACCGCTACTTCCATTCATCTGTTGATAAAATTATGGCAACAAACAAAAAATTAAGCGGCAAACCATCAAGCATTATCCGATTAAACGATAACGCCATTATTAGAGAATAAATCCCATGCACTCAAATGATCAACCTGATACCGCAGCAGTTAAAAGCTATCTTTTAACTTTACAGAAAAATATTTGCCAGGCACTTGCCAGTGAAGACGGAACAAAAGATTTTATTACTGATGAATGGCAGCGTGCAGGCGGCAATGGCGGCGGCATTACCCGGGTATTAAGCAAAGGCGCTGTATTTGAACAGGCAGGGGTTAATTTTTCTCATGTCAGCGGAGGCCAACTCCCGGCTTCAGCCACCGCTCATCGTCCGGAACTGGTAGGGCGTGAATTTGAAGCCATGGGCGTGTCTCTGGTTATCCACCCGAAGAACCCGAAAATACCAACATCACATGCCAATGTCCGTTTTTTTATTGCCCGCAAGGAAAATCATGAACCGGTCTGGTGGTTTGGCGGCGGCTTTGATTTAACCCCTTATTACGGCAATGATGAAGACTGCATTCACTGGCATAGCATCGCAAAAAAGGCCTGCCAGCCATTTGGCGATGACCGTTATGACAAATATAAAAAATGGTGCGACGATTATTTTTATATCAAACACCGTAACGAACAGCGCGGTATTGGCGGCCTGTTTTTCGATGATTTAAATGAAGACGGCTTCAGCAACAGCTTTGCCCTGATGCAAAGTATTGGTAACCACTATATCGAAGGCTATTTACCCATTGTGCAACGCAGAAAAAACGATGCTTATAGCGAGCAACAGCGTGAGTTTCAGCTGTACCGCAGAGGGCGATATGTTGAATTCAACCTGGTTTACGATCGTGGCACCCTGTTCGGCCTGCAGACCGGTGGCCGGACAGAATCCATTCTGATGTCACTGCCCCCGGTTGTACATTTTGAATACAACAGAGAAATCCCGGAAAACACGGAAGAAGCAAAACTGTATAACTATTATCTGCAACCTAAAGACTGGATTTAAGGACCGGCTGTTTTCAGATGAAGCCGCTACTCACTACCGCAGCAATGACCGGTGTTGAGCTTTAATAAAAATCATTATGTCCCGTTAACTTTACATACAACTGCTCTGAGATGGCACACCTAATGGTTTGAGTTAGCCACAGAGTCCGAGACTGAATTACAGACTTTTGCTGTGACACGCTGTAAACACATTCATGTGCGCTCGAATACCGCGTCCATGCGGCATACGGTCTCAGCAAAAACCTGTAACCCATGCCTCCCATAGTTAACGGGACAGTAGTGATGTTTTTTTAATTATTTACGTTCTTCGCTACCGTATGCTTTCAATACTCCGATCATGATCGATATTGCTTAAGCCTTTGCTCATTATCCTGATAACACATAATAATATCTTTAACGATATCACTGCGAACGATGTCCTGATAATCAAACTCATGAACATAAACACCCGGCACTTTATGAATACGACTGACCGCATCATGCAGACCGGAATAACATCGAATATCTTTCTGGCTTAGATCGCCATTAATCACAATCGTTGACTGTTCACCAATACGCGTGATAAACATTTTTATTTCTTCCGGTGTGCAATTTTGTGCTTCATCTAAAACCACAAAAGCTCGATTAAAGGTTTTCCCCCGCATATACGACAGTGGCTCAACAGAAATATTGCCTTTTTTGATGGCGCACTCAACAACCCCTTTGCCTGCATTACTTATCAGGCAGGATTTAAATGCACTAAAATACGGATCAAATTTTTCTTCAAGTTTTCCCGGCAGAAAACCCATGCTATTACCCGCTTCAACCGCAGGTCGGGTAAAAATAACACGGTCAACATCACCGTTTAATAACGCTTTCGCAGCCATCGCTGCGGTACAGTAACTTTTTCCGGTACCCGCAGGACCCAAACCGAATATCAGCGTATGTGTTTTTATGGCCGACATAAACAAATCCTGTGCTTTGTTTTTTGCCTGTATGGGCTTGAGTGTTACGGTAACAGCTGCCCTGGAATGCGGAGAATGAGAACGGGAGGGTGGATATGAATCGTTATGTGCAGTGGAGTGGAAATCAATGACTACATTGTCTTCCGACATGTAATCACGTTGTTGTAATTTATTTTTTTGCCTTTTCGCTCGACCATGTTTTCTCGACATGCGTACACCTCGAAATGGGTTATTAAACACTGAACATTGAGTGACTTAAAAATGATAAATAAATTAAATCTGCCTTTATATTTTCCCCTTTGTATTATTACTGTCACTATTAATACAACTTTACAATTAAAATGTAAATACTTTTCTTTAAAATTTTTATTGTTTAACAAATTTGTAATATCATATTTTTCATACTTATAGCCGCCAGCTTTTTGGACTAGAATGTTTTCATGGGTGAAGAGATACAATACAGCCATTTTAATAAAACCGATTACCAACGGTTTTATTCACAGCTGAAAAAGGAAACCGATCTGATCAAACAATGGTTTGATAAACAATCGTTTTCCAGACAGCCGTTAATGGCGGGTTATGAACTTGAAGCCTGGCTAATTAATAAAACAGGATACCCGCTAGCCAATAATGTGGAATTTTTACAACAGGCTGATAATAAACTGCTGACGCCTGAACTGGCGAAATTTAATATTGAGCTTAATGTAGAACCTGAACGACTGAGCAATAATGTTCTGTCCTCGTTTGAGCATAAACTCGATAGCTTATGGCAACAATGTGCTGACACAGCTCAGTCTCTGAACAGCGACATCCTCAGTATCGGCATTCTGCCAACCTTGCAGGACGCTGATCTGACCACAAAAAACCTGTCCTTACAGGATCGTTACCGGGCACTTAATGAGCAGGTCTTAAGGCAACGCAAAGGGGTTAAAATTGAACTCAACATCAATGGCGATGATCATCTTCAGGTCAGTCATCATGATGTAATGCTGGAGGCGGCAGCCACCTCTCTGCAAATCCATATTCAACTGCCACAAAATGTGGCAAGCCGTTACTATAACGCTTCGATATTATTATCTGCTCCCATGGTGGCGATCAGCGCAAACTCCCCCTGTTTATTCGGTAAAAAATTATGGCAGGAAACTCGAATTCCTGTATTCGAACAGGCGGTACCGACCGGAGGGTATGGCGGCGCAGCGACTGGCCCGGTACACCGCGTCGGTTTCGGCTTTGATTATGTCCGTGAATCACTGTTTGAATGCTTTCTGGAGAACATGGAACACTACCCTGTTTTACTCCCGGTACATTATCAGGGTGCCACACAGGAAGTCAGGCATGTACGCCTGCATAATGGCACTATCTGGCGCTGGAATCGACCATTGATTGGCTTTGATGAAGACAATACACCACACCTTCGTATCGAACACCGCGTTTGTGCGAGCGCACCCTCTACCCTGGATAATATCGCCAATATTGCCTTTTATTACGGTCTCGCCCATTATTATGCCGGGCTTGAAAATCCACCGGAAGCCGAGCTGCCCTTTGCCGATGCTAAAAATAACTTTTATCGCTCCGCCCAGCTGGGTTTAAAATACAAGACCTGCTGGTTTAATAAAAAAACGGATACCCTGCAAAAAATCATTCTCGACAAATTACTGCCTGAAGCGGAAGCCGGTTTATACAAGGCCGGTATTAATCAGCAGGACAGCCAGCGCTACCTGTCGGTTATAGAGCAACGGGCCGCCAGCAATCAAACCGGTAGTCAGTGGCAATTAAAATTTCTGCAGGCACACCAGAATAACAGAACTCTGCTGACCTTAAACTATCTGAGAAACCAGAAATCCGGTCAACCGGTCCATCAATGGGACCTGGAAACAAGCCGTTGAACCTCTATTTATGAGTAGCCGACATGCTAAATGAAATGAACCACATCCCCGATGCTTTTCTGGAAGCAAAAGCCGGGGATTTACAGCAACACCTGAAAACACCGACATTATTTCATCTCGAAGGCGACAAACCACAGCCGCTTTTTATCTGCACTCTACTGCATGGTAATGAAACCACCGGCTTATATGCCATTCAGCGTTTATTGAAAAAATACCGTCAGCGCTCACTGCCGCGAGCCATTTCATTATTCATTGGCAATATTTCTGCGGCAAAAGAAAATCAGCGAAGGCTAGATTCACAGGATGACTACAATCGAATATGGCCAGGCAGCCATCATCGTGACTCACCGGAAAAAGACATGATGCAAACCATCACCAATATCATGGCGAAAAAAAAACCTTTTGCCAGTATTGATATACACAACAATACCGGTAAAAATCCGCATTATGCCTGCATCAACATCCTTAACCCGCACGGTCTGGTTCTGGCATCGAAGTTCAGCAATATTGCCGTTTATTTTACCGATCCAAAAGGCGTACAATCCTCCGCATTTTCAGATTTTTGTCCATCGGTGGTTCTTGAATGCGGCCAGTCAGGCGACCGCTCGGGAGAAGATCATGCCCTGTCCTACCTTGAAAGCATACTGGAAATGGACGATTTATCCTCACATAACAGCAATAATCTGCGGCTTTATCACACAATTGCGCGTGTCACCGTACCAGAATCAGTCACCATTGGTGACACCGACAGTGATATCACCCTGAATGCTTTACTGGAAGATAAAAACTTTCACCTGATCAATGCTGGCACTGAATTCAGCACGACCCATTCAACAAAGGAAAAACTGATTATAGTTAACAGCGAAAGCCATGAAGACATCACTGATGAATATATTTACCGGGAAAACAACCGGCTGTTATTAAAAAAACCGGTAAGTATTGCCATGTTCACCACCTGTGAAAAAGCCATTCGTCAGGACTGCCTCTGTTACTTTATGGAAGAATTACACCTGGGCTAGCTCGACTTAAAGCCGCCACCGGCAAAAGCCCGTCAATCAGGCTGCACCGCAAACTTTCCACTGCCCAGGAATACCACTGCCAGGGCGGATAATAAGTAAAACATTTGCAGCTCAATCGACCAGCCACCATGTTCGGATAAACTGAAAAAATCACCGCTGTGAGCAAGCAACAGGGCAAACAGCATATTGATTACCATAATTAAGCCACCTGTTCTGGCTTTAACACCCGCAATAACCATCAGTGGCGCAACAATTTCACCCAGATAAACAGCATAAGCCAGCACCCCGGGCAAACTGAAACCGACCAGCATAGCTGCGATAAATTCCAGTGATGCCGGATGCATAACTTTGGCAACACCATGAAACAACATTAAACCACCTACCGTCAGCCTGAGTATTAACCGTCCACCATCTGCATTTAATGAATTCATCCCCATCGCATCCCCCTGTTTTATTCATAGATGAGGCCGTCAGACCTCCCTTTAACCGCTCATTAGGTTACCCGTAGCAGGCTTGCAGGGCAACAAATCCCCCTGATTCACATTGCCGCAGCCACTGCCTGAATATAAAGCAGCGGTATAGCTGTTATCGCAAGACAATGGTTTGTATAATGTCACCCTTTTGATTGGTGCTGAGGCTGTAGCGCAGCCTGCCGGATAAATACATGAAAATACAGGTCAGTGAATTAATCGTCAAGTATATGGAGCGGCTGGGCATCAAAACCATTTTTGGTATGCCGGGTGCACATATATTACCGGTCTATGACAGCCTGTACGACTCTTCGATTCAGTCCGTTCTTGCCAAACACGAACAGGGCGCGGCTTTTATGGCTTGCGGCTATAACCGCGCCTCGGGCAATATTGCTGCCTGCATCACCACCGCCGGACCCGGCGCTACCAATCTGATCACCGGTATCGCAAATGCCTATGTTGACCGGCAGCCCGTACTGATTATTACCGGTGAAACACCAACCTATATTTTTGGTAAAGGCGGTCTGCAGGAAAGCAGTGGTGAAGGTGGCAGTATTAACCAGAGCGCGCTGTTTGACAGCATCACTCAATATTGCAGGGTCATTGAACGCACGGATTATCTTGAAAACGTACTCAACCAGGCATCAAAAATATTATTGTCTGACAACCCCGGTCCGGTACTGCTAAGCCTGCCCTTTAATGTGCAAAAAGAGAAGGTTGATCCCGATATACTGGATAATATCCTGACCGAAAAAAAATCCGTTCAAACAAATGATCACAATAGATTTTCCTGCTCGAATGTCAGCATAGAACAGTTTACCGAGCTACTGCGCAACAGCAAACAGCCAGTTATTGTTTCCGGCTATGGCAGTATTAAATCAGGTGCCCAGGAGAGTATTACGCAATTAAGCCGGGAGTTGAACATTCCAGTAACCTCCAGCCTGAAAGGTAAGGGTTCATTCAGTGAACATTCCGCCCTGTCTCTGGGCAGCCTCGGCGTTACCTCCAGCGGTTATGCCTATAATTATATCGTTAATATATCCGACCTGATCATCGTTCTCGGCGCCAGCTTTAATGAACGCACCAGTTATTTATGGAATGATAAATTACTGGCTGGTAAAAAAGTGATACAGGTCGACATTAATGAAAGCCAGCTGGATAAAGTTTATCGAGCGGATCTGACCATTCATGCTGATATCAAACAAACACTAGGTCGTGTATTACAGCAACTGAAACAGCAACCGGCAGTTAAAAAACCACTGCTCGATCTTGTGACCTTTAAAAACAGTATTGAAGAAAAAGCAGAAAGTGATGGTAATCTGATCTTTCCATCCGGCTTCTCTTTAGTGAAAACATTTTTTGAAAAAATGAATGACTCTTTCCCCGAGGGCATTACTGTTTTTGATGACAACATCATTTTTGCGCAGAACCTGCTGCAGGTTTCAACCAGCAACCGATTTTATCCTAACTCAGGAATATCCTCTTTAGGCCATGCCATACCTGCGGCAATTGGCGCGCAATTTTCCGCACAGGGTACAATGTTTGCTATCATCGGTGATGGTGGCTTTCAGATGTGTTGCATGGAAATAATGACTGCAGTTAATTACAATATACCTTTAAACATTATCCTGTTTAATAACAGCAGCATGGGATTAATTCGAAAAAATCAGGTGCAAACATATAACAACCGCTTTATCGACTGTGACTTCAGCAACCCCGACTACAAAAAAATGGCGGATGCGTTTACCATCAATCACACCCTGATCAACAGCGAGCAGGATATTGAATCACTTTTCAGCAATACTGATCTCAGCACTGGCATCAATCTGATAGAAATCATTATTGATAAAAATGCTTTTCCGAATTATTCATCACGAAGATAAATATCCCTGCATTCTCCTGTATTCATGAAACCTGTAACCAACTTGCCCTTAACACCCGAAACCATCCGGATTAATGACAGCCCTGCTGAACTGGATAAACTTCTCCGGCAATTATCAAAAACCGCCGACGATAACGCGATTGACAGGGTTATTTCCCTGTATGGCAAAACCCTGAAAAAATATGAAAAAGACATTTGGAACAAAAGCACTGAGATAAAAACCATCAGCCAGTACCAGAGCGCCTTTAAAGTGCTGGAAAAACTCTACTCTCTGAAAACCTGTGACAATCGCTACCATTTCAAGATTGTTATTCCGGTGGCAGATCGACCACAACATCTGCAGAACTGCCTGAAAAGTTTGTTAACCCTGTGCCGGCATTATGAATATGGCGGCATCGATAATAACAATCAATACCACAAAATATCGGTATTAATCGCGGATGATTCCAGTGAGCAAAAAAACATAAAGCAACATATCAAACTATGTAAACAATTGAACCGGGATGGCATTAACACCGAGTATTTTGGTTTGTCAGAACAGGCAAAACTGGTTGCACAATACACCACAGACAATATCGACTTGAGCGCCAGCATTTCCTCTGTCTCACAGCTGAAAAAAACCGAGGATTTTTCACATAAGGGCGCCTCTGTTATGCGCAATATTACTTATCTGAAATTAAACCGGGACATTCATCAACTTGACAACACCCTGATCTACTTTATCGATAGTGACCAGGAGTTCTGCGTTAACCATACGCAAACCGAAGACAGGCTCTACGCAATCAATTACTTTCATTACCTGAATGAAATTTTTAAAACGCAGAATATATCCATCCTTACCGGAAAAGTTGTAGGTGACCCGCCCGTCTCGCCGGCGGTTATGGCCAGCAATTTCCAGCAGGACGTTCTTAACTTTATCACGACGGTTAAACAACTTAAGCCGGAAGACAAATGCCAGTTTCATCAACAGCAGCACAGTAACACGGATGATGCCGCCTACCATGACATGGCAAACCTGTTTGGCTTTTCGGCAGACGAGCGCCAATTTGATTATCACTGCAACCTTCAGGCAAGTCACAGTAATCGTGACTGCTTCCATGATTTCTCTGAAAAAATGCAGCACTTTTTTTATGGCGAACATCCCACACGTAAAACTTTTTTTGAATATGGTAACGGCTTTACTGAAACAAAACCGGCAAGAACCGTATACACCGGAAACTATGTCATCAAACCCGAAAACCTTAAATATTTTATTCCTTTCGCCACACTGAAGTTACGCATGGCCGGGCCGGTGCTAGGGCGTATTTTACAGGCCGGCCTGAAAAACAGCTTTGTTTCTGCCAACCTGCCAATGCTGCATAAGCGAACGGTTAACGCCAGCGGTTTATCTGAATACCGCGCCGGGGTAAAAACCGGAAAAGACTGCATCAATCTTGCGAATGAATTCAGCCGGCAGTTTTATGGTGATGTCATGCTGTTTTCAATCATTGAGATTTACAAACACAAAAAAGACCTGGAAAATCTGAAGCGCAATGATATTTACAGAACAGTAGAGCAAACATACCAAACCATCAAACAGAACTATGATGAAAAACACTTAAGCATACTGTCATTAAAAACCCGTATCAGACAGCTGGTCGATACCCCCGATAGCTGGTGGCATAAGCCTTCACCTCACAACAAAAATCATCACTCAACGCTTAACAATATCGATGATTTCCTCAATAATATAGAAAATAACTTCAGTCAAAAAACCAGCAGCTATCGGGAAATGAGCGATGCGGATAAAACAAATACCCGCCTCAGCGCTATTGCAAATGCCATCTATTATTACCACAGTCATCTGCACACCTGGGATACAGCATTACTTAAACCATGAATGTCTTTGTCCTGAATACCGGCCGCTGTGGCTCCAGCACTTTTATTAAAGCCTGTCAGCACATAACAAACTACAGTGCCGGCCACGAGTCATTATTAAGCAACACCGGCAACGCACGAATGAATTACGCCCGCAACCATATAGAAGCTGACAACCGCCTGTCATGGTTTCTAGGCCGGCTTGAGCAGCAATATGGCGACAATGCCTATTATGTTCATTTACAACGTAACCCGCAGGATACGGCAGCAAGCTTCGCCAAACGAATAGATTTCGGCATTTTAAAAGCCTACGAACAGGGAATTCTAATGCATGAACAACACAAGCTTCCGGCCGAAGCAATAGCACATGATTATATTCAAACCGTGGAAGCGAATATCATGTTATTTCTAGCGAATAAATCCAGGAAGATGCAGATTTCACTGCAAACCATTGATAAAGATTTTGCTGTTTTCTGGAACAATATCGCAGCAGAAGGCAATCTGGATAAAGCCTTACAGGAATGGAAAACTGCCTACAACGCCTCATAAACTTTTTTACAGCTTAATCAGCTCTTCCCTGGCATTTGTGAAACTTTCGTGAAGATTTCTGTCTATCATTGTTTCACCGTTAAGCTAGCACAGATGTTTTACCATGGCCGATAAAATCGTACCCAAAAAGATTCTTGTGGTTGAAGATGATCAGGATATTGCACATTTACTGCAAATTCACCTTAGTGATCTGTCGTATGATGTCAGTATTACCGGTAACGGTGAAGCCGGCTGGCAACTAGCAAATGAACAGCATTTTGATTTAATTATCCTGGATTTAATGCTACCCGGACTTGATGGTCTGGAAGTCTGCCGGCGCTTACGTCATGCTTCTGTACATACCCCTATTTTAATGCTGACCGCAAAATCATCGGAGCTTGATCGTGTACTGGGACTGGAGCTTGGAGCAGATGATTATCTAACCAAACCTTTTTCACTCACTGAATTACAGGCCCGGGTTAAAGCTATCCTGCGCCGCGTCGAACTCAGTTCTCGCCCTGCGACTGACAGCCAGACAGAAACAATAACGGTGAATAGTTTAATCATAGAGCCTGCTCGCAGAACGGTATCAATAGCCGGCGACGAAGTCGAACTGACCGCCACTGAATTTGACTTACTGCTGCATTTTGCACGCAACCCCGGCCGTGTCTACAGTCGTACCCAGCTACTGGACCAGGTCTGGGGTTATGGTCACGACGGCTATGAGCATACCGTTAACTCTCACATCAACCGGCTGCGCAAAAAAATCGAAAAAGACCCGGCCAATGCTGACTATATTCTTACCGTCTGGGGCGTAGGATACAAATTCATAAAACCACGGCTACAACAGGCAGGCTAATATGTTTCGCACCCTTTATGCAAAGATGTCACTGGCACTGTTTGCGCTTTTCATTCTGGTAGGCGGCACCTTCTTCATCGCCTCACTGTACTCTGCCTATATGTACCAGCAGGAAGTCGCGCAACGGCTTAATCGCAACCTGGCCATGTACATCGTTAATGAACATGTAAAAATTCACGATGGTAAAATTGATCAGTCAACCCTTAAAGATTTATTTCACACGGTCATGATTATCAACCCCAGTCTCGAACTTTATTTACTGGGTAGCAAGGGTGAAGTTATTGCCTATTCAGCCGAACCGGGGAAGGTATTGCGGCAGCAGGTATCACTGCAGCCTGTGAAACAACTTCTGGCAGGCGAACAGAATATGCCGGTGCTGGGTGACGACCCAAAAAATCCTGAAGGCCAGAAAGCTTTTTCAGTCGCACCCATCGAAAAAGACGGCATTCTTCAGGGTTATATTTATGCCATTCTGGGAAGTGAGCAGGTCGATTATATCAGCCAGCTGCTACAGCAAAGTTATATTATGCGGGTAGGTGTTGGTGCCATTATGCTGGCACTGGTGTTTGCTTTTTCCGGTGGTCTGTTTATATTTTTCCTGCTGACCAGGCGCCTGCGCAGCCTCAGTCACTCCATGGAAGATTTTCGCGAACAGGGTTTTCAGCAACTGGATAACATTGCTGATACCAGACAGACCAGCCATGATGAAATTGACACTATGTCTGATACTTTCCGGCAAATGGCCCGGCAGATACAGGCACAGGTGGCACGCCTGAAAGAAACCGATACCCTGCGCCGGGAGCTGGTCGCCAATGTGTCACATGATCTGCGCACCCCGCTCGCATCATTAAAAGGTTATCTAGAAACCTTACTGTTAAAAGACGATAACCTGACAAAACAACAGCGGCTGGCCTACCTGCAGATTACACACAACAATGCAGAACGCCTCAGCAAACTGGTAACTGAATTATTTGAGCTGGCAAAACTGGATGCCGGTGAACTTAAACTGCATAAAGAAACTTTTTCTATGGCAGAACTGGCTCATGATGTCATTCAGAAATTTCACCTGCGGGCGGAGCAACAGAACATTCATCTTGAAGTCGATATTGATTCAGAAGTACCATACGTAGAAGCAGATATTGCATTGATAGAACGCGTACTGGACAATCTGATTGATAATGCGCTGAAAAACACACCGGCAAACGGCAGTATTCGACTGGGCATCAATGCGCAGGGAACACTGGTAACAGTCAATGTGGCCGATACCGGGCGTGGCATCGCTGAAGATGAACTGCCTCATATTTTTCAACGCTTCTATAGAAAACCCGGCAGTGAAAAAACACAGGCCGGTGCCGGCCTCGGGCTGGCGATTGCGCAACGCATTATAGAGCTGCATGGCAGCCAGATATCCGTCAACAGCATCTTGCATCAGGGTACCCGCTTCGACTTTGCCCTGCCTGTAGAAGGCACCTTTTAATATATTCTTTAACCGCATACTCCCTCATTCACGAGATCGAATAAGAGCATTGTTATAGAATCGTGAAACTTTGGTGAATCTCCTGTGACCTGATTGGCGCAATGTACTCATCACCGGCTAATCAACAGCAGGTGAAAATCAATCAAATCAGGAGATAATAATGACTACACGATTAACAAAAATTGCCTTATCAACACTTTGCAGCGGCATGCTGTTTTCATCCGCCGTACTGGCAGATGGCAAAACAAGCTATGAAGTAACCATCACTAACCTGACACGGGCACAGGCATTCACCCCGATTCTGATCGCCAGCCATCGCAAGGGTGTCAAACTGTTTGAACTGGGTTCAGCAGCAAGTACGGAGTTATCCGCTCTGGCAGAAGGTGGCGACGTAAGCCCGTTAACCGCTGTGCTTGACGCCAATAACAGTGTCGTGGATACCGCCAGTTCCGCTGGCTTACTGATGCCCGGTGAATCGGTCACTGTCACCGTATCAGCAAGATACGGCGCTAAAGAAATCAGCCTGGCATCCATGTTAATCCCAAGTAACGACAGTTTTATTGCACTTAACGGGGTCAAAGCCCCTAAACACAATAAAACCATGACTTATTATTCCCCCGGTTACGATGCCGGCAGCGAACTAAATGATGAAATGTGCCTGAACATCCCCGGCCCTGTTTGCGGTGGTGAAGGTATTTCAGCTGAAGCCGATGGTGAAGGCTATGTCCATATCAGCGGTGGCATCAGCGGCAAGGCAGATCTGGCGGCAGACATCTACGACTGGCGAAACCCAACCGCCAGAATCGTTATTAAACGCGTCCCGGCAAACAATTAATCAAGCTGCAATAACACCTCCCGCTGATGCAGGGGGGTGTTATTCAGAAAACACTTCATCGTTTTAAAATACTGCAGCCACGCTCGTTATCAATATACGTTAACTGAAACTCCGGAAACTGCCTAAGCCAGTACTCAACGATATTTTTTTCATCGTCCCTGCCCGCGTCATCGAGAAAGATGCTACAGCTATCTGCCAGCCTGGTCATTAACACAGGTAATGCCGGATAACGTGAATTTTTCTGCAGAAAACCGGGTGGGCCGTCAATAACCAGCATATCAATCCGGCTTTCAGTCTCTATCTCAGAAAATGTATTTATGTCATACCACTGATAATTCTCAGCATTCAATACAATACCGGTTAATGGTGAAAAAATAACATCACAATAATCATTTAACGAATAAGCACTTAATTGCTGTTCGCTTTGCTTTACAAAGCGGCTGCCATTTTCCAGACTGTACACATGCCCCTGCCGGTTTAACTGGCAACAACGGGCAAGAACCAGACTACTAACACCACTACTGCATTCAACAATGACCCGGGGCTTTTCCTGTAAACAGAAGTCACTGATCAGCTGTAAAAAGTCCTCTGCCGCCGACCAGTTTTCATCAACCGGCAACGGTTTCAGAAATCCCAGCTTTTTCTCTAATGAGTTATACCCGGGCATGATCGGTTCCTAAAAAAACCACACGAGAGGGGTGAAAAGATAAATTTATGGACATAAGCGCACCGCCTTCCCTGGCTCCTTGCGCAATACCGTCCTTCCATGGACATAAGCGCACCGCCTTCCCTGGCTCCTTGCGCAATACCGTCCTTCCATGGACATAA
>JAJRUQ010000015.1 GCA_024277705.1 Gammaproteobacteria bacterium
CCCTATGTTATCTCTCCCAAACAGAGAAACTTATCAAGCCTTTAACAAAGCTTCAACACGCACAAGAATATTTTTCGCGCCGGTCAATGCCACAGCAAAACCCAGCGCCACACCAACCGAATTCGCCACCATGTCGGCATACTCAAAATAACGATTCGGATCAAAACCCTGTAAATATTCCAGCGTCACGCCCATAAGAATAAAAACCAGCGCGATCATATTACGTTGAAATTTATCGTGATAAATCTGCGCGAACCAGGCCATTAATCCAAAATAAGCCAGCGCATGAAAAAATTTATCCTGATTGGGAAAATCCATTTCCAGCTCAACCGGATCACTGCTTAACGACAAAAAAACCACCAGCATTACCAGCGCATAACCGATGGCCAGCCATAAAAAACGCCATTTTAAATCGGGCACCGCTTTAGCAAACATCGACATTCACACCACCTACAGATAAAAAGACAACAGGATAAAACCGAGCAATAGACGGTAGATAACAAACGGTGTCATATTTATTCTCTCCAGCAACTTCAAAAAATAATGAATGCACAGATAGGCGCTGAAAGCAGAGATTAGCGCACCGTACACCAGATCATTCATATCACTGGCATTGGCCACTTCCAGGTAATCCAGCGTTTCCATACCACCGGCCAGAACAATCACCGGAATCGATAATAAAAATGAAAAACGCGCTGCACCCTGCGCGGTCAGCCCCAGCATCAGACCGGCGGTGATGGTAATACCCGAACGCGAGGTTCCCGGAATCAAAGCCACCGCCTGCGCGCAACCGATAATAATAATATCTTTCCACGACAGGCTGTGCTCGTCACGGTTTCTTTTGCCCGACCAGTCGGCATACCAGAGCAGCAGGCCAAACAGAATCGTCGTGCTGGCAATAACCAGTTCAGTACGCAGGTTGCCCGCGATAAAATCCTTAAACAACAGCCCCGCGATGCCTACCGGAATAGTACCGATCAACACGCCCCAGGCCAGCCGGCTGTCTTCGCTGTGCTTACCTTTTAAAGAAGCCAGCCAAGCTACAAACATGGCGCCAATCTCTTTGCGAAAATACAATACGACAGCGGTTAAAGTACCAACATGTACCGCCACATCAAAAGCCAGCCCCTGATCCTGCCAGCCGGTTATCAGCGGCACTAAAATCAGATGCGCCGAGCTGGAAATGGGCAGAAACTCGGTCAGACCCTGCACCAGTGCTAAAACAATAATTTGTATAGTATCCACTTAATCTCCTTTATTTTTCCGGTTGTTTTTTATGGTCGCTTTCTTACAACCGGTTACTCAAATCCAGCATCGAAAAACCGCTCAAGGCCTCATCATAGTTTTTAGTCAATGCCATCACCTTAAAACGCTCACCCATCTCGGAGGGCAGCGTCAATGTTTTAATCTGTTGCGATAATTTTATCTGTTGCCGCACGTCATCGCTTACCTGCGAAGCGTGCAGATCCGAGAGTCCGTTAGCCAGCAAAAACGCTGCCTGCGTGGTATAACCCGCCATATCCAGTCCGCAATCGAGCGCACTATAAGCGACATCGGTAAAATTTACAAAAGCGGTAATATCCTGCAGTCCCGGCCACCAGAAAAAATCAGCATGTGCCTTATGCCGGTAATAACACATTAACGTGCCTTCACTTCGATCCGGGTGGTAATATTCCTTTTCGTTGTAACCATAATCAATAAGCAAAATAACGGCACGTTGTAACCGGTTTTCCAGCGCTGCCAGCCAGCCGGCAATCGCCGGGTTCATTTCCGAACAGTAGCCCACGGCCAGTTCAATTTCACTGCGTTGTTTGATGGAATTGATTGCGTCCGTAAGAATATCATCAGCAAAATAACGACCGACCAGCTTCTCATTGTCCACCGCTACCTTCAGTGCTTCGGCTTTTTCAGCACTGATTCTGAAACTTTCCACCGGCATGGCATCAAGCACTTCATTGGCAATAACCACCGCATTGCTCACATTATCAGGCAACTGCTGCAACCACTGCACACGCTCACGCAGGTGCGGCGCTTTTTGTTTGATGGTTTGCTGCTGGCGATTTTGTAATTCGGCGCTTAATTCCAGAATCAGGTATTTTTCCGGCAGCGCTTCCAGCTGTTCCAGCTGCAATAAAATATCGACCGCCAACAAACCGCTGCCGGCACCAAACTCAATAAGGAATAATTTTTCATCCGAAACCGCTGACATATTCTGAAAGATTTCAGCGAACTGCCCGGCGAGGCATTGCCCGAACAGCGGCGAGACTTCCGGCGCGGTAATAAAATCACCCTGCTCACCAAATTTTTGCAGGCCGCCGCTGTAATAACCCAGTCCCGGCTGATACAGCGCGATATTCATGAATTCGGAAAACCGTATCCAGCCACCAGACTGTTCACATTCATCACTGATGCACTGCAGCAATAACCGGCTGCGTTTTTTTGCTTCATCATCCGGCTCGGCCAGTGCCGGCCCGTCACTTTTTATCAAAGGTTCAACCACATCGTAATATATGAGAGTATAGCGGCATCGTTAATCACCTGTCGTACCGATCAATGGACAATTCTAACGCAAATACCGCCGCCATGGCGGCTGCGACAAAAACCGCACTGGTCACCGGCAGCGCGAAACGTATCGGCGCGGTAATCGTAAAAACATTACACCAGGCCGGCTACAGGGTCATTATACATTGTCGTTTATCCCGGCAGGCAGCCGATGCACTGGCCGAAGAACTTAATCTGGCACGCGCTGACTCAGCAAAAGTAATCCAGGGCGACCTCAATAACGAGACCATCTACAACAACCTGATTGAACAGGCATATCAGTGCTGGAACCGGCTGGATGTACTGGTCAATAATGCCTCCAGCTTTTTTCCGACACCGCTCGGCCATATCACGCTGGATGACTGGAACAATCTGGTCAACAGCAATATGAAAGCACCGCTGTTTCTGTCGCAGGCGGCTGCACCCTATCTCAAACAGGTCAATGGCTGCATTATCAACATGGTTGACGTACACGCACAAAAACCCATGAAGCAGCACACGGTTTATTGCGCTGCCAAAGCCGGCCTCGCCATGATCACGCAGTCACTGGCAAAAGAACTCGGCCCAAAAATCCGGGTCAACGGCGTTGCGCCCGGCGCCATCCTGTGGCCGGTCGATGATGGTTCGAAGGGAGAAATGGCAGAACATACCAAAAAACTTATTCTTGAGCGCACCGCTTTAAAAAGGCCGGGACAACCCACAGATATAGCAAAGACCATCCTGTTTTTGGCTAGAGATGCAGATTACATCACCGGCCAGATTATCGCCGTTGATGGTGGTCGCAACCTGAATATTTAATGAGACTGAAAATGAATCCTTACCTGAAACAATCTGTTTTATCCATACTACTTGCTGCAAGCCTGGTCGCCTGCTCGAACGAAAGCAATGAGGTCGACATCGCTGTCACTGATGTGCCCGCACACATCGTCGCTATCGTGCAAAACGCACTGCCCGGCATTTCACTCAGCGAAGCCGAAAAAGAAACTAAAAAGAACACCGTCGTTTATGAACTGGAAGGAAAACTGATCAACGGCAAGGAATACGAGATAAAAATAGCCGAAGACGGTACTATCATAAAAATCGAACTCGAAGATTAAATCACACCCAACCCTCGAGTAATGCAGAAAAAAAACCAGCAACGTGACTTTGTTTCACGCACCGGCACCGGCATGATCGTGGTCGCCTGGATCGTCTTTCTGGTTCTGCTATACACTATTTTTGATGAGCAGTTGCTGCAACGCAGCAATCCGAATCAAAACATCGTTACCACCGTCAACGGCCTGCAAAAAGAAGTCGTATTGCAACGCAATGTTTACGGTCACTACGTTACCAGCGGCACCATTAATAATCATAAAGTCACATTTCTACTGGATACCGGTGCCACCGATGTCGCCATCCCGGAATCGGTGGCAGAAAAAATCGGCCTGCAAAAAGGCCGCAGAATCATGGTGAAAACCGCCAACGGTAATACCACAGCCTACCGCACCCG
>JAJRUQ010000016.1 GCA_024277705.1 Gammaproteobacteria bacterium
GGAACCTCTGAACAAAAATACAAGTATTGCCCTGCATAAACGGTTTTGCTTTTTACTGCCAACTGATAACTGTTATCTAAAGAACACCACGGGTAACCTTCTTAAATGCTTTCATCGCATCCGGTATTTCGATATCCATCACCTGATCGGGAATCCATTTATTGTCTTTCTCCCCCATCACATCACGCACATGGTTACCGACACAGCGACGCACCTGAAAACCGGGCTGATTGTCGTCTTCAAAAGTAAAATGACTGTATTCGGCCATACGTTCATTCATTAATGTTATATATTCATTACGAAAATCAGTTTCTTTGTCATCCGACACATCACGACGGTTATCGTGCATGGTTTTTGCCAGATTTAATGCCAGCGCGGTTATCAGTGCCTGCCGGGCTTCAGCAGAATACTCTTTTGCCGAGATTGCCCGGTCGACCACATGTACCAGAAAGGCGGTAAATTCTGCAATGACATCCAGCCGCTGAAAATGGGTATCGGTCTGAAAACCTTCATTTTCCAGGTGCATAACGTTGGCGCTGGCAATCTTCCAGAAATTAAAACTTAAAACACTGCCGGTCTCTTCAGGTGTGCGCTCTTTGGTTTTGTCATTCCACTTATTTTTAACTCGAATTTTCATCGCAGCCTCATGTGCACGAAATTTGAAGGAATAGTATACTTTATGCCATCACTTATAAACTATGTTCCCAGAATGGATATACAGCAACTAAGCAAAACCGTTCAGTTGAATTGCCATATTTCTGATGCCCGGCATGCAGGCAACTACACAATGTGCATCTACCTGTTAAAAATGCGCGAATTCTACCGCTGGGAGCAGCAACATAGCTTTAGCGAAAACCTGTCCCGGGAGAATATCGGTAACTGGTTAAGCGAGCGTGAAACACTATGGGAACAACTGGAAAATGATAATTACCACTCCCTTGCCATAAGCAGCAAACAATACGACCCGTTTGATTCAAAAAATATCAATCACTCACTGGCTGCAAAAAAACTGGTATACAGTGGCGGCTATGGCATTAAAAACAAGCCCCATTTCTTTTTGGCCGAACTGGAAAGTCATCAGCAGTTCAATGATTACAACATCTATATCAGTGGTAAAGAATATGCACGCGACCTGACCGCACCACCGGCAATGAGCCACGAGCGAACCATTTTTATCCGCCGCGAATCCTTTAAACGTCTGCTCTGGGAACGTACCGATGAATGGCGCTGGAACAAACCCGAAAACGCCATGGCCAGAGCCATTCGCTGTTATGACTTTGATAACAATCTGGAAACCGCGCTTGGCAAGATGACCGATAATGAACTCAATACTGCAGTACTGCATGAAATCGGCGAGATTCAGGCCGGTGAAAACCTGCCGGGCTGGCAGCAGATGATGAGTGATATAAGTTTCACCCAGGCAGAAATTATGGCACGAGCGGTACGTGACCATTATGCGGATGCGTTAAAAACCCTGCCGGCACTAATCGAAAACAATAATCAGGCATCGATTCATTTTTATTTTGCCAACCTCACCAGTATGCGAAAACTACTTTTTCCTTCATTAATGAAAGCCTATGAAGACTGGTGTGTCAGCAAAACCCGAAACATAACCCCTGTGGCACATGTCTTAACCCGGGCTGACCAGCACTGGCAACAGCTAGCTAGAGAAATACTAAATATATATCAAAAGAATACAATCAACTGCTCAAGTAAAATAGAATCCCTGGTAAATAACCAGCACCTGTAAATCGAATGAAACAAACTCAACACTACAGATTCAACCACCGCCATTGAGCCTGTAAGAGAAGTTGTAAGTTTTAAGTTTAAAAACATAAATCAAAAGAAGCTCGTCAAACAGAAGGTTATCCAGCTTTTAACTTGCTACTTATAACTTACAACTGCTCTTCATGAGCAAACTAAAAAGTTAAATGCCTGTTAATATTCATGCCTGATAATATATAAAGAGAACCCGCGGTTAAGTAACAATGAATACTCCCAATAAAACCATCATCGAAGTCAAAGCCAATTCTTTTATTTTTGAAAAACAAAATGCCCTGCCTCTGGATATCTGCAATGAAATGATCCGACGCTTTGAAGCCGACAGCGAGAACCAGTATCAGGGACTGATCGGGCAAATGGCGGATAAAGACCGCAGTATAAAACGCTCAACCGACCTGGTTACCAGCGGAAAAGACAACTGGAAAGATCTGGACAACGAACTGTTTCGCTCCCTGGGCCATGCCATACAGGAATTCCGCGAAAGCTATCCGTTTTTTAAAGCACCGTTTAAAGACAATGGTTATGCCATACAACGCACTAACCCCGGCGAGTTTTACCACTGGCACATCGATGGTGGTAGCCACGAATTTGCCAACCGGCAATTAGTGGCAGTATGGTATTTAAATGATGTTGCCGGCCCGGGCGGTGAAACCGAATTTTCCTGCCAGCAGGTCAAGGTAAAACCACAGGCCGGTAAATTATGCTTGTTCCCGCCCTTCTGGACCCATGAGCACCGTGGTGTGACTCTGGAAAAGGGCGTGAAATATATTGCCACGACCTGGGTTGTTTTTGCCTGATTTTTTTAAACCCGCAAAAAAACCTGCTCCCCCGTCCTGAACAACTAAATACTTCAGGTTTAGCATAATCAGACAGAATACTCGAAAAGTTAGTGGATAACGGCTATTATCCTATGCTATACAGAGCAAACAAGACATGCATGTTGAAAGGATGAGGCAGATTAATAACAGGAGTCAATATTATGTGCAATATTTATTGCCTGTATTATTTATTATCTCTTCCTGGTTATTCATTCCACTAACCGTTAACGCAAATCAAACTGAGCCAACACCCGGCCGGTTACCGGTACAGCCGGACCTGCGCCACGAACCCGTCCAGCCACTTCTACCGGCAAAAAATCTCAACCCCGGAAAACTGACATTAGGTAAAAACCTGTTTCACGAACAACGACTGGGGCGGGATAATGACATGTCCTGTGCCAGCTGCCATTTACTGGAAAGTAATGGTGCCAACCACCGGCACCATACTCTGGGGCGAAACGGTGTTGAACTCGACGTCAACACACCGACAGTATTCAACAGCAGCCTCAACCATCAACAATTCTGGGATGGACGTGCAGCTAATCTGCATGAACAGATTAATTTTGTTGTGGCAAATGAAAAAGAATTTGCCAGCAACTGGCCAGCAATTATTAAAAAGCTGGAACAGGATGCAACATATACCCTTGCTTTCAATAAACTTTATGCCGATGGTATAACCGCAGACAATATCCGGGATGCTATCGTCACTTTTGAACGCAGCCTGATCACCATTAACTCACGCTTTGACCGTTATTTACTTGGTGAGAGCGATGCCATTAATCAGGATGAAAAACACGGTTACCAGCTGTTTAAATCCTATGGTTGTGTTGCCTGCCATCAGGGCAGTAATGTAGGCGGCAACCTGTTTATGAAATTTGGTGTGTTCGGTGATTATTTTTCCACAAAACGAAAACTGACAAATGCTGATTTCGGTCGTTTTAATGTCACCGGTAATGCTGCTGACCGTCATGTATTTCGTGTTCCCAGCTTGCGCCTGGTGGCGTTAACCGCGCCCTATTTCCATGATGGCTCAGTGCAAACGCTTGAGCAGGCAGTGAAGGTGATGGCAAAACATCAGCTTGGCCGATCCATTTCAGATGAGGACGTCAGCAGCATTGTTGCCTTTCTGAAAACCCTTGCCGGTGAATACAGGGGACAGCCATTACCCGCTATTCAGCGCCAGAAACAGCCGGGTAACAAGCCATGAAGCAGTTACCACTGAAACACTTGATACCGGGACTGGTGGCTTTATTCATCATATCCTTTCTCTACTTTAAAACACAGTCGATTGATCTTAACGAACATGACCATATTATCGACAGTATCAGCCAGTTTAAACAGGTCGATGCTGTTTTAAATCAGCATATACTGGAAATACGGCTGGGACTGTTGCCATACTACGATTCAACCGTCAGTAATCTTGTTACCTTAAAGCAGCTGCAGGCCGACATTTCACAACGAATACGACAACAGTGTAACGAAAACCCTGCAACCATCGCCCGCCACGCTGATGCCGTCGAACAGGCACTGCTACAGAAAAGTAAATGGCTGGAAAGCTTTAAATCCCGTAATGCTGTACTTAACAACTCACTGCGTTACTTACCCATAGCAACCACTCAGGTCCTGTCCCATCTGTCCTACAGCAAACAGGACAATATCCTGCAGCAGTCTCTAAACAGCTTGTTACGCAATATTATTATCTATAATCTGACCAATGAAACTGAGCTTGGTGCAAAACTGAGCATTTCTGCCGAAACCCTGAAGTCTGATTTCTCATCATATCCTGCCAATGCACGTGATGATCTGGATATCCTGCTGTCACATATCAATATCGTACTTGAATATAAAGAACAGATGGATACTCTGATGCAACAATTACTTACTGTGCCCACCACACAAAGCATGAATCAGCTGCTGCAGACCTATATTACTGAATACAACAAAATGGTACATCAGGCAAATATCTACCGTCTGTTACTGTACGGTTTCTCATTAGTGTTACTGGTTTATATCGCTTATATTCTGTTTAAACTAAGCAGAACAACAGTTGCTCTACGACGAACCGTTGCTGATCTGAACTATCAGAAATTCGCCATGGACCAGCACGCCATTGTCAGTATCAGTGACAGTACAGGCGTCATTACTTATGTTAATCAGAAGTTTTGTGATATCAACCAGCGTACACCGGAAGAACTGATCGGCAAGAATCACCGTTTGTCTAAATCAAACTACCACCCGGCTTCATTCTATAAAAACTTATGGCTTACTATTTCCCGGGGGGATGTCTGGCACGGGCAGATTCAAAATCTTGCCAGTGATGGCAGCCGCTACTGGGTAGATACCACCATTGTGCCGTTTATGGATGATAACGCTGTGCCTTATCAGTATGTGGCTATTCGAACAAATATCACCGAAATTAAAAAAGCAGAAGAACAGCTGCGGATACAGGCAGCGGCACTCAAAGTGGCGGCCAACAGTATTGTTATTACCGATCAGCATGGCACTATTCAGTGGGTTAATGATGCCTTTACCCGGATCACCGGATACAGTAAGGAGGAAGCGACCGGACAGACACCCCGTTTGCTGAAATCCGGCAAATACGATATCGTGTTTTACCAGAAAATATGGGATACCATTCTTGCCGGCGATGTCTGGCATGGTGAACTGGTCAACAGAAGAAAGGACGGCAGCTTGTATAGCGAAGAACAAACCATATCGCCAGTATTTGATGTCCAGGGTGAAATCAGTCATTTTATTGCGATTAAACAGGATATTACCGAACGCCAGCAAACCGAAGAAGCACTGCGACGTTCACAGAAGATGGACGCTATCGGTCAACTATCAGGTGGCATTGCTCATGATTTCAATAACCAGCTCGGCATCATTCTTGGATATCTGGACTTCCTCGGCAAGCTTTTTCCAGAAAATGAAAAACCGCACCGCTGGGTAGAAACCGCCACCAGAGCCACTCTGCGCTGTACCGATTTAACACGACAACTACTGACTTTTTCCCGTCGACAAAGCACAGAAAAAACCGTGATAAATCTCAACGCCTCACTCAATGAACTCAATACCATGATTACCCGTTCATTAACCCCCGAAGTTGAAGTCCAGTATCATCTGGCCGATGACTTATGGTTGACCGAAATCAACACCGGGGAATTTCAGGATGCTATTCTGAATCTGGCCATTAACGCCCGTGACGCAATGCCCGGTGGTGGAAAACTGTTGATTGAAACCAGCAACCAGACACTGGACACTGATTATGCTGAACTTAATTATGAAATCGAAGCTGGCGACTATGTGCAATTATTGCTCAGTGATACCGGTACCGGCATGGATAAAGAGACTCTGGAACATATTTTTGAACCCTTTTTTACCACCAAAGCAAAGGGTAAAGGCACCGGCCTGGGCATGGCCATGGTCTACGGTTTTGTCAAACGTTACCATGGTTTGATCAAAATATACTCGGAGCCCGGTGTCGGAACGACTATGCGCCTGTACCTGCCCCGCTCTACCCGCTCAATAACAGCACCGGTAATGAATAAAAACCATGAGAAAAAACTGCCCACCGGCAATGAAAACATATTGATAGTTGATGACGAAGCTGATCTTTTGCAACTGGCCGATCAGTATCTGTCAGACCTGGGCTATCAGACCCGGCTGGCGGAAAATGCCGCACAGGCACTGGAAATACTGGCCAAAGAAAATAACATACAGCTGTTATTTACCGACGTAATCATGCCCGGCGGCATTAACGGCTATGAGCTAGCCGAACAGGCAACACAACAGTGGCCGCAACTGAAAGTACTACTCTCTTCAGGTTTTACCTCAAAGACCATTGCCCAGAATGCTCTCGCTCGATTCGCGACACAGCTGATCAATAAACCCTATCGTAAAGCAGAACTGGCATTGCGAGTCAGACAGCTGCTTGATGAGAGGTCACAATCATGACATTACCGAAATTAATCGTCATCGATGATGAAGCTGATCTGGCAAGCTTTGTCTGTGATGTCGCAGAACAGGCTGGTTTTGACGCTGAACAATTCAACAGTGCTGATGCTTTCAGGAAACAATACGATCAAAGTGCCAGTATCATCGTTCTCGACCTCATCATGCCGGAAGTCGATGGTATTGAAATTATTCGATTCCTGGCTGAAATTCACAGTGATGCCCTGCTTATCCTGATGAGTGGTTTTGATTCCGGCGTTCTGCATTCAGCACAGAAGCTGGCCGTTGAGCAGGGTCTCAATATTGTCGGCAGTTTAAACAAACCTTTCCGCCATGATGAACTGCATCAGTTATTATGCCAGTTCTCTGTTACCCCGAAAAACCATAACAACAACACCAAAAGCGAACAGATCTCAGCCGATGAATTAAGCGATGCCATGGTAAATAACGGTATTGTTGTATATTACCAGCCCAAGGTGGCACTGCATGGCCATGCTGAAGCATGCGTCGAAGCACTGGTACGATACCAGCGTCCGAATGGCGATCTGATCATGCCCGATTTCTTCATCCCCACGGCGGAACAGTATAATTTAATTGATAATTTAACCTGGCTGGTATTAACCCAGGTTATGCAGCAATGCCAGGCATGGCGTGAACAGGGCTTATCCATTCAGGTTGCAGTCAACATGTCATCAAACACACTTAAAGATCTCAACCTGCCGGAAAAAATGGGGCGTCTGCTGCAGAAATACGACCTGCCCCCCAGTCAAATAGTGCTGGAAGTGACAGAAACCGTACTGATGCAGGAGTTAACAAAATCTCTGGATATATTGACACGATTACGCATGAAAGGGTTCCATCTTTCCATCGATGACTTTGGAACCGGCTATTCGTCAATGGTGCAGCTGCACCGGGCTCCCTTCTCCGAAATTAAAATCGACCGCTCGTTTATTGCTGAAATGGAGGACGACTCGGAGGCAGCGACCATTGTCGAAACCATTATTATGCTGGGACATAAGCTCAATATGAAAGTGGTTGCCGAAGGCGTGGAAACCGAATCATGTCATAAAAAATTAACCCGTCTGTTTTGTGACCAGGCACAGGGTTACTTCTTTGCCAGGCCCATGCCCGGTTATAAAATTTTCTCATGGTTTTCTCAACGTCTTTAGTCACTGAATAAAATGACTCAAACCGGCCAGGAAGAGAAGTTTTAAGTTTTAAGTTGTAAGTTTAAAAACATTAAACCAAAACAAGCTTGTTAAACATAAGCTTGTCCAGCTTTTAACTTTTAACTTTTAACTTCTCTTAAAACTCATTTACGGTATCCATAAACTAACAACAGGATTATGAATTGTTATAAATCATTTAGAGCAGCTATAGCAACCCGCAACCATACCCTTTAAAATTCGCCACATGAATTTTATCAACGGCTTACACTTTAATAATATACGTGGCGATATATACGGTGGGCTCACTGCCGCTGTGGTCGCTCTTCCTCTGGCAATGGCAATGGGGGTCGCCTCCGGTGTCGGCCCCATCGCCGGCATGTACGGCGCTATTTTTGTCGGTTTTTTTGCAGCGCTGTTTGGCGGCACTCCGGCCCAGGTATCAGGCCCTACCGGTCCGATGACGGTGGTAATGGCGGCTATTTTTATCCAGTACACCGGCATGTATCCGGATGATCCGTCTCAGGGTGCGGCGTTAGCATTCACCGTGGTAATGATGGGTGGCCTGTTTCAAATTGTATTTGGCATGATAAAACTGGGCAAATATATCGAACTGGTGCCACACCCGGTGGTCTCGGGTTTTATGAGCGGTATCGGCGTCATCATTATCCTGCTGCAGTTCGGACCTTTACTCGGTCAGCCGGCGGACTACAAACCGCTGGTCGCCGCGCTATCAGTCGCGGAAAACATCAGCCTGTTCGACAGTGCATCACTGCTGCTGGGAGCCATTGCGCTGGTGGTAGTCTTCGGTGTTCCCATGTTTTTGCCGAAAGTAAACAAGTTGGCACCGTCCCCGCTGCTGGCATTAATTATCGGCACTCTGGTTTACCTGTTGTTGATGCCTGCAGGCAGTACGCCTATTATCGGTGACATTCCCACCGGTTTCCCGGAGTTTCGCTATCCGGTCATCGAGATGGATTTATTGCTGCAAATGATTGCTTCCAGTCTTACCCTGGCAGGCCTGGGTGCTATTGACTCCCTGCTCACCTCACTGGTGGCCGACAATGTCACCCGCACACAGCACAAATCTGACCGTGAGCTGATCGGTCAGGGTATCGGCAACACCATCGCCGGTCTGTTTGGCGGTCTTCCCGGTGCCGGTGCCACCATGCGCACCGTGGTTAATGTAAAAGCGGGTGGACGCACCCCGATCTCCGGTGCATTACACGCACTGATATTACTGGCCATCGTGCTTGGCGCGGGGGTGCTTGCTAGCGACATTCCAAAGGCTGTTCTTGCCGGTATATTAATCAAGGTCGGCGTTGATATCATTGACTGGGATTATTTAAAACGGGTAAAACACGCACCCAAAGCCGGTGTCGCAATCATGTTGACGGTATTAATTATTACCGTCACCATCGACCTGTTACTCGCTGTTGGTGTCGGCATGATCATGGCGAGTTTCCTGTTCATGAAACGAATCACCGACATGCAGATTGCCAGCATGAAAACCATTACCCGGCCGAGTGACAACACCGCTTATGAACGGGCACTATCTGAACAGGAAATGCAGATCTTGGAACAGGCAGATGGTCAGATCATGTTATTTCACATGAGCGGGCCGATGAGTTTCTCTTCCGCCAAATCACTGGTCAGAAATCACTCCATGATCACTGATTATCAGATCATGTTACTCGACCTGTCGGACGTCCCCTGTATTGATTTCACCACGTCACGCGCACTGGAAGATATTATCAGCGACACCATAAATGCCGGGCAGGAACTACTTCTGGTCGGAGCCTGCAAGGATGTGCATAAAATGCTGCAGCAACAGGGTGTACTGGACTACCTTGATTCCAACAAAATATTCCATCAGCGTATCGATGCACTGCTGCATGCCAGTGACTTGTTAAATCCTTAACATAGCAATACCGGATGAACGCTGGAAGCACTGTGCATTACCATATCAGACAACCGCAAACCCGTACTGAGTTCAAGCACTACTACCACCTGCGCTGGAAGCTGCTGCGCGCACCCTGGAACCAGCCTGAAGGTTCTGAAAGTGATGACCTGGAAGCACAGTGTTTTCATCTCATGGCCGTGACCAACGGCGGGGATGATAAAAATAAGGTCATCGGCATTGCCCGCCTGCAGTTTAATTCACACAGTGAAGCGCAGATTCGTTATATGGCCGTGTCCGAATCCTGCCAAAGACAGGGCATTGGCCGCGAACTCATTAACCGACTGGAGCAACGCGCAAAACAATCGTTGCATCAAACAATGGTACTGGATGCAAGAGAAAACGCCGTGGGCTTTTATAAAAAACTTGGCTACCGCACAAGCAAAAAAAGTTACCGCTTATTTGATGCGATACAGCATTATCGAATGACTAAAAATATCTGTTAATCCTGAATACAGCATATGCGCAATGACTCATACCGGCCAGAAAGAGACGTTGTAAGTTAAAAGTTTTAACTTACAACGTCTCTTTCTGGCCGATCTAAATATTCAGGGGTCGGAGTCATTTTAGTAACCAACACAGCATAACAACTGGTAAGTAGTTAAAAATGACTCCGACCCCGGTGGCTGCAAACTGCCAACGTCTCTTAATGGCCGGTTTGAGTCATTCCCGGTACCAGCGGCCATCGGTCTCGGGTTTCATCCACAGATAACTGAACCAGTAAAACACCCCGGCTTCACTTTTTGACGGTGCGGTACAGTTATATTTTACCCTGCCGGGGCTGATCGCTTCATTCGCCCTGACACTCACCACAGAATTTTCCTGATCGATCCAGTCAACACGTATCTGCCCCTGCCCCGAGGTGTAACAACGTAAACCTGATTTTTTATAATTTCCCGGTTCCAGCCGCATAATCAGTACCGGTATTTTCGTATCCTTGCTGACAATGCCATCATCCGGTGAAAACACCGTGACCGGCAGGTTTTTGACTGCCACTTTTATCGCAAAATCATCCAGTCCGTCGAAACCGGTCGCCATCGGAAAACGCGGCAGCCTCTGAAAATCACTTGTTGTACTCACGGCACCGGACTGCTGGCCAAGACCAAAATAACCAAGCTCGCGAATCAAGCCCGCCAGCTCTTTTGAATATTCACCATAAGGATAGGCTACTGCGCGTACCGGATGCGTAATATTCTGTTGCAAAACAAACTGTGCCTGCTCGACTTCGCGGGTAATACGTTCACGCCATTGCTGTTTAGACTCATCACTGCGATGACGAACCAGGTGGCGGTGCGTCAGGCTATGGTTACCTATCTCACCACCGTAACGCTGAATCTCACGCAGCTGCTGCCAGCTCATAAAATTCACATAGCCTTCAGCGATATATTGCGTGGTAACAAACACCGTAAATGGCCAGCCTTTTTCTTTTAGCAGAGGAAAGGCTTCGCTGTATACCGACTGGTAGGCATCATCAAAGGTCAACACAACGGTTTTTGCAGGAATGGCTCTGCCGGTCGACAGATATACCAGGGTTTTAAACAACGGCCACACGGTATATCCGTTATCAGACAAATAGTCCATATGCTGTTTAAAGCGTTCAGGAGTAACACTGGTGCTGGACGGTGTATCATCCGCAACATTGTGGTACATCAGAATAACCGCATCGTTGACTGCAGGACTTACCGTCTGGCCGACTGCGGCAGAAATGGGACAATGCAAAAACAACAGAATAAAGCCAGCAATAAAAAACCTGAACCCTTTTAGTTGTTTCATTTTCTACAGCCGCTTTATCAAAACTTTACACCGATTCCGACTTCACTTCTAACTGGCGCTTGAGTGGACACGCACCTCCCACGGCATCAAGATCCAGACGTTTATATATTTCATCGAGTGCAAAATCTTCATTTGAAAAAATATTCTGCTCACCAATCACATCATGCAGGCCACTGGCGAGCATTACCTGCAAAATTTGTCTTTTCAGGCCACTGAACACGACGGTCATACCGTTGTCATGTAAACGTTCAACCAGTTGATGTAAAACTTCTTCTCCTGAGGCATCAATCTGGTTAATCGCATCACCAACCACCAGCAAGTATTTAGCATCAGGATAGGCTGCCACTGCTTTTAACATAGTGTCTTCAAAGTAGGAGACATTTGCAAAATACAAAGAACCATCAAAACGGACAGCAATAATATGCTTATCCGTTGGTAAATCTTTATTGATTTCGATATCACGCAAAGTACCGTCTTTATAACGACCCAAAACAGCCACCCGGGGTTTCATGGTGCGATATAAATATAAAACTATGGCCAGCACCGCACCGATAATAATGCCATGATCAAGTTTTGGCGCAGAAGCAATAGTCGCAACAAAAGTCACCATCGCAGCGATACCGTCATGTTTGTTTATCCGCCATATATGTTTAATGGCATTAAAATTAATTAAACCGAACACTGCCATGATGACCACTGCCGCCAGTGTAGCCTTGGGCAGATGATACAATAGCGGAGTCAAAAACAATAAGGTGATCACTACAATGATCGCTGTCACTACCGATGAAAAACCTGTTTTTGCCCCTGCATTAAAATTAACTGCCGAGCGTGAAAAAGAACCTGATGCCGGATACGCCTGAAAAAAACTGCCAAAAATATTCCCCAGCCCCTGGCCAATAAGTTCCTGATTGGGGTCAATACGGTCTTTGGATTTTGCCGCCATCGCTTTAGCGATTGATATTGCTTCCATAAAGCCAACCATGGCAATAATGATAGAGCCAATGAAAAGCCCCGATAAGGCTTCAAGATTAAAGGCCGGCATCGCAAATCCCGGCAGACCTTCCGGTATCGAGCCCACCACCTGACCACCCATTGCTTCAAAACCGATGGCATAACTAACCACCGTTGTTGTGACTACCGCAACCAGAACAGCGGGTATTTTTGGCGCAAAACGTTTTAACCCCATCATGATGGCAAATGATGAGATTCCCATAAATAAGGTTTCAAGGTGAGTGACGTTCAGCTTTTCGACAACCCCCATGATGCGAACCGTCAGGAAATGATCACTGGCGCCTCCGGGCATATCAACACCGAATATTTTTGAAACCTGAGTCAGGCCGATAAACAAGGCTGCAGCATTGGTAAAACCGACAATAACCGGGTGTGACAGAAAGTTAACAATGGCTCCTAGGCGAAATAAACCCAGAAAAAACTGAAACAAACCAACCAGCAGAGTTAAGAACATTGCGGTGGGAATATATAAAGCCAGATATTCTTCCTGCGTATATTCCGACCCCAGCATTGGAATAACAATAGGCGTCAGCATGGTCGCCGTCATGGTTGATACCACTGCTACCGGGCCCGTACCCAGCTGCCGCGACGATCCCCAGAGCGCAGCAACAAACACAGGAACAAATGAAATATATAAACCATACACTTCGGGCAAACCGGCAAGGGTTGCATACGCCATTGACTGGGGGATAAGAACCAGCGCCACGGTCAGGCCGGCAATCATATCTGCGCGAAGTATTTGCGGATCCTTTAACTCATGAATCCAGTTTAAAAACGGGAAAATTTTATTCAAAATAACATTCTCATATCAACAAGGATATTACTTCGACATAGTACGCGACTTTTTGATTTAATCAATTAAAATCAAAGTGCTATCTCTTAAAGAATATATTAAACAGCGCCTCCTTCATCTCCTTGAAAAAGCAAAAAAATAACACATACAGCAAGCGACAATATTAAAATCATTTTAGCAGGCGAAAATTTACAGCCTATCCATAAATAACTATCGCTAAAGCACAATTTCAACCATACACAACTCGACAAAACCTTAATATCTCTGTAGAATCTGCTGCCTTAAATTTCAGCCGCCTGCATGTAATCACCACATGACAATATTAACTATTGTTGCTGGTACGGCTCTGATTAACGCGTTTCCAGAGTTGCGTTACAACAACTTCATATCTGCGTAATTTACAGGCAAATACCCGATACAACCGACCACTATACAAGATTAAGGACACTTTCATGTCAGACGATAAAAAGACGCTACCTGTAAAAAAGATTATTGCCGGGATTTTCTTCGCTATTCTTGCTTATGTTTTATCAACGGTTACCCCCAGCATTGAAGTTGCCTGGGTAACGGTATTTTTAGTCCTCACTATTTATCTGTTTGCTTTTGAAATCGTTGATGTCGATGTAGCAGCAATCACGATCATGGTTCTGCTCGGCTTAAGCAGCCTGTTGGCACCGTACATGGGGCTGTCAGATGGGCTGGTGGATACCAGCCAGATTTTTAATGGTTTCGCCAGTAATGCTGTAATGTCTATTATTGCAGTCATGATTATCGGCGCCGGTCTCGATAAAACCGGGCTGATGACCAAAGTTGCGGCCTTTATTCTGCAGGTCGGCGGCACCACCGAAACACGTATTATTCCGATCATCTCCGGTACCGTCGCATTTATCTCATCTTTCATGCAAAATGTTGGTGCGACGGCTTTGTTCCTGCCGGTGGTCAGTCGTATTTCTGCCCGTTCCGGCCTGCCCATGTCCCGCCTGCTGATGCCGATGGGCTTCTGTGCGATTTTAGGCGGTACCGTAACCATGGTGGGCTCTTCACCACTCATCCTGCTGAATGACTTAATCATTACCTCCAATGTGGCACTGCCGGCTGACAAACAAATGGCACAATGGTCACTGTTTTCGGTAACGCCTATTGGTGTTTCACTGGTGATCACCGGCATCCTGTATTTCGTTATACTGGGTCGCTTTGTTTTACCAAAAGCATCAGGTGAAGGTTCAACCGGTGCTGATACGGTTGATTATTTTAAAGATATTTACAACCTGGACTACGAGCTGTTTGAAGTTGAAGTACCGGCTGATAGCAATCTGGTGGGTAAAAAACTGGACGATATCGAAACCGTTGAACGTATTCGTATTATCGCCTCTCACACCGGTGCTGATGACCAGCGAGTCGGCCCCGGCGGTTTAGCTCGTGATTTAGGCATACAGGGAAACAGTGTTCTCGGCGTACTTGCGGCACCTAAAAACTTACTGGCCTTTGTTGAAAAACACAAACTGGAACTTCGCAGTGAACTGCAAACCTTTACCGATGCTCTTTCCAGTGGCAAGTCCGGTATTGCTGATATCGTTATCCCGCCAAGCTCGTCACTCATCGGCAAATCCGCCCGTGACCTGTGGATGCGCAAAACCTATGGTGTTGCCATGGTTGCCCTGCACCGTAATGGTGAAACTCTACGTGAAGGTGATGACATCCGTAACCTGCCACTGGAAGCCGGTGATACACTGGTGGTTCATACCAGCTGGGACGCACTGGCACGATTACAGAAAGATAAAAATTTCGTCGTGGTCACCACCGAATTCCCGCATGAAGAAACCCGTCCCAATAAAGTCGGCTGGGCAGGCCTGTTCTTTGCCATTGCTCTGGGCATGGTATTATTTACCGATTTACGTTTATCCATTGCCTTGCTTACCGGCGCCATCGGTATGGTACTTTCCGGCGTACTCAATATCGATGAAGCTTATGAAGCGGTCTCCTGGAAAACCGTCTTTCTGCTTGCCAGCCTGATTCCATTGGGTCTGGCAGTAGAAACGTCAGGTACTGCGTTCTGGATTGCCGAGCAGACACTGCATGTTGTTGGCGACATGCCGGTATGGGTTATTCAACTTGCTGTTGCTGCCCTGGCCACCTTCTTTACATTAGTGATGTCCAACGTTGGTGCCACCGTGTTACTGGTACCGCTGGCGGTCAATATAGCGCTGGGCGTAGACGGTGCTGATCCGGCTATTTTTGCATTAACGGTTGCCATTGCGACGTCAAACTCATTTTTAATCCCGACTCATCAGGTCAATGCCCTGATTATGGGTCCTGGCGGTTATCGCGTCCCTGACTTCATGAAAGCCGGCAGTATTATGACGATATTATTCCTGATCGTTTCAATGACGGTGATGAACCTGATTTTCTAAACTGCTGACAAATTCAGGATCATAAAAAAGGCCAGCGGATGATTTTTCATGCGCTGGCCTTTTTTTTGAAAAATAGCTGTATTAAGAATTTAACTAAAAATAGGTCCCAGTGGTTTAACCGAATCATGCTCCATAATCAGATCGGTTTCATTCATATCACCGGTGATATCAATATTAATTGACTTTATCCCTGGCTTGGTACGTAAAATATAAGCCGACATCAACATCAACATCTTTTCATTCGACATTTCAATGGCTGTCAAAATCTTGTCTGCAGCAATCTGACAACGTTGTTCTGAATCCGGCTTTTCAACCCAGTCACGGCTCATCTGCCAGCCTTTATCCATATCCGCGTCCAGCTTCTCAAAAAAATCTTTAGCTTCAACAAGCAGGCTGTCAGGCACCTCAAACGTGTTAGCACGACCATCAACAATGATATTCAGTTTCATATCCCACTCTCTCTTAGCGTTAATACTCTGTTAAAATTAAGCGC
This sequence comes from Gammaproteobacteria bacterium, assembly GCA_024277705.1. Classification (GTDB taxonomy): domain Bacteria; phylum Pseudomonadota; class Gammaproteobacteria; order SZUA-229; family SZUA-229. Next base: position 16,159 of record JAJRUQ010000016.1, read on the forward strand.
TAATTATACTTGAACTTAAACAGAGAAAAACATGCTTGTTACTATTCCTGATGTACTAAACAAAGAAGACATAAGTGTTGTTCTGGATTTAATGGCAACCGCCAATTTTCGAGAAGGCACAAGCACCGCCGGCAGTGAGGCAAAACGCGTAAAAAATAATCACGAGATGTTTGTTTCAGAAATTGAAACCCAGCGTCTGAACAATCTGGTCATGGGTAAACTTATCAAAAACCCAACCTATATCGCCAGTGCTTTTGCTGCAAAAATTGCCGCACCGTACTATGCCAGGTATACCGAAGGCATGTTTTACGGCAACCATGTGGACGACCCGGTTATGGGTCCGCCAAACCAGCGTTATCGTTCCGATATATCCATTACTATCTTTTTAAATGAGCCTGAGGCCTATGATGGCGGCGAACTGGTGATTTCCACCGTATTTGGCGAAAACAAGGTGAAATTGAAAGCCGGTGACGCTGTACTCTACCCCTCTTCCAGCACCCATCGGGTTGCAGAAGTTACCCGTGGCGAACGCTTAGTTGCTGTCACCTGGCTGCAAAGCACCATCCGTGACCCGGCCAAACGTGAAATTCTGTACAACCTGAGCCAGGCACGCGAAACCCTGATAAAAACTTCACCCGGCTCAAACGAACTTGAGCAGCTAAGCAATAGCTATGTTAATTTATTGCGTATGTGGTCGGATATTTAATCCCGTAGACCCTGTCTTTATGTCGGATCTTGAGCCTTAGCTGACCTTTAAAAACCTTAAAAACGCTTTGCCGCGAAGAACGCAAAAAACGCGAAGAAGAGCAAAAAACGAATCAAACTATTTATTGTTTGCGCGCGTAGCGCACAAATAAAAATGTTTTTCTTTGCGTCCTTCGCGGCAAAAATGTTGTTTACCCGAAAGTCCGCTACTGACCGGAAACAAACCTGACAAAAAAAATGGCAATAAAAAAGGCAAGACCGAAGTCTTGCCTTTCTACAACCCGCAACATGACATTGCAGATCTATTGCAATCCGAAATTAGATTACAACGATGTTTTCTGCTTGAGGACCTTTTTGACCCTGTGTCACAGTAAACTCAACTTTTTGACCTTCTGCAAGTGTTTTAAAACCTGAGCCAGTGATTGCACTAAAGTGTGCAAAAACATCAGGGCCAGATTCCTGTTCAATAAAGCCGAAGCCTTTAGATTCATTAAACCACTTAACGGTTCCAGTAGTTGTAGACATATTCAATACCTATTTTATTTCAAGAGTAATGCCCGTATAAAAAATAC
>JAJRUQ010000017.1 GCA_024277705.1 Gammaproteobacteria bacterium
CGCAGAAGCATAGCAATAGCTATGGTTCAAGGGGGATCGGCCAGGATGGGCAGCCAGATTTTTTGCAAAATGGTGCAGGCGCAAACTGTGCTTTTTCAAAACAACCAAAAACCTGATCAAGCGTTTGTTTTTCATGATGAATTCGTAAAAGCAAGCCATTCTTCATGCAATATGCGGGTTAAATAACTCCACCTTAAAAAATATTCTCAAGCCGACTCATGTCATTCACCACACGCCAGCTACCGCCACCTTCTTCAACACGTTGCTGCCATTTCTCCAGCCGATCCATGTATTCACGCGGATCAATATTGTCACTGCGTAACTTTGTTACATTAAGCGCGATAACATCAAAACCTTCCAGTTGAAACGGCATGTCACGCACATAACCTTCCGGCAACTCTTCTTTCAGGTCAGAATAAATCAGAATAGTTTTTCGGCCACTGCCTTTTTCATTGAGATACTCAGCCGCCTGCAAAAGGCCGCCGGTAATATCGGTATAACGCGATGGCTTTACCTCTTTTACAAAAGTATCCATATCATCACGAAAATGACGTTTCTGGCGATTGGCCTCGCTGGGGCGATCATTAAAAGTCACCTTGGCAATGATATCTTTTTCGCTGAAACTGCCGGTGTCGATTCGCGCTACCGCCAGCGAGTCACTGGGCTCCAGCTTCACCAGTAACACGTTGACCAGATTCAGCGCATTGGTTAACTCCCTGGTATAAGTACCCGAGGTATCCAGCAAAAGATACACACCGGTATTTGTTGGCCGGTTATCAGAACAGGCGGATAGCAGCAGTCCCTGCAAAACCAGCAAGCTCACCGTTAACATTTTATTTATAGAATATCTCATACTGCCTCCTGATAATCAGGGTTGACCGCGGTTGCGGGTAAATCTGCTTTTTTCCTGCTCGAACGCATTTTTTTTATGATGGTGACTTCCAGCCACAGCGGACCGAAAATGATCAGATCATAAATATTCACCAGGGTCTTGCCGGTATAACGTGCGATATTGCCGGTCAGGCGCAATATAAAAGCAAGCGCGCGCAACAGTGCCGAAGCCAGAATGCCAGCCACGGTGCGACTGGAAGAAACAAAAGTCTCCAGCGGAATCGCGACAAACGCCAGTACAAACGGCAGGATAAAACCCATACCCATCTGCGCCGCCGTTGTTATCCAGGCAAAATCAGCTGCGGCAACAGCTGCCGTCTCACCACGTAACATGGCACTGGTTGCCAGTTCATCTTCCATCAGAATCTCGCGCATAAACGCCAGCCCGGCTTCGACACTGGCAAGCACCAGTAAAAAACCAAAGGTGATCCAGATCATTCGCACGCGTAACTTGTCATTGAGCGCACCGATAACCGGAAACAAACGTGTGATGCGCAACGATTCCATCAGAAACAGCCCCATGGAGACTTCCACTAGAATAATCACAATGGCGGATATTTCCGAAACTTTAAAACTGCCGATAAAATTACTGCCGCCAACCATCTCAGCCATCGGCCGTGCAATCAGCGTAAAGTTGACCACGCCACCGCCAATGGCGATGCTGAGCACAAAGGCCGAGATAAAAAACTGGCTGATCGATGACGATGACAATACTCGCAGCGCACGGTCGCTGCCTTTGATGACCTCTTCATAATCGTGCATGTAACGGCCGATTTTGGAGGCACGCTCAAGAATGCTGGCGATGTTTCTGTCGACTTCGCCCAACAGCTGTTTCACCGAACGCCAGTGCGGCATCATGCGCTTCAATACATTATGGCGCTGCCGGCAGGCGCGGCGGTGCTCGCTGATCGCATTGTCCTGTGCCCTGACCATCGATTTGTGAATATCTTTCAAAATTTGCGACACCATAACGTCGCCGTTGCTGTCGACTTTTGCCACTGATTCAACCACCTTGCTCCACTGCGGTGGCTCGGGCGGTACCTCTGTACTCTGTTTGTAATCCTCCTCAATGCTGGTAATGCGTTCACTGAGTTTGCGTTGCAGGGCGGGGTATTGCGCCAGATCATTCGCCACCGAATCTTCAATACGTTGAAACTCACGCGCAATCAAACGCTCACTGGCTTCACGCCCCGATTCCAGCAGCACTTCACGATTGCGCGCCTGTAAACGCCGGTCAGCTGAATGCACTGAACCTGCCGCCATGCGAAAGGCGTTATGCAACACCTCACTAAAAGCAAGAATGGTTTTTTTTGCCGGTAACCGCGCTAAATAAAGCACTGCAGAAACGATAAAAAACCAGATCAAACCGGCAAGCGCAGGATTTGGCACTATCAGATAAATTTCAGAAATAGACATACTAGACCTCCATTAGTCCAGTGACAGAACAAAGCAGAAATCAGCCGGATAACGGCCAAAGACTGGAAATTAATACTGGCTGAGAAACAGCCGTCAGGAATTTAGTCGCAATTAGAAACCGGAAAGGTTGGCGACAGTATAGCGAGACTCAAAAAGCAAACTGTGACACATGTCGAAAAACTGACAGGATATAAAAACATCCAGAAAAACAAAAGCTGACTATTGTGCTGGAACAATAAAAAGCTGTTAAGGAACCACATAAATCAAACACAAACGGCATGCTCGTTTTCCATTATTTCCAGATATGGCCACCATCCACTGCTACACTTGACTCAATAAAAATAAACAGGTCGATCTAAAACCCATGTTTGGAAAACCCCTTATATATTCACTGGCAGCACTCGCCGGTAACACTGGCATTTAAAGGTTTGCAAAATGGTTAAATACGGTGAACTGGATCAGGCGCTATCGGTGTATCTCCGCAGCAACACACATGATGATATTCCTGTTGAATACTACCGTCGCGTGATCAAAGCTACGATACAGGCAAATAATGACGGCAAGCAGTGGGACATGCAGCAGGCAGCAGCGGTACTGCTATATTTTGTTTTTAATGACGGTCTGCTGGCACCCAGCCAGCTTACCGCCGGCGGTCTGAGAGCGCTGGATCATGCCGAAACATTTCTGCAGCAAACAAAAATAATCACCAATGTCAGCGAAGAGAAAAACCGTCACCTGGCTTAAAAACTTTAAAAATCATTTCTCGCAGAAGCGCAGAGCACGCAGGGAAAAAACATATTATCCACAGATGAACGCAAATAAAAACGTTAATAGTTTCTGTCATCCTGGTAGATCGGGCACCGCCCGACAAAAAATTTGTTTTTTATTTGCGTTGACGTGCAAAGATAGCACTAATGTCGTGGGCGCAAGAATGCGCA
>JAJRUQ010000018.1 GCA_024277705.1 Gammaproteobacteria bacterium
CCAGGGATGGGCGGTATAGCGCAAGGAGCCAGGACGGCGGTGCGCGTATGCCCAGGGATGGGCGGTATAGCGCAAGGAGCCAGGGATGGCGGGGCGTCATGGCAACAACAGCTTGCACTCATTGCCTTACTTTTTTTATTCAATACCGTTTTTCCGGTCAATGCTACCACTGCTGACAATTACCTGAATTACAGCCCCTTCGAAACCCGTGACCAGAACCTGTTTAACCTTATTCATGGACAGGCCCTACCCGCCAATGCGGCTTTAATCAATACTAAAAGTGGCCTGTTTAGCAGCAGTCTGGCCATCACGAATACCTTAAATATACAAACCATAAATTCAGCGGCATCCACAGAAACTATTTATCTCGACTACGAAGCTTATCGCTTTAATTTTTCCTACCAGTTTGCGCTCAATAAAGACTGGAACCTTAAACTGGATGTCCCGGTAATTCAGCAAAGTGGCGGGGTATTTGATTCTGCCATTGATCGCTGGCACCAGTTATGGGGTATGCCACGCGGCAATCGCCCTCTGGTTGAAAATAACCAGTATGACATCGAATATAACTTTCGTTCACAGACATTACTCAGCCTGAATGAAGCCAGCACCACGCTCAGTGACATACAACTAGCGGCCGCCCGTTCTTTGCTTGAAAACAGAAAAACAAGCCTGAGTTTATGGGCAGCAGTAAAACTGGCCACCGGTAATAAAGAGAAACTCAGCAGCAACGGCGCAACCGATTTATCAGCATGGCTGGCCCTGAACCGGCAGTTAAGCAAAAACTGGCTAATCAATGCCAATGCGGGGCTTGTTTTACCGGGCAGCGATAATTACAGGAATATCCCGTTGTCTAACTCTGTCGTCTACGGTCATGTCATGCTTGCCTGGTTAGTGACAGAAAAGATAAACCTGAAACTGCAATTACAGGGACATACCAGTTACTACCCGCAAAGCGGGTTAAAAATGTTAGCGGACAGCTACTTTATAACCTTTGGCGGTGCCTATAATATCAACCACTGCCAGCAACTGGACTTTGGTTTCAGTGAAGATATAAAAGTTGAAGCATCACCGGATGCCAGCCTGCTCATTAACTGGCGCAGTTTTATTGGTGAGTGTTAAAAAATTATCATTATTATTGCCGTAAAAAACAACAAGGTATCGCGGCAGCCGGCAACTTGATCATAAGCATTGTTCAAAATCATCCAGACAAAACATTGAGCACAGATTAATCCTCACTTTTTTCATCAATCAAGTAGAATACTGAACACACTCCGCTTACGGGTCGTCCAGTGCAGACTATCCATGCCGACTGTGTTTCATGCCCGACAATGCATGACCTTAAAGACATCCTCCCCGCCACTAGCAATATCATACGAACAGTAACGGTAACTAACAGGAATTAACATGAAAAAACATTCACTCTTGATACTGTTGTCATTATTTTATAATGCTATTGCCAGTGGCGAGCTTTATATCGGTGCAAAAGCTGGCAGCACCATGATCAGCGATAATATTAAATTCAATGACACCACCAGCGCCGGCATAGTGTTTGGCGCCAATATCCAGAAAAGCGGCATTGCCCTGGAAGGGGAATATACCACCAGCCTGCCCAGCGCCGCACACAGGGTAAATACAAACAGACTGAATATTTACACCTTAGCGCTCTATGGTGTATACCGAAGTTCAGGAAAATTTTATGTGAAGGGAAAAGCCGGACTATTATCTGAATATTTAACTATTTCAGGTGGTCGTTTTAACCTCGAAGGTTACGGAGGTGCGATATCATTCGGCGCTGGCGCCGGACTCAGAATAACGGATAAAACCAACCTTGAATTTGAATATACCCTGCTGGAACCGGATATTGATTTCATGAGTTTAGGAATCACTTATGAGTTTTAAATCCAGGGCGATCATGTCTCGTTAGCAGACAACAACATTTCTGTTATTTTCTCAGCACAAACAGGTTTGCTATAAAGATATCCCTGGGCAATTTCACAGCCCTGTGCAGCAAGTAATGCCAGTTGCTCTTCAGTCTCTACCCCTTCTGCAACAACGGTCAGCCCAAGACTATGGGCCATAGCAATGGCTGCATTGACCAGCTCCCGGTCGGCCTTGTCATCGGTAATGTCATTGATAAAACTGCGATCAATTTTAAGCACATTAAAAGGATAATTACGCAGATAGTTAAGTGAGGAATAGCCGGTACCAAAATCATCCATAGCGATACTTACCCCCAGCTCACTAATGGCCGTCAGCGCTTTATCAATATGGGTATGACCACTCATCAGCACACCCTCGGTAATTTCCAGCTCCAGTGACGTAACCGGGACTCCCGCCTGTATGATGGCGTTTTCAATAGACGTTACCAGATTGGGGTCGCGGAACTGGCGTGGTGACAGGTTAACGGCCACGCTAAACGGTTGCCCTGTTTTTTTCTGCCAGTTGGCCGTCATTTCCAGTGCTGCTGTCAATACAAACTGTCCAATCGGTATAATCAGTCCTGTCTGTTCCGCAATAACAATAAATTCTTCTGGTGACACCTTACCCAGAACCGGATTTTTCCATCGTAACAGGGCTTCAACACCAATGATATTACGGTTAACGATATCCACCTTGGGCTGGTAATAGATCCTGAATTCGCCCCTGTCCAGTGCGCCATGCATTTGCTCTTCCAGCGCCAGTCGTCGAGAAATATCCTGATTCATGGCATCGGTAAAATAAGAGTATGTATTGCGACCTTCTTCCTTGGAGTGATACATGGCAGAGTCAGCATTGCGTAACAGTTTAGCCGGTGTATTACCATCATCCGGGTACACAGCAACACCAATACTGGCGGTAATCATCAGTTCACGACCATCAATATTGAAAGCATCCCGGAACCGGTTGAGCAAACTTTCAACTACGTGACGGGCATCACTGGCGCTATCCAGGCCGCCAAGCAGGATAATAAACTCATCACCACCCAGGCGGCCAACAGTATCACCACTACGCACCTCATCGTTTAAACGACTGGCGGCTTCAATCAGCAGCTTGTCACCAATATTATGTCCCAGTGTATCGTTGATTTTTTTAAAGTCATCCAGATCCATAAACAGCACAGCAACCAGACTGTTATTGCGTTCTGCCTCATTTATCAGCTGTGATAAACGGTCAAGGGAGAGAAAACGATTAGGCAGATCGGTAAGAGCATCGAAATGTGCCTGATGCAGGATCTTTTCCTCCTGCTGTTTACGCAGTGTTATGTCTTCTCTAACGGCCAGGTAATGTTGTATAACGCCTGCCTTGTTCAGTACCGGCGCAATGTGGACATTTTCCCAGAGGAGCTCACCATTCTTCCGGCGATTCATTATTTCACCCTGCCAGGGTTTACCACTGGTGATGGTGTGCCACATTTCCCAGTAAGTCTGCCTGGTCGTTTTACCCGATTGTAATATATGATGGGTCTGGCCAATCACTTCATCAGAAAGGTAGCCGGTAGCCTGCTCAAAGGCACTGTTAACATATTCGATGTTTGCTTTAGTATCAGTGATGGTTACCGAAACCGGACTTTGTTCAATGGCCTGGTAGAGAGTTCTAATCTTTTCCTCATCCTGCTTGCGTTCGGTAACATCATTAAAAACCAGTACAATTCCCAGAATATTGTCATCCGGCCTTCGTATCGGTGCAGCTGAATCGGTAATATGAAATTCCCGGCCATCCCTGGCCAATAATACTGTGTGGTTGCTCAGATAGACGGTTTCACCGGTGGACAGAACCCTGTCAACCGGGTTTTTCATGGATTCGCGGGTGGAAGCATCAATGATGTTAAAAATAGTTTTTAATGGCTGACCACTGGCTGCAGCCAGCGTCCAGCCAGTAAGATGTTCAGCTACCGGGTTCATACGCGTCACCTTGCCTTCGGCATCGGTGGTGATAACACCATCACCGATACTATTGAGAGTAATGGCAAGGTTCTGTTCGCGCTCCTGCAGAATTTTATTGGCTTTGGCCAGATTTTTTTCAGCACGTATTCGTTGTGCATTTTCAAAACTTAATGCCTGCTTCTGTTTCTGGGTGCGAACCAGATTATATGTCAGGTAAAAGAACAGCAGTGAAACAAAAAAATAACCGGCTAAAAGCTGATAGAACAAATATGTATGTCTGGCATAAATATTATCAAGGCTAGTAACCAGTTTCAAAGTGGCCACGCCATCATAGGAATACAGCAGTTTAATCTCGTCGACATGCTCATGCACAGGTGTCAACGCGCTATTGAAATAGGCAAGTTCAAAACCGCTTATAGTTGTTAAAGTGATATCAACAACATTTTCTGTTCTTTTCCCCCAACTTGTAATAAGGCTTTCAGCAAGTTGATAGTCATGTTTCTGCAGCCTTTCCTTAACCAGATTACCGATGAAGCTTAGTTCCTGCCTTATTTCCATGGCGCTCATTTCGAGTTCACTCTGGAAGTGTTTATTAAGAATAAGCCAACCTACAGCAAATATCATCAGTAAAATAACGATCAACCCAATCCATGTTTTAGCGATATTCTGTTGCGACATTGGATTTAATGAAGAGTCTGTGTTTCAAGGATGATTTTTCGCAAATTATCATAATCAGTCGCATCAGCCTTAACCAGGCCGGTAACACTTTTCTTGATAGCGTGCAGCGCTGCCAAACCTGCTGCTGAAGTACTCATATTCAACATGATATGGCGCAGTTTATCGACCTGAGCAGCCGGCAGGTTGCTACGTGTTACAAAAAGGTGCTCGGAGATTCTGGGGGTTTTTGCAATAATACGTAAACCTTTTGCTTCAAACTTTGCGAATACTGCCGGCTTTACTGCACCCGCATCAAAATCACCGGATAAAACACCGAGGGCAACGTTGTTATGACTATACAGAAACTGATGTTTGCTGGCCGGGTCAGAAAACACACCTGCCTGGTACATCATATAGTGAGGAACAATATAGCTCATGGTTGAAGCCGGATCACCAAACGCTATACGCTTACCTTTAAGATCATCCAGGCTTGTTATTCCACTATCTTTTCGCGTAATGATATTTCCCTGAAACCAGGGCTTGCCTTTAATTTCCAGCCGGGCCAGCACCGGTTTACTGCCATACTGACTTAGCATTTTGACATAAGATGCCGGCCCCATATAAGCAATGTCTACCTTGTTCTGGCCAATATACTGAATATGTTCCGCATAACTACTGCCAATCCTGACCTCAACCGTTTTGCCGGTCTGAAGACTCAGGTAGTTGGCAATAGGAGTGAACTTTTCCAGCAGTTCGTCAGCAGGTAAATACGGATGTACAGCAAGAATCAGTGACTGACTGGCGTTTGTTTTTTTATACAAAGCCGGTGCCAAAAACAAAATAAGCAAGATGAAAAGTGAAAAGGCCAGGCCGGATTTTTTACCCATTTGCATAATTATTATTCACTCCGGATGACTGTCAAAAGTGGCGGTGACATATAGACCTACCTGCATAACCAGTGTTATTTCAAACAGGCATCATTAGCATGAGACCTTAGTGTATAGAATTGTATTGTTAAACAATATCCTGAACTGATTATAGTAGGATTTTTCAACGCTTACCGGCATTCACTTCACTGCGTGTAAATATTTTCATTTTGCCTGCCGGTCTTGAGGTAATGCAAACCTGGCTGCGCTATAAATCACCGGTTTTGACTAGCCGCTGCTACTCGCACTCAAAGTCGGTGGCAGGCATTAGCAAAACCAGCAATGGGTCTGCCAGACCCGGTTTGAGTTACAGTAGCCTGGGCAATACTTTCGTTAAAGCCGCTTTTACCACTGTGCTGTCCGCCCCGTCTTTATGAGCATTTTCACTAAGATAACGTCGCCACGCCTTTGCCCCGCGACAAGCCTGGAACAATCCCAGTATGTGCCGGGTAATCGCATGCAGATTCACCCCCTGTTGCAACTGGAAATCGATATATTCATACAGTTCTTCGACAATTTGCTGGCGGCTTTTTATTACTGCCTGCTGATCGTGATAAACCAGACTGTCAACCGGCGCCAGCAGATAAGGGTTATGATACGCTTCTCGACCCAGCATAACGCCATCAACAGAATGTAACTGCTGCTGAACGCCTGCCATGGTTTTAATACCACCGTTAATGATGATTTCAAGCTCGGGATGTTGCTGCTTGAGACGATGCACATAATCATATTTTAGCGGTGGTATTTCCCGGTTTTGTTTCGGACTTAATCCTTTCAGCCAGGCTTTTCTGGCATGAACAACAAAAGTACGGCAGCCTGCTTCCGCCACGATACGAATAAAATTATCGAATGAGGCATAATCTTCCATATCATCAATACCAATGCGGCACTTCACCGTTACCGGAACATCTACTTTTTCCTGCATGGCAAAGACACAGTCTGCGACCAGTTCCGGCCTGGCCATTAAACAGGCGCCGAACATTCCTGACTTTACCCGGTCACTGGGACAACCGACATTCAAATTAACTTCATCATAAGCAAACTGTTCTGCCATTTGCGTACATTCGGCCAAAGCTGCCGGATCACTGCCACCCAGCTGCAATGCCAGTGGATGCTCACTTTGATGATAGGCGAGAAATTTTTTCCGGTCGCCATTAAGCAATGCACCGGTAGTGACCATTTCGGTATACAACAGCGTATGTGTTGTAATTATGCGTAAAAAATAACGTGCATGACGGTCAGTCCAGCCCATCATCGGCGCCACAGATACAAGTCGGGAGATCATTAATATATTTTACTTGAATAGGCGGCAGACAGCAGAGGCAATATCAATATAAGCCTGTCCGGCTGCTGATTATTGATTTTTCTGCATCTCAACAGACAGTAACATGCTGGCCGCAGCCGGGTTCTGATTGATCACCCAGGCAAAACCGGCCACCAGATGATCAGCCTGTAAATTATATGTTTTTTTAATGTCAGGGTTATCGATAAAACCGGCCAGCTTTCTCAGGTTGGTCAGCGCAATAGCATTATCCGCAGGCAAGGCATCATCATAAATATTTTTTGAACGGAACAACAAACTACTGTCTCCGGCAAGCGATTCAAAATAAGAGCCGCTGGCTTTATCCAGAAACAGGGCATTTTGTGTGTGCTGCAATTCAACTGCCCAGTTCAGCCACTGCCTGTCTTCACTGGTTTCATATATCTCCAGCAAACCATAGATTAACCATACATAGTCAGACAGGGCCGCATCGGTACCGGCTTTATTATTACGGTACTGGCGATAAAGTTTTTTGTGCTTGTTGTCGTACAGCTTGTTCTTTATAAAAGATACTGACTGTATTGCCTCATCCAGAAAAGACGGCTCATTAAATACCCGTGAGGCTTTGGCAAAAGCTGCCAGCATCATGCCATTCCATGCGGTCAGAATCTTGTCATCAAGATGCGGTCCAGGCCGTAATCGGCGCTGTTTTTTTAATTTCCGCTTTACCGAATCCAGTAGTTTCTTTTCTTCAGCCTCAAGTTTTTCGTTTCTGAATTCCTCATCAATATAAAAGATGTTTAAGTCAGTAAACTCATTTTGCGGGTCAGAAAGTATATTGCCGCGTGCCCTGATATGAAAATATTTTTTTATAAACTGAAACTCATTAGCCAGCAGCAATTTTTTTAATTCTGCCTCAGACCACAGATAATAGGCACCCTCGGCATGTTGCCCCGGTTTGTCCGGGCGTTCACTGTCAGCATCCAGCGCTGAATAATAGCCGCCTTCAGCAGAGCGCATTTCGCGCAGAACAAAAGCCAGGGTCTCAAACACAACCGTTTTATATTTATCCATGGCATTAAGCGGATAATAATCACTGTAAGCCATAACCATTAATGCCTGGTTATATAACATTTTTTCAAAGTGTGGTACCTGCCAGTTTGCATCCACCGAATAACGGTGAAAGCCGCCCGCTACCTGATCATAAATACCGCCTGCAGCCATCATATCCAGGGTTAGCCCGATCATCTTGGCAGCCATTTTCTGCTCAGATTCTGCCTTCTCCGTAAGATCAGCTGATGGTTCAGCCATGTGGATTAACAGGGAAAAAATACCCGGTCGTGGAAATTTTGGCGCCGAACCAAAGCCGCCGGATTCTTCATCAAAAATATCATTAATCTGCTGTAATGCCTGCTGTTTGATGTTATCCAGTAATGTTCCCTGGCCGGTAGAATCATCGGCTGTTGCTGAAATATTTGCGGTTACCGCAGCGGCTGTTCTTTTTACCTCCTCAGGCTGATTTATCCACAAATCATGGATTTTCAATAGAACCTCTTCAAAGCCAGGATGTTTTTCTGTTGAAAACGGCGGGTAGTACGTTGCTGCATGAAAAGGCCGCAACTGGTTATCAATAAAAACCGACATTGGCCATCCACCATGGCCATTAATTAACTGTGTTGCTGCCATATAAATATTATCAATGTCCGGGCGCTGTTCACGGTCAACTTTTATACAGACAAAATATTTATTTAATAAAGCGGCAATTTTTTTATTTTCAAACGATTCACGCGCCATCACATGGCACCAGTGGCAGGTTGAATAACCGATTGATAGAAATATAGGTTTGTTTTCTTTCCGTGCTTTGGCAAATGCCTCTTCACCCCAGGGATACCAGTTAACCGGATTATAAGCATGTTGCAATAAATAAGGGCTGGACTCATTAATTAAATGATTCGCTTTACGACCTTCGGCCTCAGCCTGTTGTCGGGCCGTCTGTAAAAAATCACTAATCGTATTATGCTGAATTTTTTCTGCGTGAACAGAAAAAACAGGCAGCAATAATAAAGCACATAGAAAACTAATTTTTCTCATTTTTACCTCTGCATAACTCAAGGGCAGCTCTATTAGTTACCTGTACCCACGGCTATCCCGTTAACTTTGTGGTTGCAAGTGGCAAGCCTTATGCTGTATTCAGTATGTTGTTATCGGGTCACCCAGGAGATGAATTACCGTTAATAAAAAAGCAATTAAAAACTGTATGCCAGTTCCATACCATCACGAATTGCGGTTTCCGCATCCAGTTCTGACGCTTTTTTTGCACCGCCAATGAGATGCACAGGATGACCGATATCACGTAATTGATCATACAGGGTATTTTCAGGTAACTGGCCGGCACAAACAATAACATGATCAACAGCCAGCGTTACTTTTTCACCCTTAACCACGATATGAAGACCGTAATCATCTATTTTTTCATAACTTACGCCTGACATCATTTTCACACCGCCACGCCGTAATGTTAAACGGCGAATCCAGCCGGTAGTTGTGGCCAGATGTTTACCCGGTTTTTCATCCTTGCGCTGCAGCAGATATATAGTGTTATGATTTTCGGCTGCTTGTTCAATATCCTGCACCCCGCCTCTATGTTTAAATGTTTTATCAATGCCCCATTTTTTGTACCAGTCACTATTATTGTTACGCTCATTTTGTGTTAACAGCATTTCAGCAACATCAAAGCCAATACCGCCAGCACCAATGATGGCTACCTTCTGCCTTATGCTGGTTTTATTTTTAATCGCTGTTTCATAATCCATGACCGAAAAATGATCCATACCGGGGATATCAGGTTTCCGCGGCCTAACCCCGGTGGCAACAACGATGGCATCGGCAAACGTATCACGCAAATCCTCATAACCCAGTTTATGGTTTCGATGCACCTCTACCTTTAACAGCGACAATTGTGCTTCAAAATAACGGATGGTTTCATGGTAGCTTTCTTTACCTGGAATTTCACTGGCCAAATTAAACTGGCCACCAAAGTTTCCTGCATCATAAGCAATAACTCTGTGCCCGCGCAAAGCGGCATAATAAGCACAGGAAAGCCCGGCCACTCCTAAGCCGGCAATAATAATGGTTTTCTGCCGACCAGCCCTGCTTAATGGAAACTCAACTTCATAAGCTGCCCGCGGGTTGACCAGGCAAGTTGCTCTTTTTTGTTTGAACACCCGGTCCAGACAACCCTGATTGCAGGCGATACATTTATTTATTAAATGTGACTGATTATTTTTTGCCTTTTTTACAAATTCACTGTCTGCCAGAAACGGCCTTGCCATGGAAACCATGTCGGCATCCCCATTTTGCAAACAGGATTCGGCAATTTCAGGGCTGTTAATGCGGTTAGATGTTATCAGCGGAATATCAATGGTTTGTTTCAGGTTTTTGGTCACCCAGGTAAAAGCCGCCTCCGGCACTATCGCTGCTATCGTAGGGATACGAACCTCATGCCAGCCGATACCTGTATTAATCATGGTGGCACCGGCTTTTTCTATTGCCAGCGCATGTTGCTGAATTTCTTCCCAGCTACTGCCATCTTTATGTAAATCCAGCATGGACAAACGATAGATCACAATAAAGCTATAACCAACCACCCGGCGAATTTCACGAATAATTTCCAGCGACAGTCTCATCCTGTTCTCAAAACTGCCGCCCCATTCATCATCCCGTTGATTGGTATTGCGGCAGATAAACTGATTAATCAAGTAGCCTTCTGAGCCCATTATCTCAACACCGTCATAACCGGCTTTTTTTGCCAGCATCGCTGTTTTCGCAAAAGCTTTAATTAACTGACGAATTTGCCTGTTTGATAAAGCCCTGGGTTTAAAAGGTGAAATAGGTGCCTTTATTGCCGATGGTGCCACCGCAAAAGGATGAAAGGCGTAACGTCCGGCATGCAATATCTGTAAACAGATTTTGCAGTCGTACTGATGAACCGCCTGCGTTACTTTGCGGTGCTTCAATACCTGAAGATAAGAACTCAGCTGTGAGGAAAACAGGGTCAGCCGGCCATTAAATACCGGTGATATGCCACCGGTAATGATGAGCGCTACCCCAGCTTTTGCACGCTCCTGATAAAAGCTGGCCAGTTTGTTCAAACTGAACAGGCTTTCTTCCAGTCCGGTATGCATCGACCCCATAATGGTTCGGTTTTTTAACGAGGTAAACCCCAGATCCAGGGGCTTCATCAAATATTTAAAATATGTTTCGACAGCCATAACGCCCTATGCTTTCAACATCTTCAGTAAAACGATTGTCTTCAGGGCATCTCTATTAATTACGTATGCCCTTTATTCTGACTTTTTGACGGGTTTTAACAGTTTTTATTTAATATCTTCATATATACGCATTCATGGGTTGTGTTATTTAAAATTCAGAGTTATTTTCACTATACTATTTTTCTATGAAAAGAACAGACCACAAAGGCATACCATCATGTTTTCCGGCTTTAAATTAATTCTCAGTATAATGCTGCTGTTATTGACCAGTAGCGCAGCGGCAAATAACTACACCAGCCCGGATAATATCAAAGGCAGTACCAGAATAAATGCTGAAACCCTGATCAATTTAGCACGGAATAACGAGGAGCTCGTTATTATTGACTCACGAATACAGTCTGACCGGCGCCAGGGTTACATTTCCGGTTCCATCAGCCTGCCGGACACCCAAACCAGCTGTCATTCATTACATTCAACCCTGGAAAAAAAAGATAAGCCCGTGGTTTTTTATTGTAATGGCCCCAAATGCCGGCGCAGCGACCGCTCCGTTCAAATCGCTATTGACTGCGGTTACAGCAATATTTTCTGGTTCAGAGGCGGTTATGAAGAATGGCAAAACAAACATTATCTGATTAGTAAATAAATGTTGCGTTTATCACTGTTTCATAAAATTGGCCTGACCATTGCCGTTGTTGGTATTTTCAGCATGGTGCTGGTTTATTATATAAGTGACTCCTACAGAAATTTTGCCTACCAGCATCATATACAATCCATTCAACAACTTACTTATCTTGAAGTTGACGACCTTATTGATGAATTAAAAGCAGACTCTCTGGAACTTGCACTGGCCATTGAACATGAAGCAGAATTTAAACACAGTTTTAACAGTTCTGATTTAAGCAATTTAACACAACAGCTTGATAACCAGTTCTATCAGTATTTTGTGACTGCCGGCGTCCTCAAACTACTGAAACTTTATATTCTTGATACTGACTTCACCTTAATCAGCACATCCAATGAAGGTATTGAAACCAGTGCCGGCAGTGAACTAATTTGCCCTCAGCTAAGCCAGTCGGCATTAAGCCGTCTGGGCTCAGAAAAACTGCAAACCATGTCACGTATTTGCCTGTACCGCAATTACCCTGTATTTGCGGTGATTGTTCCGTTTGGAGGTTTAAATCCAGAAGGTTATATCCAGGTAATTACCGATCTGGCACATAATCTGAAGAAAATAGAGTCTTCGCTGGCAATGCCGGTTCAAATCAAACAACTCAACAACCAGACCATCTATCAATCAGAACAATGGCAACGCACAGTAAAACATCATCAATATTTAACCGTTAATCTACCTATAGTGGATAACACTGAAAACGTAGTGATGAACATCAGGCTAAATTCAGATATGAGCCATTTCAATCATGAAATAACACAACACCGAAACTGGGTAATGGCATTAGCTCTTATTGCCAACATATTTACTATTTTTATCGTTTTATTCATCCTGCAAAAATCGACTATATTGCCATTGGCAAAAATTCACGATGTTCTGGAAAAAATCAATTCACACCATCTCTTCAGTGATAAAGATAGCCGTTTACTGTTTGAGCAGTTGCTGGGAAATATTATTTCATTGCGTAAAAAATCCAGGACCAGTTTTTCCGTCATGTTACTTGACCTTAATCATTTTAAAAAAATTAACAGCGAATACGGAAAGATTATCGCCGACCTGTTACTTATCGATGTAGAAAACCGCTTAGGATCAATTTTACGGAATTCGGATTTAATCTCCTGGATTGGTAGCGATACACCCGGAGAAAAAGCCCTGCGCAGCAACAATAAGACACAATACCGGGCGACTATCGCCCGCCTGGGTGGCGATAAATTCGGTCTGCTGTTACCCACTGCACATACAGAAGAGCAGGCAAAAGCCGTTGCAGAACGAATGATCAAGGTACTCAATTCGCCTTTTACTGTTTGCGATCAAAATATAACAATAAAATGCAGAATTGTTATCAGCCTTTTTCCTGAACACGGGGAGAATGAAAAAACACTAATAAAAAATGCTGAAAAAGCCATGTATTACGCGCAAGCTGAACAGCAGGCCGTGTTTGTTTACGATGCCACGCTAGTGACAGGATAGATAACTATTTACTCCTTATCTTGTGTACAATATACAGTCTGGCTATAGTTAGTACTGCCTGAGACCATAAATAACAACGATAGACCACAACCCCCCTTAACCTGCCAACGCATTATGTATAACGAATACTTTGGATTCAAGGAAGCGCCCTTTTCGATTGCGCCTGATCCACGCTATCTTTATATGACAGCGCAGCATCGTGACGCACTGGCACACCTGGTTTATGGCTTAAACAGTGAAGGTGGTTGTATTTTGCTCACCGGTGAGGTCGGCACTGGAAAAACCACTATCTGCCGGTGTTTACTGGAGCAGATACCCGATCAGGCCAATGTTGCACTGGTCCTCAATCCAAAGCTCAGTGAAATCGAATTACTGGAAACCATATGCGATGAGCTTAAGATCGACTACCCTGAGGCCGATAACAGCATAAAAACCTACACCGACCGCATCTACAGTTTTCTAATCAAAACCAATCGTGATAATGAAAAAACCGTTCTCATTATCGATGAAGCACAGAATCTCAGCAGCAAGGTTCTTGAACAACTGCGACTGCTGACCAACCTGGAAACCAATCAGCGCAAGTTACTACAGATCATTATCCTCGGTCAGCCAGAGCTGCTCGATATTCTCGCTCGCCCTGAAATGCGACAGCTGGCCCAACGGATAACTGCACGCTTTCACCTCGAACCACTGAGCAGAGACGAAGTCAAAGCCTATATCAGTCACCGGCTTGCCGTAGCCGGGCAAAACATTCAGCTATTCCCTGAAAAAAGTTTAAAGCTGCTGTATAAACTAAGCGGCGGTATACCGCGGCTTATCAATGTTATCTGCGACCGCTCCTTACTCGGTGCCTATGTAGAAAATCAATACTCGGTGCAACCATCAATCATCAAAAAAGCCGCACACGAAGTTTTTGGTGAACTTAAAAATGTACAAAAAAAACACAGATTCAGGAAATGGTTACCCCCTGCATCGGTCGCAGTGGCGGTATCGGTACTCAGCATTGCGATATTTTATTTCAGCCGCACTACACAGACAAATCCAGCCACTGCGATTGGGCAACATGATTCAGCCAGCGAATCAGTTCAAGCGCTATCGTCCATAACAGCAGCTCAGCAGGACACAGTCAATACCGGCACAGAAACACCAGACAATGCCGTCACAACAATACTAGCCAATCAAAATGATATTGATGTTAACTCAACGGCAAACAGCATGCGTCAGGATTCAAACTCGCTACCACTGAGCATAGAAACTGAAAACCCTGAAAACAGCAGCAAAGACACCAGCCTGCCGCTTGCCGCTAGCGAACAATTTGATGATATCGAATATATCCTGCAGAACCCGGGAAACAATAAAATTTCAGCGTATCAGCAATTATTCAGCATATGGCAGCAGCCATATAATCCTGCAAAGGGCTTAACTGCCTGTAAACAGGCAGCAAACAGGTCATTAAGCTGCCTGTTCAAACAGGGGAATCTGAACAGTTTGAAAATACATGACCGGCCTGCGGTACTAAAGCTTATTACCAGACAGGGTGAGAACCGTTATGTCACCATTACTGCTCTCAATAATAACTCTGCCACAATTCTTGCCGACAATACCGAGTACACCATTGCGCTAAATGAACTTAATCAGTACTGGTATGGGCAGTTTATTTTATTTTGGAGAAAGCCCGAAAACTACTCTGCGGCTATTACTCCCGGCGAGAATGGCAACATCGTAAACTGGCTATATGCGCAATTTTCCGATACGGCGTTGACCACAGAAGACAGAGTCTACGATAAAGAATTAACAACAAAAGTGAAAAGTTTCCAGGCGAAGCATGGTCTGGCGGCTGATGGTATCGTAGGTCCGGTAACCATTATCCATCTCAATACACAATCCGGAATGGACGTTCCAAACCTTAGCCGACAAAGCTGATTATGTCTTATATTCTCGATGCACTGAAAAAATCTGAACAGGAACGTGGTCACGGTAACATTCCTGACGTGCAAACAATACATTCTTCCAGCCTGAATTATCGCCATGAGAAAAAAGCTTACTGGCCTTATATCCTTGTTGCTGCGGTTATCTTAAACCTGCTGGTGATCATTTATTTTATGGTTAACAGGCAAGCCCCTGCCATTATCAAAACCACCTTTGTCGAAACTGCCGTACAACCCCAGCTCAGCAGCGAAGCCGGAAAACCCGCCACAAAACCAGATGTAGCTATTGCAAAAGCACCGGTAACACCAGACAACACAATCACAGCAATAAAGGATGATGTAAAAAATACAGCTACTGCAAGCACAGAAACCAGAAATACTGATGCAAGTATTCCTGCCGTCACTATAAAGAAAGAAGTTAAAACGCAAGCGAACACAAAACCTGTCATCACAAATGAACAGGCAACTGATAACAGCCAGGATATTATCGATTTCTACGACTTACCCGCATCGATCAAACAGACCTTGCCAGCCATTATTATTTCTGCACATGTTTACTCGACAAACCCTGCCCAGCGCAGTATCGTTATCAATAATAATTTCATGGAAGAAGGCGAATATTTTTTAGATGGCCTTACTCTTTATGAGATCACACCAGACGGTGCGATCTTTAACTATCAGGGTATACTATTTAACTATGGTGTTGTTTCCAGCTGGCAATAAAAACCAATTACAGAAAAAACTGATCCGTTGTAAGCGGCTGTACAGCCTGCACACTCGGTGCTGCCGTTTTCAATCTGCCAGATAAAAACTTAAAACTCACAACTTGCGAACAGATGCATCTCTTTGTTGGTAACCGGATGCTCAAATAATAAATTATCCGCATGCAATAACATCCTCGGCTGCTGCTCCTCATCATTCCCGTACAAGCCGTCACCAATAATCGGATTCCCCATCGCTGCACAATGAACACGTAATTGATGCGTGCGCCCGGTAACAGGTTTCAGCAATAGCCTGATTGATTCTGTATCACGCTGTAAAACTTCCCAGTAGGTTACTGCTGATTTGCCATGCTCATAATCAACGATCTGTACGGGACGGTTATCGATGTCACAACGCATAGGAAATTTTATAACTCCCTCTGACTCATCAAACCACTGGCGTACAACAGCGATATATTGCTTAGCAATTTTTCTGTCATGAAAAATCCTGCTCAAGGCTCGCTGCATTTCGATACCAATAGCAAACAGCATGATACCGGAAGTGTAACAGTCAAGACGATGCACTACTTTTGCTTCCGGCTCGGACTCAAGCAACCTGGAAATAACACAATCCTGTTTGTCCGGCCCCAGTCCAGGCACTGATAATAATGCCTGCGGCTTGTTCACCGCTATAATGTATTCATCCTGATAAAGTATTTCCAGATTCATAGCCGCTATATCGGCAACTTGTTTTGAAATCATTGTAAGTTATTACTGTCCCGTGGACATAAAAAGGCCGGCATTGCCGGCCTGTATCAATTAAGATTCTGTCAACACCCGGTTACGGAGATGAGCGGTCAATCCAGTTCTGATATTACCTGTTTTGCGTCAACAACTAAAGGATGGCCCGGATTATCATCGACAAACTGTTGCAGTGTTTTTTTACTGGCAGCAATATCCCCCAGCCCTCCCTGACTGATAGCCAGTGCAAATTGAGCATTCGGCTTTAACTCACTATTTTGATAATCCTCCAGAAAAGCCCTTAGTTCAGTAACGGCTTTATTAAGGTCACCATCTTCAGCATATTGCTGCGCACGGGTGTAACGCGTTAATTCTTTTACGTATTCCTCATCATCCGTTTTATCACCTTTCCAGTAGGGCTCTATTATTGACGTAGTTGTTTCAGCGCCACGTATCCCCATCGTCGCCACTCCCCGGCTTCGGGTTTTGTTGGTTTCCAGTTGTGGATTAAGCGCCCGCAGGCGTCCCCATACTTTATACCACAGGCCTTTAAATACACTTTCACTTTCTTTTTTAACCACAATGCTGGCAGACTCACCATTATTGTCTGCAGCAATTAAAGGTGTGGTAAATATAAACATGAAAATAATAATCCCTGCTGCTCTCAGCAAACGGGAACTGTTCAAACTTGCTGTTATTAACGGTTTATTCATTACCTCAACCTCAACTGACTGGTGAACAAAACTGACATACTAGTTGCTCAATAATTTTATATAGCCGGAATACCTGGATTTCACAGTGTCATCAATCATAACGGCCTCTTCATATTTATTACTGGCCAATTGCAAATTGCCCAGCTTGTAGTTAGCCATGGAAATATTCATTTTAATGCCGGCATCATTTGAAGAAAGTTTTTCTGCATAACCATAGTCTTCTATGGCACGTTCAAAATCACCCTTGGTAAAATAAATATTTCCACGATTATTATACACAGCACTGTTATCCGGATCGATTTCCAGAATATTATCGAATTCATTATTTGCTGCCTCGTAAAGGCCATATTTTGCATAGATGATAGCAACCTGTAATCGTGCTTTGGTGTCATCAGGGTTCATGCTCACCAGCGCCCGATAAGGCCGGACTAAACGGTCAAGACTTTTCTGCAGCAGCAATGTCGTTTCCCGTAGTACCAGAGGCTGCACTCTTTGTTTCTCCGGAATAGCAACAGTATATGCCGCCGGCTTTAAGGTTACCGGCTTAAAGCTGTTCCACGCCTTGTTTAATACAACAATACTCAGGCTGTTTTCATTATTGTATTTATGATATTTACGCGCACCTTCTGCCCAGGCTTCGGAAAAACTCTGCCCTATCATGGTTGCCTCTACAGGAATCCATACCCGGCCTTCATGTATAACCAGCAGGTCATCATCAAGGCTTATCAAATGACGCTCATTTTCAGCCAGCCCGGTATTAAACATCATCAACAAATGTCCCGGCACATCCAGTATTGCCGTTTCTATACCAAGATTTTCCAGACTGGCACTAAGCAACACTGACAGATCATCGCAGTCACCACTTTTCAGCTTCAGGGTCTCACGTGAAAACTGCACATAATCAACCGTGGATTCGGTTAATTGCGAAAACGGGCTGTTAGGGTCAATCACGTAATTAATGCCGTGTGCGCCAAAAATATCAAACAAGGTCATGGCACTCAGTAAATTACGATCAACTGCATCTGCTTTTATTTTATTCTCGTTTAACGAGCGGCGTACAAAATCACGCAATAAATCATCTTTCGGAGTGACAAAGGCACCAACCATATTCAGGTCTTTCCAGATAATGGCGTTTTTTCCATAAATAGTCATGGGCTTGGTAATACGTATAGCATCAGCTACATTGTTACTGGCAAAATTTACCGCCACTTCTACCTGCACACCGGTATCTTCATCAATCTCGAGTATACGATTATTAAATATCGCGTTCAACTCCAGCACTTCAGAACTGTTGGCCTTTAATTCCGGAATATCCAGAGTAAACGGGAAGTCCATATAATCTTTAATGCTGAAACGTAATTTAAGATTTGAATAATCCTGACCGCCTCCATTTTTAATGGTTACCCTGCCAATCGGTTTATCAACATACTGCTTATATGCGGCTGAAAAAACCCGTTCCAGAGACAGGTTTTTAATAATAACTTTTGGTGCATTTTTCTCAAATTCTATAGCACGTTTTTTTTCTGCATAAGCAGTATCCAGTGCCAGCTTATTGGCAACACCGGGGTCAAGTTCGACTGCTTTATCCAGTGAGGAAATAGCCTTGTCATACAAGCGGCGTGACATATATAAACCGGACAGGATTACGTGTGGTATTGCAGAGGTTTTATCAAGTAATACAGATTTCCCCAGTACTGTTTGTGCGGCATCATAAATACCATTTTCGACATAGATGGCACCCAGACGATTATGCAAATCGGCTGAATTTTCACGTATAGCCATTGCCTGCTTCAGGTAATCAATGGCTTTACCGTTTTTACCCTGCTTATTAAATATTTCTGCCTGTAATACCAGCACATCAACATTATCTTTTTGCAATTTTGCGGCGCTGGCAGCGAAACTGGCCGCTTTATTATAGGCACCCGACTTTAACAAAGCGCGTGACAAATTTATTCTGGCATCAAAATCAGCCGGTACCAGCACACTGGCATTAAACAAGCTGAGAGCCGCCCCGGTATAGTCGCCGGCTTCATATTGCAGCATACCCAGACGATAAGCAGCGGCGAAAGACTTGTCATCACCTTCAACAGCAGACTCCAGCGTTGGCCTGACCCTGTCTTTCTGTTTAAGCTGTATATAAGTGTCAGCTAAAGCCAGCCATGCGGCTGAATTGGAAGGATCCGCCCGTGTGGCTTTGCTTAATGATAATAATGCCTGTGGAAACTCACCGGTAGCAAAGGCAGTGATGCCAAGCAGATAGTGGCCTTCAGTTTTAGTTTCACGCTTGCCTGCCAGTTTTATCGCAATGTTTCGAACATGGTCATAGTCTTTTTTCGCCAGATAACTTTTTGCAATCGCCAGTTGCACATCATCACCAACCTGCAGTGATAATGATTTTAAAAATCTCTCGATAGCCTCAGTATGCTTTTCAAGGCTCTGGTAAGCCAGGCCGCTCTGGTACCAGACAGCGGCATCATTCGGCGAAATACCTTCTGCTACAGAAAATTCATTTAAACCTTTATCGGTTAAGCCCAGCTTGATATATGCCTTACCTATTAAAAAGTGTGCTTTAATATTATTCCTGTCCTGAGCCAGTGCATCTTCGAGGCAGTCAATTGCACCAATTGCATCACCCAGATTCAGACTTAATTCACCGCAAAAAACAATAGTATCAAGACTGGCCGTATTACTTGCTATCAAACGGTCGATAACCGCTTTTGCAGAAACAAACTCTCTGTTTTCCACCAGCGCTTTAATCTGAAGATTATAACCTTCAACCTCGAACCCCCTGATCTGGCTTAACAGGGTAAAATACGATAAAGCACTGTTAATATCTTTTAACTCCAGTGCAGACAAGCCCAGATATTTAATAACACCGCCGTGATTTTTGTCTTCTTTATACGCCTCGGTCAAAAGTTTTTGTGCCTGCCTGTATTTTCCGCTTTTATAACTGAGGTACCCGGCCTGAAAAATATCTTCACGAATATTAGAAGGTTCACCCTCTACACTAAAGCCACTGACCGCACTTATCCGGTAAAAACGTGGCCCGAATGTTGCCTTGTTTTTAAGCGTTGCACTTAAACCAGACACATCGGTAAGATATTTATACTCACCGCTTTTATCACGGGCACCATAAACTTTATATCGACTGGTATAACTGCCGGGCACTTTGTTACAGCTAATAGTGGTTTCCTTTATACCACCGCGTACTTTTATACCACCGGGTTTTGAAGGCAGTTGCTTGAATTTATAGTTTTTAAAGGCTTCACGTTCTTTATCATAAACACTAACGATTGTTTTTCTTGCCAGCGGAATAGAGACAACAACCGGCTCATCCATACCAGCCCTTCCTTCTACCTGCGCACCAAAAGAAATAATCTGTGTTGGCCCGTTAAACACCTGTACAGTAGTATTGTTTTCTTCAATAGCCGCCAGCACATACAGGTTGTCATCATTATCAACCGTAATATCATATAGCTCTTCATAAGCCATGGCTCCATCTTCTTCACCACCTATACGATATAACAGATTTTTGTTGGGACCGAAAACCAGTACCTGTTTCAAATCTGCGTCAAGCACAAACATGTTTTCACTTTTATCAACTGCCACCCGCAGCGGCTGGCTAAAATACACATCGTCAGAATCTTTGGGGTTGCTAATCTTGTTTAAATAAATACCATCACGGGAAAAAATCTGTATCCGTTCATTACCCGTATCTGCCACATATACTTTATCTTCTGTCAGAAAAATACCCTTTGGCGAATCCAGCTTTCCGTCTGCATCACCGGAGCCACCTGCCTGATAACGCATACGACCATCAAGCCTGTAGAACTTGATTTTTTCATCATCAAGAATAACAACATCCTGATCATCTATAGAGGCCGCTACCAGATCTGAAAATTCGCCTTTAAATTCTTTTACTTTTTTACCGGAACTTTTAAACGTCGTTACTTTATTATTGTCATTATCCAGGCATAACACATTACCACCGCGAAGACGATAAGCCACGCTACACCTCAGCTTGATAGAACGCTCAAACGCGACTGTAGGCAGATAGAATTTTTTCAGCTTTTTATAATGGTTAGAAGCTAACCGGTAAATTTCAATTTTTCTGTTTTCATTATCGGCTACCGCAATTTTATTTCCCGGCAATACCACCATCGCGGCAATGCTTTCAAACTGTCCACGTTGATCACCCTTGCTGCCAAAACTGGAAACCAGTTTTTTACTTTGCCAATCAATCTGCAAAATGCGGCCATTTTCATCATCTGCGACATACAGCAAACCCTGATCATCAATAGTAATATTAATAATTTCGGTTTCTCCGCCAGCCATTTTGTCAAAATCAGCATTTATTAAGCGTTGCAAAACCCTGCCATCATGATCAAAAACAGTAACAATGCCATTGTCTCTTTTCTCCAGTACGTAGATACGCTCCTTTAAATCAACAAAAACCTGGACCGGCTGCTGCAGCTTGTGTTCATCCGGCAACCCCGCCCTGCCAATCGCTTTGATAAACACCCCATCCAGTCCAAATACCGAAATACGGTTATTACCTTTATCGGCAACGTATAAACGGCCATTATGAGACCAGGCGATACCCTGCGGCTCATCCAGCTGTCCCTCACGTGAACCACTTTCAGAAAATTTTTGAATCAACCTGCCAGTAATGTCAACAATAGCGATAGCATTGTCATCCTGATTGGAAAACAAGTACCGGCTTTCATCCAGACGAGCCATGCCAGGTACTTCTTCCGAATCAAATATTTTCTTCCGAACCAGGTTGTAGCTGGTTTTAGCCTTACCTTTATACTCTGACAAAACGCCATTTTCACCATCCAGAACAAGCAACCGGCCTTCATTACCAGCTAACAGTGCGGCAACTGAACTGAGCTCATCCTCCTGTCCTTTAATGGTTCTTTCAAGCGATACCGATGCATGCACCTGCACGGTAACAGCAAGTAAAACAAATCCGGATAGCAGCCGAAAAAAACTGCTTATCACGTATAAATGGGATAAATTCAAAACGCCGTCCCCCGGGAATTATTTTGTATTTCAATTTTCAACGCAACCGCTCGAAATTAATAATTATTAATAGATAACATATAGTTACTTTTAATGGCGTTTGCAGGATAACAGCAAAGAATAGCTATAATATAATAATCCAGGGAAACATGACTCTGTTTATAGCCAGTCCGGTCTTTTTTCAGTAAGGTATTCACCCAGGATTAACACTTAACGCACAAAAGGTTTACGGAAGATATATTAATGGATTCAAATCACACGAAAACTGATGAACAACTCAAGCAGCAGATTCGCCTGGAAGAAATCCGCCTGCTCTACGGCGGCACCCCATTCTCCTATACGGCTTCATTTGTCATCACCCTGATAATATTCAATGTAATACAGGACCATGTCACCAGTAAAACCAGCCTGACCGTGTGGCTGGTGATTATGCTCATTGTGGCATTAGCGCGAAGTATCGACAGTTACCTTTTCACCACCAGCAGCAATGAATCACAGGCAGACAACAAGTGGCGATACCGTTTTTTTGCCGGTACTGGTGTTGCCGGTTTTTGCTGGGGCCTGCTGCCATGGCTGGGTTATACCGACAGTGTTGAGTACTTCAGTTTTATTATTGTTTGCCTGATCGGTGTTATTGCCGGCTCCCTCTCAACATTATCTTATCGCTGGGAGACCATGGTTCTGTTTTTACTGCCATCCAGCATCATGTTGATATTAAAATTGCTGGTACAAACGGAAAACTTTTTCAGCGAAACATCTTTTGTTTTACTGGTATTCATATTTTTCTCCCTGTCTGCCGGCAGACGGATATTCAACAATACACAACAAAACATTCAACTTCGACTGGAAGCGGATAACCGTGAGCAGGCGATCGAACTGATGCACCAGAAACAGGCGTTGCATCTGCAAAACACAGCCCTTGCCATTATCGAATTTGACATTAGCTTTAATATTACCGAATGGAATAAAGCCGCTGAAAAAATATTCGGATATTCCCGTGATGAAGCACTGAATGAAAATATTATGCGATTGATTTTACCCCGAGACAGTTCAGTTGATGCAGAAAAATTATGGGAACGACTACTGAATTATGAGGCGGTTATCGGCTACATCATTGAAAATAAAACCAAGCAGAAAAAACCAATATTTTGTGAGTGGTTCGTCACCCCGCTAACCGATGATGAAAACAACATTTCCGGCATTGCCGCCATGGCGCTTGATATCACTGAAAAGAAAAACTATGAGCTCACCATATTAAACGCAAAAGAAGAAGCGGAAAAAGCCAATCAGGCAAAATCTGATTTTCTGTCCAGTATGTCACACGAATTACGCACACCGCTTAACGCAATTCTCGGCTTTACCCAGTTATTAAATTATGAAAAAAAACTGAGCGACAAACAAAAATCACACCTCAATGAAATCACTAAAGCCGGCAACCTGCTACTGGAGCTGGTCAATCAGATTCTTGATCTTGCCCGTATTGAAAAAGGCCATCTACAGCTTTCCATGGAAAAAGTAAACCTGACTGACTGCTTTAAAGACTGCCTGGCAATGATCACACCTCTGGCGGAAAAAAATCAGTTAACCCTTAATATTGATACCAGTACACCGGGATACGTCATTGCCGACTTCACCCGTCTGAAACAGGTTATGCTCAACCTGTTGAGCAATGCAATTAAATATAATGTTAAAGACGGCGAAGTAAACATTAAAGTATTACAAAAGCAGAATAACATGGTTCGTATCAGCATCATCGACACCGGTGTTGGCATATCTGAAAAGTTATTACTGGAAATCTTCCAGCCCTTTAACCGGCTTAACGCAGCCTCAAATATTGAAGGTACCGGCATTGGCCTGTCGATCAGCAAGCAGTTAATTGAAATGATGGATGGTACTATCGGTGTCAACAGTAAAATCAATGAAGGCAGTGAATTCTGGATTGAATTACCCGGCAAACTGAACATCACTACAGCGGTAGAAAAAGAAAGCAAAGCAAGCTACGCCAGTCAAACGCTTAATACCATTAATTCCACAAAACATAATATATTAATCGCTGAAGACAACCCGACTAACCAGACATTAATTCTCAGCCAGCTGGAGGCTCTGGGATATTCAGCAGACCTGGCTAAAAATGGCCATGAAGCACTGAATAAAATGATAAAAACAAAATACCATTTATTGCTGACCGACTGCAACATGCCGCTGGTTGATGGTTACAAGCTAACCCGCACCATCCGCGCCCGGGGCAACAATGATCTACCGATCATAGCCATTACCGCAAATGCTTTCCCGGACATAAAAGCTGAATGTTTAAAAGCAGGTATGAATGACCTGATCACAAAACCGGTTAACCTGTCTACATTGAAACAAACACTGGAAAAACATTTACTGTAATGACTTAACAGAGATATCCTTAAGCCAGCTCTGGGTGTTATGTCATTTTTCCAGAGAAAAACAGCCATAGACACAGCCAGCCGGACCATGCTGATTAATTATTTACACACCGCATACTCGTGTTACACTCTCGTGTTCAAACGATGTTCTTTCACACTCGTTTTTTCTATAAAACTATAGTATTACAGCATGGATCAAGATCGCTCTAAAAAAACCGAAGACCAGATCATGGCATTATCAGATGCCATGGAAAGCGGTACTATGCAACATGCCAGAGGCATGCTCAATGAACTCAGTCCTGCAGAAATAGCGCACTTACTTGAATCACTGCCACACACAGAACGCAACATCATCTGGGATCTGGTCAGTCCGGAAAAAGAAGGTGAGGTGCTGATTCAACTTGGTGAAGAACTGCGCTCTACCCTGATACGTGATATGTCGCTGCAGGACCTAATCAGCGCCACCGAAGGCATGGATATTGATGACCTGGCCGACTTTATCCAGTCATTACCAGACCGTGTTACCACCCAGGTTTTAACCTCATTAGACACCCAGCATCGGGAACGTCTGGAAGCGGTGTTACCGTATCCGGAAGACAGTGCCGGCGGTCTGATGAATACCGATACCATCACCGTGCGCAGTGAAGTAACACTGGACGTGGTGCTGCGTTATTTACGCATACTGGACCAGTTACCGGACAATACCGACAGTTTGTTTGTCACCACACGCGACAATTTATTTGTCGGCACACTGCCCCTGTCCGAAATCCTGACTAACGATCCTGAATTAACCGTCGCTGATGTCATGAAGCGTGATGTCGAAGTCATTAAGGCACGTACCGAAGATGATGAAGTAGCAAAAATTTTCGAAACCCATGACCTTTTCTCCGCACCGGTGGTTGACGAAAATATGCGCCTGCTGGGACGGATTACTGTGGATGACGTGGTTGACGTTATTCGTGAAGAAGCCGAACACTCCGTTCTGGGCATGGCAGGTTTGACACAGGACGAGGATTTATTCGCTCCGGCTATTCCCAGCGCCCGCCGACGCGCTATCTGGCTGGGCATCAACCTGCTGACAGCATTTGCCGCTTCCTGGGTGGTGTCCAACTTTGAGGGCACACTGGAAAAAATAGTGACCATTGCAGTATTAATGAA
Source organism: Gammaproteobacteria bacterium (assembly GCA_024277705.1). GTDB lineage: Bacteria > Pseudomonadota > Gammaproteobacteria > SZUA-229 > SZUA-229. Next base: position 25,778 of record JAJRUQ010000018.1, read on the forward strand.
CGTTGTTGCCAGCATGGGCGGCATTGCCGGTTCACAAACACTGACACTGGTTATCCGTGGCCTGGCACTGGGCCAGGTAAGCAAAAGCAATCGTAGCTGGCTGGTGAACAAAGAAATTATCGTCGGCCTGTTAAACGGCATTGTCTGGGCTCTGGTCATTGCCATTATCGCCGTCATCTGGTTTGATGATTTACAGATTGGCTACGTGATCGCTGCCGCTACCATTATCAACCTGTTTGTCGCAGCATTTTCCGGCGTTGCCATCCCCATTATCATGTATAAAATGGACATTGATCCGGCCATTGCCGGCAGTGTTGTGCTCACCACCATCACTGACATTGTCGGCCTGTTTGCTTTTCTCGGCCTGGCGACAATATTTTTGTTATAAATTAACCCCTGCTTTTAATTCTAATTTTGCACCATCAGGACTACCAATGAAGAAATTTATTTTACTCATCTGCCTTTTATCTTTAAATGCTCTTTCGCCCGCATTATATGCAGATGTCAGCATTGTGACTGCCAGCGACCTGGACATGAGCAACCTGAAAGATGTCAAAGACAAGAAAAAACGTTTTTTTGATTTTCTCCGACCGATAGTCAATGATGAAAATGCAAAAATCCTCAAACTAAGAAACGAGTTGATTGCTGCAAAAAACAGCAATAGCAACAAAGCGTTCGTGGAAAAAACTGCCAAATCATACAGCGTTGACTGGCAGCAGGAAAACTGGGACAAGTTACTGGAACGCGTTGATGCCGTCGCGCTGGAAGTTGTACTTGCGCAAAGCGCCAATGAATCCGCCTGGGGACAGTCACGCTTTGCCCAGCAGGGCAATAACTTTTTTGGCCAGTGGTGTTACAAAAAAGGCTGCGGCATTGTTCCTAAACGACGTGACAAAGGCAGCACACATGAAGTTGCCAGTTTCAAAAGTGTTAACGACTCGGTTCGCAGTTACCTGAAAAATATCAATACCGGCCGGGTATACGCGCCGTTAAGAAAAGTACGGCGCGAAGACAGAGAACAGGGAAAGCCAGCCAATGCCTATGATCAGGCCGGTGGTTTAATCAAATATTCACAACGCCGCGAAGCCTATGTCAAAGAAATCCGCTCAATGATCCGGGTAAACAAAAAATTAATGCTGGGTGAATAGCCGTTTCAAACGAGCATTATTCACAATATCGAATGCCCCGCATCGGCCATGAAGAGACATTGGCCGTTTACAGTAGACAGTAGACAGTAAAAAAACGTTAGTCCGCGAAAAACGCAAAAGACGCGAAAAAAACCGCAAAAAAATCCAGGTTTTTTTTGGGGCGAGTACTGCTCGCTGTTGCTTAAATATATAAGGAAACTCTGATTAATTCAGGAAAATAGTATACTACGGCATAAATCATTAAACAGATAAAAAGATGAAACAGCAAAGCTTAGAAGCCGGTAGTTTTGAAAAATACCGCAAGAAAACACGAAAAGAACAGTTCCTTGAAGAG
>JAJRUQ010000019.1 GCA_024277705.1 Gammaproteobacteria bacterium
CGCTTTTCCCGTAATAGTGGATTTTGACGCTGGTTGGGCATCAAAGTTTGTCCGTTTCAATAATGCTGTAATAGTAGATGTTTCAGTATCTGATAATAATAAAGTGTGGTACATGGTTCGTTTTGAGCGGGATGAATATCCGGGTATAGCCATTATCGAGCCAGAACCTGACTGGTCTGGCTACAGCACATTATGTGTGAATATTTTCTCTGCGTATGAGAGCAACGCAGCACTGGTTTTGCGAGTATATGATAATGCGCATAATCATCATTATTCTGACCGTTTCAATAAAACGCTGATAATAAAGCCGGGATTAAATGAGATTAAAATTTTACTCGAACAGGTTAAACATGGGCCTGTATATCGTGAGCTTGATCTGGTAAATGTTGCAGGCATTGAGTTATTTGCGAACAATCCTGATACATATATCCAGTTTCGTATGAGTAATATCTATCTGAAATAGTCTGAATAAGGCCGTACATAACTGGTTAAATTACCAAGAAGTGCTAAAATTCCACTACTTGATTCTTCTATTCTGCCAACGGGAAATTTCTACCCCGGCTTTTTATTTTAGGGATATATTTGGTTGCTTCTATGGGCGCCGTAAAATTTTTTAGACATTCAACAAAATTATCGAGATATTACATTCCAACGGAATTTGTTGTGGTTGCGGCCATTGAATTTCTGGTCTTGATGTTCTCGCTGTACCTTGCGCTCGAGATACGTTTCGGGGATGGTGGGTGGGGAAATGATTTTGGTGATTTTATGCCGAAGGCACTGGTTTACGCGGTTGTTATGCAGCTAAGCTTGCTTGCTTTTGGTCTCTACCAGCGACAAACCGGCCGCTTTATCAATATGTTGGTGCTGCGTATCGCCAGTGGTCTTTTGCTGGGGTTAATTCCGTTGGGTGTCAGTTTCTATTTCATGCCGTTGTTTTTTCTTGGTCGCGGCGTGCTGTTTATCGCAGTGATTATCAGTTTTTTACTTATATCAATCGTTCGCCTGTTTTTTAGAAAAGTCGTAAAAGAACACAATATGTGGACACGTGTGCTGGTCTTGGGCGCGGGTGAAAAAGCGGGCCTGATTCGCGAAGCGATTAATACGGGTGAGATACGCGGCTTGAATATCGTTGCTTATGTGCCGTTACCTGGAGATAAAGACATTTCCGATAACATAGTCACTCAGTCGCTTGAAAAACCATTGGTAAAATGTGTCGAGGAACTGGATATCGATGAAATTGTTATCGCTGTCGATGATCGCCGCTCACGTGGCTTCCCGACGAAAGATCTTATTGATTGTAAGATGAGTGGTGCAAATATTCTGGACCTGGTGACCTTTTTCGAGCGCAGGGCAGGCAAGATTCGACTGGATATGCTGAATCCTAGCTGGTTGTATCTATCTGAAGGTTTTCAGATGGGCACTTTTCGCAGTATAGGTAAAAGAGTGTTTGATATATCGGTTGTTCTGGTACTGCTGCCTGTTTTATTGCCGTTTGCGGTTATTGTTAGTCTGGCTATATTTATAGAAAGTGGCGGCCGTGGTGGTGTGTTATATACTCAGGTTCGCGTAAAACAGGATGGTTTGCCGTTTAAGATATATAAATTTCGAAGTATGGTATTGGATGCGGAAAAAGGAGGGGTTGCGCAATGGGCGTCAAAGAATGATTCGCGCATTACTCGAGTAGGTAAAATAATTCGCAAAGGACGCCTTGATGAGCTTCCGCAGTTATATAATGTTTTAAAGGGTGACATGAGTTTTGTTGGTCCCCGGCCGGAACGTCCGGAATTTGTTGAAAAGCTGGCGAATGCTGTACCCTATTATGATGAGCGGCACAGGGTAAAGCCCGGGTTAACAGGTTGGGCGCAGGTGTGTTATTCCTACGGTGACACGGTGGGCGATAGCATTGAAAAGCTGCAGTATGACCTGTACTACGTTAAGAATTACAGCTTTTTGCTGGATGTGCTGATTTTGCTGCAAACCGCTGAAGTAGTGATGCTGGGTAAGGGCGCGCAGTAGCTTGTATCGCGTTAAAATCCGACGAAATATCAACTTTGTGTGTGACGTCTCATTTTTATTCAGGAACCATCAGCTACACTCTTTTTGTTAATTGGGCTAGAATCAAGGGTCAGTCAATACATTATCTGGTATTTATTGTGTTCTTTGATCCTAGCTGTTGATTGATCAGGGTTGTTTATTTAGAAATAAGGAGGTGTTTATAATGCTTGGGCGACTAGTTAATTTGAGGCATTTGTCGACGTTGGTTCTAATCTTGTCTTTAACCGCCTGTGCCGGTGGTGATGGTGGCCCTGCGGGCGGTAATATAGGGGGGCTTGCAGCCCTTGGTGTTGTAAACTGGACGGCGCCGGACAAAAGAGCAGATAACAGCAATCTGTTGCTTGGAGAAATCGATGGTTACAACATGTATTATGGCACTGAGTCTGGCGACTACCCAAATCAAATTTTTATTGATAGCTGCGTTTGTGTAACAGAGCAGGCGGAAATACCCGACATTCCTTCGGGAGAATATTATTTTGTAGTGACAACCGTCGATAAAGATGGGCGGGAAAGTGCTTTTTCATCAGAAATCGCTATTACTATATAAAGACTGTAATTCTACAGGGTATGATCGTGCTGGTTATGTATATGGATGTGTTCAGTCCGTGCGTGAGCAGTTCGTTTTGCCATATTTAAAAAGAAAAAAATCTGTTCCTGTCCGTTATTCGGATCTCTTGTGCCGGTGTGCATAAATGCTGATAAATTCAATCGTCAAACCTGATATTCCAGGGTTAGATACGGCGTAATAGCCTTCTTCTTGCTAGTGGCCGCAGAAATTTTCTGGTTATTTCGAAATGTTCCGGCCCTCAGGAAGCTGCTGGACAGTCATGCATCGCTGGCGTAACTTTCGTCTATTTTTGGTGTAGAGCTAATGGTTTTGGGTGGTATGTATAAATGAATTTAGGGCTATATAGTTATCTGGGAGCCGTTCTTGCATATGGATTTCTAGCTTTTTTATTACTGTTTAGTTTGCGTGAAAGTTTGCAGGGAAAGTTGCTGTTTATTGCGATGTCCGCCAGTGCCTGCTGGGCGTTGGCTGCGGTTAAGATAGCGCTGCATGATGAATCTTATCTGGTTGTTTACCAATCATTTGAAATTATTCGTTATATCGCCTGGTATGTGTTTCTGATAAAACTTTTTGAAGTGGCGTTGCCTGGTGCAGATGGGCGGAGTAATAGTTACCAGAAGTTTATCCGTCAGGCGCTGATCGTTAGTGTTGGTATTGCCGTTGTCATGTTGTTAAATGAAATACTGGCAGACATAGACGCATTACCTGGTCAGTATGTCTTTGGCATTACCGGTAATGTAATACTTTCACTTATTGGTCTGGCTATCGTTGAGCAGTTATTTCGCAATTCATCGGCACGTCACCGTTGGGCTACCAAGTATTTATTTTTAGGGGTTGGCGGCATATTTGCATTTGATTTTTATTTCTATGCAGATGCTTTACTGTTTCGAAGTATTGATCAGGATCTATGGGATATGCGGGGTGTGGTGCACATTGTGGCGGTGCCTTTACTTGCAATTTCGTCTGCACGCAATAAGAACTGGTCATTGAATATATTCGTTTCACGGGAGATCGTATTAAATACAACAGCTATCATCGGTGGTGGTACATATCTGCTGGCGATGGCCGGCGCAGGGTATTACCTTAGAGAGTTTGGCGGTGACTGGGGAAAGATTGGTCAGGTTATGTTTTTTACCCTGGCACTGGTGTTTTTGTTTGTTGTTTTATCCTCAGTAAAGTTTCGCGCTAAGGCAAAAGTTTTTCTTGCTAAACATTTTTATAAAAACAAGTATGACTATCGAATTGAGTGGTTAAGACTAACCGATGATCTAAGTGATACTGCGCAATCAAAAGAGCATTATCAAACCGCGATTGTTGCTATGGCGCATATTGTGGATGCGCGTGCCGGGTTATTATGGTTGCGTGATGAAAATGGTACGTTTAAAAATATGGAAGTTTGGCAGAGCAAACATTTTGATGATGTGATTACTGAAAACGGGTCATTGATTCAATTTATTGCAAACAAAGGTTTTGTTATTAATCTTAATGAGCTTGAAACGCGCGAGAGTGAGTACAGCGGCTTAGTGTTGCCGGACTGGTTGCAGGAAGTTGAGCAGCCATGGCTAATTGTCCCATTACATGGTGTTGATATGTTATTAGGTTTCGTGGTCTTAGCCAACCCGCTGGTAGAGCGTTCGATTAACTGGGAGGATCGAGACCTTCTTAAAACAGCTGCAAAACAAATTGCCAGTTATCTAACCGTGTTAATGACATCATCGCAGCTGGCGGAGGCAAAACAGTTTGAAGTATTTACCCATCTTTCAGCGTATATGGTGCATGATTTAAAAAACATAGCGGCGGAGCTTGAATTAATTGCAATAAATGCTAAAAAACACACCGGTAACCCTGAGTTTATCAAAGATGCATTCGGCACAGTTGAAAATGCAGCAGGTGATATCAATCGCTTATTGGCGCAATTACGCAACAGACGAACTCAGAATGAGAAGAAGGTCATGGTCGACCTGGTAGAGGTTGTGGCAGATGTCGTTGCGTCTAAACAGCATATATTTCCATCGCCACGTGTTCAGGTGTTGTCTGAGTCTATTATCTTGCCATTAGAGAAGGGGCGCCTTTCTACGGTATTGGCGCATTTAATCGATAATGCGCAACAGGCAACAGACGATGAGGGTGAGGTGATTGTAACGTTGTCTTCCACCGATAGTATGCGTTTAATTGAAATAAAAGATAGTGGTCATGGGATGGATGAGGATTTTATTCGTAACAGATTGTTTAAGCCATTTGATACCACAAAAGGTAATGCTGGCATGGGCATCGGTATGTATGAAAGTCGCGAATTTGTTCGCCAGCTGGGAGGGGACATTTATGTCCAGAGTAAACCTGGAAAAGGGTCTATAATCACTTTACACATTCCGCTGAGTTCATCTCATGGTGGCGACACAGATGCCTGACCAGGTTAAGCAGCTGGGTATTTTCAACAATTTTAGTTTTTAAATAAATTTTTAAGGAAGTTTAAAATAGGTTATGGCAGGCAATGCGTTAAAGCCACTGTTGGTTATCGAAGACAATCCGGGATTGCAAAAACAATTAAAATGGTCATTTGAAGGCTGCCAGGTATATATTGCTGGTGATCGTTCGACAGCCATTGAATTATTGCGGCAACACCATATGCCGGTCGTTACCCTGGATCTGGGGTTGCCGCCAGAGCCTGCGAATGCCAGTGAGGGTCTGACCGCCTTAAAAGAGATTTTGAAGCTTGCGCCGCACACTAAAGTGATAGTGGTCACCGGTAACGATGACCGTGAAAATGCGTTAAAGGCCATCTCGCTGGGCGCTTATGACTTTTATCAAAAACCAATCGAACCGGAAGTGTTAGGGCTGATTGTTGACCGTGCCTATCAATTGCACGAGCTGGAAGAGGAGAATCGTCGATTGGCATTAGAGGGTGCTGGTTCGCCATTAGATGGCATTATCGGCGCCAGCCAGCCGATGCTGGCGGTGTGCCGACTGGTGGAAAAAGTTGGGCCATCAGAAGCGACGTCACTGGTTCTTGGAGAAAGCGGTACCGGTAAAGAGCTCTTTGCGCAAGCGTTGCATAACTTGAGTCCGCGTAAAGATAGCTCCTTTGTGGCGCTGAACTGTGCCGCTATTCCGGATAATTTACTTGAAAGTGAGCTTTTCGGCTATGAAAAAGGTGCTTTTACCGGTGCAGTAAAGCAGACTAAAGGTAAAATTGAAGCCGCCAGTGGTGGCACCTTTTTTCTGGATGAAATAGGTGATATGCCACTA
>JAJRUQ010000020.1 GCA_024277705.1 Gammaproteobacteria bacterium
AGCAATAAACAAAAAGACCTGCTTAAAGAGTTTGAAAGTTCGATTCAACAGGCCGGTGAAAAACACAGCCCGAAAAATGCCTCCTGGGGTGATCGTATGAAAAAATTCTTTGACGACCTGACGGCGTAGAAGTAATAAGTAATAAGTTTTAAGTTTTAAGTTTTAAGTTTTAAGTTTTAAGTTATTACTCCGAACTTACAACTTATAACTTATAATTCCGGTATAATGCCCGACAGCATAAAATAATAAAAAGCATTGGGGTTACAGATGTTAAATATCGCAGTTACCGGTACCGCCGGTCGTATGGGGCGCAACCTGATTCAGGCCTGTTACGAAAATGCTGATTGCCAGCTGGGTGCTGCTATTGAACGTGAAGGCAGTCCTTTCATTGGTCTGGATGCCGGTGAAATTATTGGTATCGGTACATTACATACAAATATCGTCGCCAGCCTTAATCATGTGATTAATGATTTTGACACTTTAATCGATTTCACCCGTCCCGAAGTTACCCTGAAAAATCTTGCTGACTGTGTCGCCAATGGTAAGAGCATTGTTATTGGTACCACCGGGTTCAGTGATGATGAAAAGCAGCAAATCAAGCAGGCTGCTGAGTCCATCGCTGTTGTCTTTGCGCCCAACATGAGTGTCAGCGTCAACCTTTGTTTTAAGTTGCTGGATATTGCTGCCCGAGTGCTAGGTGACGAGGTTGATATTGAAGTCATCGAAGCGCACCATCGACATAAAATTGATGCACCATCAGGTACCGCATTGCGTATGGGCGAGGTTGTCGCGGATGCTCTGGGACGAAACCTTGATGACTGTGCCGTTTATGGTCGTGAAGGAGTGAGTGCTGAGCGTGATCGCAAAACCATCGGTTTTGAAACCATCCGTGCCGGTGATATTGTCGGTGATCATACCGTTATGTTTGCCGGTATTGGTGAGCGCGTCGAAATCACCCATAAAGCCTCCAGCCGAATGACTTTTGCCAATGGTGCTATCCGTGCGGCAAACTGGCTTGAAAATAAAACGAATGGTTTATACGATATGCAGGACGTACTGGGGCTGCGCTGAGCAAACGGCTGTACCCCGGTCTGAAAATAGCGGTAAACTTCATCATAATAATTAAAATAATACGGGTAATCTAAATGGATGGTATGAATATTGTCGTGGTTTTTCCCGGACAGGGATCACAATCGATTGGTATGTTGTCTGACTATGCCGAATCCTGGCCACAAATTCAGGAAACTTTTCAGCAGGCATCGGATGTACTGGGTTATGACTGCTGGGATATTGTCTGTAATGGACCGGCCGAAAAAATAAACAAAACCGAAATCACCCAGCCCGTCATGCTGGCTGCCGATATTGCGGTCATGCGCGTTATGGCGCAGCAATGTATGTTGATGCCAATGGTGTTTGCCGGCCATAGTCTGGGCGAATATGCAGCACTGGTTGCTGCCGAGTCGATTGATTTTGAAACAGCGATAAAACTGGTTTCCAAACGTGGCCAGTTAATGCAGGCAGCAGTACCGGAAGGTGAAGGTGCCATGGCCGCGATTATCGGTTTAAATGACGATATTATTATTCAGCTCTGTGAAAAAGTCAGTGCTGAAGCCGGTCAGCCGGTAGAAGCGGTTAACTTTAATTCACCCGGACAGGTAGTTATTGCCGGTGCTGTATCTGCGGTAAATATGGCGATGGAGCAGCTCAAAGAAGAAGGCGCCAAACGTGCCCTGCCATTGCCCGTCAGCGTACCCTCACACAGTTCATTAATGAAACCAGCGGCAGATGAGCTGGCTGAATACTTAAAAACCGTTACCATCAAGCCACCGAAAGTACAGGTTATACATAATGTAGATGCCAGGTCTCATGATGATGCTGATGCTATTCGTGATGCGCTGACCAGGCAGTTGTATAACCCGGTACAATGGACGCATACCATACAGATTATTACCGATGGTGCCGATGTTGTAGTGGAATGTGGTCCCGGTAAGGTTCTGGGTGGTTTGACCCGGCGCATCAATAAAGAAGTAAAAAGTTTCTCCCTGGATTCGGTGGCATCAATGGACAAATTTTTGAATTCGATGTCGCTGGAAGATTAAAGCACAGAGTGGAATTTTCACAGAGCGGGCATTGACCCCCCCCGGTGCAACGGTAGCGACGATGGACAGGTTTTTGAATTTCAGGGTTTGGCGTTAATATATTCAATGCTGGCTGTTAAAATACTGCAGCTGTATAAATTAATTCCGCCCCGGTTATAAAATAAAGGTTTAATATAATGAGCAAACAACTAGAAGGTGAAATTGCACTGGTCACCGGTGCCAGTCGCGGTATTGGTAAAGCTATAGCTGAACAACTGGCAGCACAGGGTGCAACGGTTATTGGTACTGCTACCACTGACGGTGGTGCTGATAACATCAGTGCTTACCTGAAAGACGCCGGTGGTAAGGGAATGAGCCTGAATGTCACTGATGCTGATTCTATTGCCGGTGTTATAAAAGCCATTACTGATGAGTATGGTCCGGTTTCCATTCTGGTGAATAACGCGGGTATTACCAGAGACAACTTGTTAATGATGATGAAAGAAGAGCAGTGGCATGACATCATTGATACTAATCTGAGCTCAATCTATCGTTTGTCGAAAGCGGTGGTTCGCAGCATGATGAAAAAACGCAAAGGCCGGATAATCAATATTGCTTCTGTTGTCGGCCTTACCGGTAATCCCGGACAAACCAACTATTCGGCAAGCAAGGCCGGCATGCTGGGCTTCAGTAAATCACTGGCGCGTGAAATTGGCTCAAGAAACATTACGGTTAACTGTGTGGCTCCCGGTTTTATTGATACCGATATGACAAAAGAACTGGCAGAAGAGCAACGGGAAGCTCTTATTAAGCAAATTCCACTGAGCCGTCTGGGTGCACCTGAAGATATTGCGGCGGCAGTGGTCTTTCTTGCCGGACCGGCAGCGGCCTATATTACCGGTGAAACGATTAATGTAAATGGTGGTATGTACATGCCATAAGCGGCATAAACGTGTAAAATCGTCACAAAATTTTAACAATACACAAAATTATAGCTACGTTTTAAATTAACTTTTCGCTATAAGTGTATGATTTTAATAGATTTAATAATGTATTTTAAATCATGTATTTAATATGGAATTTAACTGGCAAGTCGCGCACTAATTCACTAGAATACCGCGCAACTGAAATACTCGAATTTATATCAGAATTAACTGAATTTTCATATGTCTCCAAACCGTGTGTTGGAGTCAAAACTAGAGGAAAAATAGATGAGCACAGCTGAAGAACGCGTTCGTAAAATTGTCATTGAACAACTGGGTGCAACTGAAGAACAGGCAACAAATGAGGCAGCATTTGTTGAT
>JAJRUQ010000021.1 GCA_024277705.1 Gammaproteobacteria bacterium
GACAATGTCTTTATCACTATGCGGATGGTAATCCCGTAGCATGTAGTCAAGAAAGCCCAGGCGCGGTTCACGTAAAGCACCGTTTTTGGTTAGGCCACCTTCAAGAAAAACCGCCTGGCAAACGCCGGCACGTGTTGATATGTTGATATATCGTTCCAGTACTTTCCGGTACAAGGGGTTTCCCGAGCGGCGGCGAACAAAAAAAGCCCCCATGGCTTTGATTAACATTTGCAGGGGCCAGATTCTCGCCCATTCGCCTACTGCATAAGACAAGGTGGTTTTTTCTGCGGCAAGAAAAGACACCAGAACATAGTCCATATTGCTGCGATGGTTCATTACAAAAACAACGCTTGAGTTAGAGTCGATTTCGCTGATTTTATTATTATCATAAAAACCAACGCGAACACGGTAGATCAGTCGTGCCAGTTTTTTTGCCAGCCAGTAGCCCAGGCGAAAATAAATATAGGCATTAAAGGCAGGGACAATTTCAGCCGCATATTTACGGGCTTTTTCCTGGGCAATGGCATGCGGCATTTTGTGTTCATCGGCATACTGTTTGATTGCATCAATGACTTTTTCATCAAACACAAGCTGATCAATAAGTGCCTGTCGGCGGGTAAACTGAATGGGGCGGATTTCGATATCAAGACGTGTATTTATTTCTTCAATGACCCGGTTCACCCGGCGTTTTAAATACCAGCGCATGCCCGGTAATAGAATTCGGTCAAGTATCATCACTGCAGAGAACAGCAGCAGTACGATAAACATCCAATAGGGCAGGCTAATTGTTTCCATCATTACAATCTCAACTATGAGAGTACTATATTACACAATCATCCTGCAAAATTGCTATGATTAGCCACTTTTTATAAAAACGGTATTCAGGTATAAAAATGAGCAAGTATGATGTCTACGGCCTGGGTAATGCCCTGGTTGATATGGAATTTGAAATAAACGACCAGTTTCTGCACGATAACAAGATTGATAAAGGGGTGATGACGCTGGTGGACGAGAATCAGCAGCACGAATTGATTGAGCAGCTTGATGCCTTTGAAGGAAAAAAAGCCAGTGGCGGCTCGGCAGCGAATACGTTGATTGCGGTCAGTTCCATGGGCGGCTCCTCTTATTATTCCTGTAAAGTTGCCGATGATGAACTGGGGCATTTTTATCTGAACGATCTGCAGGCAGCGAACGTGGACTGCAATATGGATGGTAAACATAAAGGTGGCATTACCGGCAAATGCCTGGTCATGGTTACCCCGGATGCGGAGCGTACCATGCATACTTTTCTTGGTATTTCCGCAGAATTATCACCCTATGAGGTGAGTGAAGAAGCCATTAAACAGGCTGGTTTCTGTTATCTTGAAGGTTATCTTACCACCTCGGAAAGTGGTAAAGCGGCCAATATTGAAGCCAGAAATATTGCACAGGCCAATAATGTTAAAACCGCGCTGACTTTTTCCGATCCTTTTGTAGTGGAGCATTTTCGTGAAGGGTTTAGCCAGACCATCGGTGATGGTGTTGATTTGTTATTTTGCAATGAAGCCGAGGCCTTGAGTTACACACAAAAAAGCAGTATTGATGAAGCGCTGGAAGTGATCAGGACCCTGGCTAAAACTTTTGCTGTTACCCTCGGTGCAAAAGGTGCGGTGGTTTATGATGGTACAGGCTTTATCGATATTGCCGCCAATCAGGTGACCGCTGTCGACAGTAATGGTGCCGGTGATTTATTTGCCGGTGCCTTTATGTATGGTTTGACCCATGGTAAAAGTTATCAGGAATCCGGTATTCTGGCCAGTAAGGCATCCTCGATTATTGTCAGCCAGTTCGGCCCGCGATTAACACAGCAGCAGTACCGGTCTTTAACGTAGTCGCGAGTATCTAACGCTCAGGTTTTCCGGGTTTTTACGATCTATAAAACCAGGACTTGATCGTCCTGCTTATTTATTTCAGTCCAGCTTAATGTTTACGCTTTCACTGACGTGGTTTGCAAATCCCGCACCGGCTTCAGCATAAACATTGTAGACAGAATCAACGCCGGCTACTTTTAATGGTGCAATACCGTCATTATGTTTTACTGCGACAGCAATCACTCCCTGGTAATCTGTCTGTTTAATCATTTCAACAGCGGTTAGTAATTCCTGTATATTCGGCATGTCCAGCAAAATCATTTTTACTGATCCCGGTCTTAAGCGCGCCCAGAAATCGAAATCGGTAGCGTCACCGATAATGGTATTTCGGCCCTGTGCCTGGTGATAGCTGATGACCTCTTTACTCTGGTCGATACCTAATAAACGGTCACCGTATTTTTGCAGAAGAGTATCATACACGCCGGTGCCGACACGGCCCATACCAAAGACCAGCACCTGGGCATTGCCTACATCTATCGGTTTGTCATCGGGTAGCCGCTGCTTGCGTTCAAACCGGCATAACAGTTTTTCGTAGCGGGCATATAATTTATGAGCTTTGCTGTCGGCCAGTGATGAAACCATAAAGGTAATCGACAATGCAATGGCAATAATGACCAGCCATTCGCTGTTCATCCAGCCGTTTGCAACCCCGATGGTGCCGACGATCAAACCGAATTCACTGTAGTTTGATAATGACAGGCTGGTTAAAAAGCTGGTGCGCGCGCGTAGCTTGAACAGGATTAACAGACGATAGAATAATACAGATTTCAAGATCATCAAAAATGCCAGTGATATTGCAATGAGCATCGCAGGCAGGGTTGGTGCACCATTAAATCCGATGCTGAGAAAAAAGGCGACTAAAAATATCTCTTTAAAGGCCAGTAAAGACTTTGCCAGCTTTGCAGATTTTTCACTACCGGAAAGTAATACACCTAGCAATAATGCACCCAGGTCGGCTTTTACCCCGAGCAGGTCAAACAGCCCTGAGCCGCCAAGTGCCAGCAGCATGCCGCTTAAAATCAGCAGTTCACCATGCCCTGTTCTTTTTAACAGATTGATAATGACCGGCCGTAGTGGAATTAACAGCAGTAATAATAATGCCCAGTAGCTGGGGGTCTTTCCGGATGATGCGGTAAGAAAAATAACCGCAAACAAATCCTGCATAATCAATATACCAATTGCTACTTTTCCGTGTAATGATGACATTTCGGATTTCTCTTCCAGTACCTTAACGGCAAAAACTGTACTGGAAAAGCTTAAGGCAAAGGCAATGATGGCAGCGTCAAATCCGCTAAGCCCGGCAAAATCCTGCAGGCCGCTAAAGCTCATGAAAAATACCAGTGTACCAAAAACCACGATGGTGATTAACATGTGCAGTATTGATACCGCCCATATTTCAGTACGTAACAAATCTTTAATGTTTAGTTTTAAGCCGATACTGAATAACAGCAGGGTAATGCCGAGATCGGCAACCGCTTTCAAGGTAACATCACTCTGTATACCTGCAGCACTTAAAGCAAAACCGGCCAATAGATAGCCCACCATTGGCGGCAAGGATACAAAACTGACCGCCAGGCCAAACAGCAAGGCAATCAGTATCCAGTAGATATCGGAAAAGTGTGCAGCAATTAAGCCTAAATCCATAAAAACATCTCAATAAAAAGTCATCTGTTATTTGCCTTGCTATAATAAATGGATGTCAGACAAAAACATACTCATTCTTTTCCGGCAGATAAAAGCAGCTGTTATCCTGATTTTGTTATTCCCCTGTAGCGGCACTTTATTTGCAGATAGCGCCGGCAGTTCGACATCAAAACGTATAGAAGTTTATGCTCTGGCGCAAAAATTCTGGGACGTTCGTCGTGGTGATACTCTGGGCGCGATAACACAGCAGCTGTTACCGAATAATCCGGCAAAAAGAGCCGCCCTGCAGCTGGATATTTTACAACTGAATCCAGCGGCGTTTATAAATGATGATCCGTCATTACTGCTTGCCGGTAAACGTTTATGGTTGCCATCGTATATTCAGCAGGCGGACACAAAAGTTGATCCTGCCACTACGACGGTTGAGCATTACTCATGGGGAAGCATTAAACGCTCAAAATCAGAGCATATACCGGCAGATGACTGACAGTACTGACAGGTTACAGTAAGCCACGCTCCGCAAACGACACCACTTCATCACCGATGACAAAATGGTCAAGCACCCGGATATCAACCAGTGCCAGCGCCTGTTTTAAGCGCTGTGTAATCTGCTCATCTGCCTGGCTGGGTTCTGCAACTCCGGAAGGGTGATTGTGGGCAAAAATAATGGCGGCGGCATTTTTCTTCAGAGCCAGTCGAACCACTTCCCGGGGATAAACGCTGGCACCGTCGATGGTGCCAAAAAACATTTTTTCAAACGCGATAACACGGTTACGATTATCCAGAAATAAACAGGCAAAAACCTCATGCGGGTAACTGCCCAGTTGCGCGGTTAAAAATTGTCGCGTTTGTGCCGGGCTGCTGAGCGCATCACCACGTGACAATTGCTCATACATCTGCCGTTTTGCCATTTCCAGCACTGCCTGCAATTGCGCGTATTTTGCTTTACCCAGCCCATGGTGCCGGCAAAAGTCCTTTTCGGCTGATTGCAGCAGTGGTTTTAAACCACCAAAGTTTTTCAGTAACTGCCTTGCCAGATCGACAGCGGTGATACCTTTGCTGCCGGTTCTTAAAAAGATTGCCAGTAATTCAGCATCAGAAAGCGCTTCTGAGCCTTTTGCCAGTAATTTTTCGCGCGGTCTTTCAGCGACCGGCCATTGTGAAATTGCCATAATTCCTCCCTGATCCAGCATCCATGAGTGATTGATCATATCGATATAGCGAATACAGTGCAAATTTAAACTCTGCTAAAATAGAGCAATGACAGCAATAACGACCACATTTAACGGCAAAAACATCATAATCGGGGTCACCGGTGGCATCGCGGCCTATAAAAGTGCTGATTTATGCCGCCGGCTACAACAGGCGGGTGCTGAGGTGCGTATCGTCATGACCCTTGCCGCCACTGATTTTGTTACCGCGCTGACCTTTCAGGCTTTGTCCGGACACGATGTGTTTGTCGGTGCTGCTGAGGGTGGGGAGCAAACTGCGGGCGGTGATGGCATGCTGCATATCGAGCTGGCGCGCTGGGCAGACATTATTGTTATTGCGCCTGCCAGTGCCAATAGTATTGCCAAACTGGCAGTGGGGCGGGCTGACAACATCCTTACTACATTGTGTCTGGCGAGTGAAGCGGACAAATTTTTTGCGCCGGCAATGAACCGGGTGATGTGGCAGGATGTAAGCACGCAAAATAACTGCAAAATTTTACGCGCAAAAAACTGGAGGCAGCTTGGTCCGGTCAGTGGACTACAGGCCTGTGGTGAAACCGGCGAAGGCCGGATGTTAGATGTTCCTGATATTTTCAGCCAGCTGGAGGAAATGTTGAGTGGTGGAGAGTTACAGGGTCTGAATATTGTTATTACCGCCGGACCAACCTACGAAGCCATCGATCCGGTGCGTTTTATCGGCAATCGCAGTTCTGGTCGTATGGGTTATGCGCTGGCGGCTGCAGCACAAAGCGCCGGTGCCAGTGTATGCTTAATCAGCGGACCCTGTCATTTACCGGTGCCGGACAAAATATCCTTTACTGCGGTTGAGTCGGCACAGGAAATGCAGCAGGCCGTTATGCGCAACATTCAGTCCTGTCATATTTATATATCGGCCGCTGCCATTTCAGATTATCGCGTTGCCAGTGTTGCTGCCCGCAAAATTAAAAAAACCGAAGATAATATAAGTCTGTCATTAGTTAAAAATGAAGATATATTATGTGCTGTTGCCGATTTGGCACAACGCCCTTATGTTGTTGGTTTTGCTGCCGAGACGGAAAACATCATTGAAAATGCAAAAGACAAATTATTAAGAAAAAATCTTGATATGATTGCCGCCAATGATGTCAGTGAAAAAAATCATGGTGATGAGAAACAGCCCGTCATCGGTTTTAATAGCGAGTATAATGCGCTGCATGTATTCTGGTTGCCTGAGCATAAGGACAAAAGCCGGATAAATGAGCAGTATTTTGATATTGCGCGAAAATCCCGGCTGGCGCAAAAACTCGTTTCGCTGATTGCTCAAAACTATAAAATAATTCACGATTTAAATGAAAAAAATACAGCTTAAAATTCTTGATGCACGTATTGGCAATGAAATACCGCTGCCTGAATATGCTACAGACGGTTCTGCCGGTATGGATCTGCGTGCTGCACTCGATGAAACCACCGAAATAAAACCCGGTGAAACATTGCTGGTGCCAACCGGGCTTTCTATTTATGTCGAAGACCGAAATATGGCAGCAGTGGTGCTGCCCCGCTCCGGCCTCGGCCATAAACATGGCATCGTATTAGGTAATCTGGTGGGACTGATCGACTCTGACTATCAGGGGCAGCTATTCATTTCCTGCTGGAACCGTGGCCATAAAAGCTTCAGTATTGAAGTGGGCGATCGTCTGGCACAGCTGGTGATTGTGCCGGTGCTGCAGGCTGAATTTGATATTGTTGATGATTTTGTTAGCACAAATCGTGGGGCCGGTGGTTTCGGTCATTCCGGGAAAAATTAAAAGAACTGCTAAAAAAGGCGGTAGTGTCGTCAACAGGCTGCCATTAAATAGTAAACTCCAGTAAAAATTAAACTCTACCGTAGAAGAATAACATGACAATTACAAAAGACATCTTTCGTGCTTACGATATTCGAGGCATTGTTGAAAACGCGTTAACCCCGGATGCTGTACAGCAAATCGGCCAGGCATTTGCTACCGAGGCTTTATCGCAGAATCAGAAAACAGTGGTCATTGGCCGTGATGGACGCCTTTCCAGCCCGCAGCTGGCGCAACGCTTAAGTGAAGGCTTGCGTGCCGGTGGTTGTGATGTTATTGATATCGGCATGGTGCCGACACCGGTGCTTTATTATGCCACCCACAAATTAAAAACCGGTACCGGCATCATGGTTACCGGCAGCCACAATCCGCCACAGTATAATGGCCTTAAGATGTTGATTGCCGGTAACACCTTATACGGTGATGGCATCATGGCGCTTTACCAGATGATCATTGACGGTCGCGTCAACAGCGGTGAAGGCACTCATACAGAACAGAGTATTATCCCTGAATATCTCGATACTATAGTTAACGACATCAAGCTCGACAAAAAATTAAACATCGCTGTGGATTGCGGCAACGGTGTCGCCGGTGTCCTGGCCACTGAATTGTTCACCCGTTTAGGTTGTAATGTTACCGAGCTGTTTTGTGAGGTTGACGGTAATTTCCCCAATCATCACCCGGACCCTTCCAAGCTGGAAAATCTGCTTGATATGCAGAAAGCCATAAAAGAAAACGCGCTGGATATAGGCCTGGCATTTGATGGTGATGGTGATCGCGTTGGTATTCTGGATGACAAACAGAATATCCTGTGGGCAGACCGTCAGATGATGTTGTACGCAGAAGATGTTTTAAAACGCAAACCCGGTGCTTTGATTATTTTTGATATTAAATCAACCACCAACCTGGAAACTGTGATCAGGGCTCTTGGCGGTGAACCGCTGATGTGGAAAACCGGGCACTCTTTTATTAAAGCCAAGATGAAAGAAACCGGTGCAGAACTTGCTGGTGAAATGAGCGGCCATATTTTCTTTAAAGAACGCTGGTTCGGTTTTGATGATGGTTTATACAGTGCGGCTCGCATGCTGGAAATTATCAGCCAGCGTAGCGAGACAAGTTCAGCTATTTTTGAAGCACTGCCGGACAGTGTTAACACCCCGGAACTGCAGATAGATTTTGAAGAGGGTGAGCATTATAAATTTATGGAAAAATTTATAAGTGAGGCCACCTTTGAAAATGCCAGTACGATTACCATTGATGGTATCCGTGTCAATTATGAAAATGGCTGGGGACTGATTCGGCCGTCCAATACAACGCCCTGTCTGGTATTACGGTTTGAAGCCAATGATGAGGATACCTTGAAAGAGATCCAGAATATTTTTCGCGAGCAATTACTGGCGGTAGACAGTCATTTAAACCTGCCGTTTTAATGGTCACGACAGACACAATCCATATAATATATTTTAATTGAGAGACATCTGTGGACAAAAAATCCGCCAATAATATTGCTAACGTTTTATCCGAAGCGCTGCCTTATTTACAAGGCTTGAATAATAAAACCATTGTCATTAAATTTGGCGGCAATGCCATGATCGATGAAAAACTGAAAAACAGTTTTGCCCGTGATATTGTTTTATTAAAACAGGTTGGGGTCAACCCGGTAGTGGTGCATGGTGGTGGGCCACAGATTGGTGAGTTGCTGAAAAAGATTGGCAAAGAATCCGAGTTTATTGATGGCATGCGTGTAACTGACAGTGAAACCATGGATGTTGTTGAAATGGTGCTAGGTGGCCTGGTGAATAAAAGCATCGTCAATTTGATTAATCATAATGGTGGCAAGGCGGTTGGTTTGACCGGCAAAGACGGTTCTATGATTCGTGCACGTAAAATGGAAATGATGCGGGAGTCCGCCGAATTGCAGGTGCCGGAAATCATTGATCTCGGCCATGTTGGTGAGGTGACCAGTATCGACCCGTCTATCGTTAAGGCGCTGGATGAGGGTGACTTTATCCCGGTTATTGCTCCCATTGGTGTTGGTGAAGACGCTGCTTCCTACAATATCAATGCGGATTTAGTGGCCGGGAAAATGGCCAGCGTACTGTCGGCAGAAAAATTATTATTACTCACCAACACGGTGGGAATTCTGGATAAACAGGAAAATATACTGACCGGGCTCAAGGGTAAAGATATAAAGCAGCTTATCGCTGATGGTACGATTGCCGGCGGTATGTTGCCAAAAGTGAACTGCGCACTAGACGCCGTTCACTCGGGTGTGAAAACGTCCCATATTATTGATGGCCGTGTGGAGCACGCCGTGCTGCTGGAACTGCTTACCGATGAAGGCGTTGGCACCCTGATCAGGTCATAAACCGGGAAGCTGTTTGAAGCGGACGCAAACCGTATTAATATGGTTGCATCAACGGCCGTTATTGAGCCAAAGGAGAAGTTGTAAGTTACAAGTTGTAAGTTTAAAAACGTAAATCAAAAGAAGCTTGTTAAACAGAAGGTTATTCAGCTTTTAACTTGCTACTTGTAACTTAAAACTTTTAACTTACAACTTCTCTTTCTGGCCTGTTTGTGCCGCTGTGTTTGGTTGTTTTACAGCCCCTGCTCTTTGGCGTAGCGCTCACGTTTTGCTTTCTGCTCCGCTTTTAATACTCTGAAGCGTACGATATATTCATCAAACTGGGTTTTGATTTCATCGCGGCGTTTAATATGTTTTTGCATAACCATGCTATGGGTTTCGATTTGTTGTTTCTGACTGCTGATTCGTTTATATATATCGTCCGGTACTTTTCGGTTTGAGGCTTTGATGGCGGCCACATTTTTTTCCAGTGATTCTATTTTTGTATTCGATTCGGCTATAATGGATTTTGCCAGCCGTATCTGGGTATCAACGGCATCCAGCCTTGAATCCCTGGCAGCGACAAGATCTGCCTCGGTGGTATAAGTATCAAGTAATACCCGGTCACGTTGTTTCTTTTTCTTCTCGATTAACTCGGCCTTTTTCTTTTGTCGTTCCAGGCGTTTTTCTTCAATCCGTTGCTCATGCGTTTTAGCGGCTTCACGGTGCCGGGTGGTAACGCCATGCTCATTAAGTTCATCATGTTCTTTTTGCAGATACTCGGTAGGGATTTTATCGCCAAAATGTACCTGTCCTTCATCATCCACCCATTTGTACATTTTAGCCTGCAGGCTAAAAGGGGCGAAGATTAATAACAAACAGACAGGGAAGAAAACAAAGCGCATGACATGCAACCTCTAATGTAATAACTGATAAGCTAATAGTATAGGCATTAATTCTCAGGAATCGAGGATATTGACAGGTGGCAGAACAACTCATTATTTTTATTATTTCACTGTTCGCTAATTTATTCTCTGCACTCTCCGGTGGTGGCGCCGGGTTGATTCAGTTACCGGCGCTGATTTTTCTTGGCTTACCCTTTGGCCTGGCGCTGGCGACGCATAAGGTTGCTACCATTGCACTGGGTTTCGGTGCCACGGCACGGCATTTAAAAGAAAATAAAATCGAACGTGACTTTGCCCTGCTGATGATTATTGCCGGTTTGCCCGGTGTCGTTATTGGCGCCAGTTTTATTCTTCAGGTACCGGATGAAATAGCGAGAAAGGCGCTGGGGGTGTTAACCGCAAGCCTGGGTATTTATTCTTTTTTTTCTCCTGAACTCGGTCAGCATTATGAGCTAAAAAACCGTCATCGACGGGGCTATTTGATTGGCGGCAGTGTTTTGTTTGTCATCGGTATTTTAAACGGTTCACTAACCTCCGGAACCGGCCTGTTTGTCACCTTATGGTTGATACGCTGGTACGGTTTTGACTACAAACTGGCCGTTGCCTATACCCTGGTTTTTGTGGGTTTGTTCTGGAATGCCAGCGGTGCGCTTACACTGGGTCTGCTGGGTGATATTTACTGGTTGTGGATTCCGGCACTGTTGCTGGGGTCTGCGATAGGCGGTTATATTGGCGCGCATTTGTCGATTGTTAAAGGTAACCGCTTGATTAAGCGAAGTTTTGAAGTGGTGACATTGTTGATTGGCCTGAAGCTGGTTTTCGGCTGATGTTTGGGGTTAGAGTAAAACTCCCGAGGTTTTAGTTGTCTGGCATTGCTGACCTGTGCTTGCTGAGGTGGGTTGAAGGTCAGAACCAAAAAAGATAAGAATGCACATTCCTGCAAAACAGGAAACAGTCATCAAATGCCATATTCCTGCCGGTAAGCTTTCATTGCAGCAAGATGCCGGGAAAATAAAGATTCCGTGGCCAGGTATTCAATTAAATCCGCCATGGTAATGATGCTGAACACATCAATGCCATAATCACGATGAACTTCCTGAATGGCGGATAACTCAGATTTGCCTTTTTCCTGCCGATCCAGTGCGATGAGTACCGCAGAGGTGGTAGCACCGGCGGTGGTGATAATATCAATGGCTTCGCGGATAGCGGTACCGGCGGTAATGACATCGTCCACGATCAGTATTTTACCATTTAATTCGGCGCCGACAATCAGGCCGCCTTCGCCATGGTCCTTGGCTTCCTTGCGGTTAAAGGCATAGGGTTTGTCGATATTGTGATTGACCGATAATGCAAATACAATGGCCGCAACCAGCGGGATACCTTTGTAAGCCGGTCCGAACAATATGTCATAATCAATATTATTATCGAGAATGCTCTGTGCGTAACAGCTGCCCAGTTCTGCTAAGGCGTAACCGCTGTTGAACAGGCCGGCATTAAAGAAATACGGACTGACTCTGCCGGATTTAAGGGTAAATTCTCCAAATCTCAGTACCTCGTATTTTATCGCCAGTTCGATAAATCTTTTTTTATTGTCTTGCATGCCACACCCGAATGATTATGCGCGCAGTATATATTATTTTTATTTTGAACAATAATTAAAAATTCTCGATTAAGCGTTACCGAAACTCCCGCTATTGCCAGAGATGGCATGACGTTTGGCAGCAGTATCGGGTATCATAGGCGGCCTGAAAAATCATAACAAATCACACTGTATATCTATGCGTATTATTTCCGCCAATACCAATGGCATCCGTGCTGCGGCTAAAAAAGGGTTCTTTGACTGGTTAAAAAAAGTCGACCCGGATGTGGTCTGTATCCAGGAGACCAAGGCACAGTTTCATCAGCTCAGTGACGAGATTTTTTCTCCGGCAGGGTATTTTTGTGAATATCACGATGCTGAGAAAAAAGGTTACAGCGGCGTGGCTATTTACAGCAAGGTCAAACCTAAAAAAGTGATGAAAGGTCTGGGCTGGCATGATATTGATATCGAAGGCCGTTATATCGAATTTCAGTTTGAAAAACTCAGTGTTATCTCACTGTATATGCACTCCGGCTCGGCCAGCGAGGAGCGACAGGAGGTTAAATTTGATTTTATGGAGCGTTTTATGGGTTACTTGCAGAGCCTGCGCCGGAAGCGCCGTGAATTTATTATCTGTGGTGACTGGAATATTGCCCATAAAAAAATTGATATCAAAAACTGGAAAGGCAATCAGAAAAACTCCGGGTTTTTACCGGAAGAACGTGCCTGGATGGACCGGTTATTTGATGAAATCGGTTTTGTTGATGCTTTTCGTGTGGTGAACTCGTTGCCTGATCAATATACCTGGTGGTCCAATCGCGGCCAGGCCTGGGCGAATAATACCGGCTGGCGTATTGATTATCAGATTATTACACCAAAACTGGCGCCACTGGTAAAAGCAGCGGATATTTATAAGGATGAACGTTTTTCCGATCATTCTCCGTTAATCATTGATTACGACTTCGAACTCAGTTAACCGCCAACAACACACTTGAAGCACAATCGAGCAAAACTTGAGCAGCATAAATCCTCCTGGCAGCAGGTATTTGTCTCTCTGCTGACGGGGCGGATGCTGCTTGCCTTTGTCATGGGTTTTTCCGGTGGCTTGCCATTGTTGCTCACCGGCTCTTTATTACAGGCCTGGATGGTTGATGAAAAAATCGACCTGGGTACCATTGGTTTATTTGCCCTTGTTGGTTTGCCTTATACCTTAAAGTTCGTCTGGGCACCAGTGATGGACCGGTATTCGCCGGCTTTACTGGGCCGCCGGCGTGGCTGGCTGTTCATCTGGCAGCTTTGTTTAACGGCTTCGATAGCATTACTGGGTTTGTCCAGTCCCTCGCAGTTCTTGGTGATGACGGCGCTTGCCGCATTGCTGCTCAGTTTTTTTTCCGCCAGTCAGGATATTGTTATCGATGCGTACCGGCGTGAATCACTGCAGGATGATGAGCAGGGCATGGGCGCTTCCCTTTATGTGGGAGGCTATCGGCTGGGTATGTTGCTGGCCACCGGTGGTGGTTTGTTTCTGGCTGACCACATGGCTTACCACTGGGTTTATCTGATTATGGCTGCGGCGATGAGCGCCGGTTTAATTGCCACCCTGCTGGCTCCGGAGCCTGAGGCCAGGCACGGTAAGCCAGAGACACTTAAGCAGGCGGTGGTTCTGCCTTTCAAAGAATACTTTACCCGTGATTACGCCCTTATTATTTTGGTTTTTGTTTTTTTATATAAAGTTGGCGATACCATGGCGGGCCAGATGACAACCCCTTTGTATCTTGACCTGGGTTTTAGCAAGTCAGAAATTGCCGGCATTGTAAAAATATTCGGTTTTCCGATAACGATTGCGGGTACTTTTATCGGTGGCATTCTGGTTATGCGCCATGGCATTTATAAATGCCTGCTCTGGTTTGGTGTTTTACAGTCGGTTTCAACTGCTGGTTTTATCTGGTTGACCGTTATGGGTAACCATTTACCGGCGTTGACGGCAGTGATTGCCTTTGAGAACTTGAGTGCCGGTCTGGGTACAGCAGCTTATATTGGCTTTATCGCCAGCCTGACCGATAAACGTTTCACTGCTACGCAATTTGCATTGCTGACCAGTTTTATGGGCATGCCGCGTGTTTTTGCTGCTGCACCGACCGGTTATATGGTGTCTGCCTTTGGCTGGTCGGGTTTTTTCCTGTTCTGCACACTGATTGCGATCCCAGGTATTTTGCTGATTATCTGGCTGCATAAGCGCTTAGTGGACCCAAATCAACGCTGAATATGACAGGGTGCGGGTTTGTGATGTGCCCGGGTGTTTTTTTGTTAAATATTCTACTTACAGACAGTTTTTAATAACCCGCACATGGCTGGTGCGGTGTAATATTCATTTGCACTGGTTTGGTGCGATAAAAGTAGTGTTTTTTAGAAAATCCTTAATTTAAGCGTTTTAAAAAGATGGCACGAAACTTGTAATATATTAATAAATATTGATATTCTTTTTGTGTAACGAGGCAATAATGAAAGAAAAACTGGTTTTAATTGGTAATGGAATGGCGGGCGTTCGCGCCATTGAAGAACTGTTCAAGCACAATACCACAGAAGAAAAAGGGTGTGAGCAATACGATATTACGGTTATCGGTGCAGAGCCGCACCCGAACTATAACCGTATTATGTTATCGCCTGTTCTGGCCGGTGAGCAAACCATTGATGATATTGTCTTAAACAGTGTCGAATGGTATGCCGAAAATAATATCAATCTGGTGACTGGAGACAGCGCCACAGAAATCTCGCGTGTAAAAAAATCAGTTATTACCGAAAGCGGCAAGGAGTTTCCTTATGACCGCCTGTTAATTGCGACCGGTTCAAATCCTTTTATTATCCCGATTCCCGGTGCCGATAAAGAAGGCGTGCTGGGCTTTCGCGATATTCATGATGTTGACACCATGGTGGCGGCATCCAAAGCCTATAAAAAAGCAGTGGTCATCGGCGGCGGGCTGTTAGGTCTGGAAGCCGCCAACGGTTTAATGAAGCAGGGCATGGATGTTACTGTGGTGCATCTGCTGGATGCCTTAATGGAGCGCCAGCTGGATAAACCGGCTTCTGCCTTATTGAAAGCTTCACTGGAAGAGCGCGGCATGAAATTCCTGATGGAGGCTTCCACCGCTGAAATACTGGGTGACAAACGGGTGACATCGGTGAAGTTTGCCGATGGCTCCGAAATTGATGCTGACCTGGTGGTGATGGCGGTCGGCATTCGCCCGAATATAGAGCTGGCACAAAAAGCCGGTATTCATTGCGAGCGCGGCATTGTGGTCAACGACACCATGCAGACCTTTGACCCGGTGATCTATTCGGTCGGTGAATGTGTGCAACACCGCGGAGAATGTTACGGCCTGGTGGCACCCTTGTTCGAACAGGCAAAAGTAGCCGCTAATCATCTGGCGCAGGTGGGTAGTACACGGTATATCGGTTCCATGACCTCAACCAAATTAAAAGTGACCGGTATTGATCTGTTTTCAGCAGGTGAGTTTAATGAAGAAGAAGGTGATGAAGTTCTGCAGATACAGGATGTTGCTTCCGGTGTGTATAAAAAGCTGGTATTAAAAGATAACGTCATTAAAGGCGCGGTGATGTTCGGCGATACCATGGACGGCACCTGGTATTTCAGCCTGATGCGCGATGGCACCAATATTGCAGATTTCCGTAAAACCATTTTATTCGGTCAGCATGATCTGGGTGATGCCGGTCACGGCGATGACACGCGGGTGATGTCGCTGCCGGATGATGCCGAAATCTGTGGTTGTAACGGCGTTTCCAAAGGTGACATTGTACAGGCCATCAGCAAAAACGGTCTGTTCACCCTGGATGAAGTCCGTGCCCATACCAAGGCATCGTCTTCCTGCGGTTCCTGTACCGGTCTGGTGGAATCGATTATTGCTTCCACCGTGGGTGAAGGGTATGAAGCTGCACCCAGTAAAAAACCGATCTGTGCCTGTACCGATCACAGTCATGATGAGGTGATGGATGCTATCAGGGAACAGAAATTAAAAACCATACCTGCGGTTCGTGAATTTCTGGAATGGAAAACCCCGGATGGCTGTGCTGCCTGTCGACCTGCGCTGAATTATTATTTACTGGCGCGCTGGCCTGAAGAATATAAAGACGACCTGCAGTCACGTTTCATCAATGAACGCGCTCATGGCAACATTCAGAAAGACGGTACCTATTCCGTCGTGCCGCGGATGTTTGGTGGTCTGGTTAAACCGGACGAGCTGCGTGCCATCGCCGATGTCTGTGACAAATTTGATGTGCCGGAAATGAAAGTGACCGGTGGTCAGCGTATCGACCTGTTCGGTATCAAAAAAGAAGACCTGCCGGCAATGTGGAAAGATCTGTCTGATGCCGGTTTTGTTTCCGGGCATGCCTACGGTAAAGCCATGCGTACGGTGAAAACCTGTGCCGGTAAAACCTGGTGTCGCTTTGGTACCCAGAACTCAACCGGTCTGGGGGTTAAACTGGAAGAGTTGACCTGGGGTTCGTACATGCAGCATAAATATAAGCTGGCGGTTTCCGGTTGTCCGCGAAACTGCGCCGAAGCTACCATTAAAGATTTTGGTGTGGTCTGTGTCGATTCCGGTTATGAATTACATGTCGGCGGTAATGGTGGCATCAAGGTTCGTGTTACCGACTTCCTGTGTAAAGTGGACACGGAAGAAGAAGTGCTGGAATACTGTGCCGCCTTTACTCAGAAATACCGTGAAGAAGCTCACTACCTGGAACGTACCGCACCGTGGGTCGAACGTGTTGGTCTGAGTTATATCAAGGAATGTATTCTTGATGATGAAAAAGAACGTAAGGCTTTGGCAGAACGCTTTAAAATCAGTCAGAAGTATGCCCAGATTGATCCGTGGAAAGCCCGCGCTGAAGGTGAAAATGCACATGAGTTTACCCAGTTAAAGATTGCCGGATAACTTATAAAGAATCATCCGCGAATAACATAAAAGCCGCAAAAGTCTTTTTTAAGTTTTTAAACCATAGGCGTTATTAGCGGGCAGTGTTTGTAAATTAAAGTTTGATAAAGAAGATATTTTTGGAGAAAAAGTATGAGTGACTGGACAGAAGTCGTGGCACTGGACGCTATCCCGCAGCTGGGATCACGAGTCGTTAAAACCGATAGCATGAACATTGCTGTTTTTCGTACCGCAAAAGATGAAGTGTTTGCCATGAAAGATGAGTGTCCGCACAAGCAGGGGCCTTTATCCCAGGGTATTGTGCACGGTACATCCGTAACCTGCCCGTTGCATAACTGGAAAATTGATCTTGCCAGTGGTGAAGCGCTGGGCCCGGATGAAGGCTGTACCAATGTGTTTCCGGTCAAGGTCGAAAATGGCGTAGTATTTATTGATTTAACACCGGCGGGATAAAGCGTTCTCTATAGATAGAGCTTTTTATTTAACTGATAGTGGAAGATTACTAACGAGGATAAGGCGATGAACGTAGAAGATATTATGACAACCAATGTGCGCACAGTGTCATCAGATAAAAAACTGGGCGAAGTTGTTTCACTGATGTGCATCTATCGATACAGTGGCATCCCGGTGGTTGATGATGGCAAGCTGGTGGGTACGGTATCCGAGAGTGATATTCTTGGCAAAATGTTTCCCAAGCTGGAAGACCTGATGGACAGCATGTCGGCCGTGGATTATGACGCGCAGATAAACAAATACAGTGATGTGGTAACGATTACAGTTCGAGATGTCATGACACCGGTGGTTATTTCGGTAAAACCGGATATGCATATTCTACAGGCCGCATCGATGATGGTGGGCAGAAAGTTCCGCCGTATTCCGGTGGCTGTTGGCGACAGGCTGGTCGGCATGGTCAGCATGGGTGACGTGCATAAAGCCATTTATCAGTCCACTCTGGCAACAAAATTTTAGATAAATAAAATCACAGAAACGGTAGTCCGCGAATAACGCAAAAGACGCAAAAAATTATCTGGTTTTTAAACTTCGCGTATTTTGCGTTATTCGCGGACAGTTTTTTCTTCGTTTTCTGATGATGAGATTAAAGTATGTTATTTGGACGTAAACAAAAAAATCCTGTCAAGATTGCCGACAAGGGCGTTGTCGAGTGGAAGTATGCCACCTGTGGTTATTGCTCAACCGGCTGTTCAATTGAAGTCGGGCTGGATGAAGACGGTGAGCCGGTGGCTTCACGTGGCCTTGCCGATGCCGATGTTAACCGCGGCAAGTTATGTGTAAAAGGCATTTTTGAACACGAACTGTTCCGTAAAACCGCCGGCCGTGGTAATAAACCGCTGCAGCGAAAGACATATGAAGATGAGTTTGAAGAAGTTAGCTGGAAACAGGCGCTGGATTTTACGGCCGATGAAATAAAACGTATTCAGAAAAAATACGGTCGTGATTCATTTGCCATTATTTCGACCGGTCAGATCATGACCGAAGAGTTTTATACCCTGGGAAAACTCTCACGAGGCGTTATCGGTACCAATAATTATGATGGCAATACCACGCTGTGTATGGCCTCTGCGGTGTCCGGTTATAAACGCTCGTTCGGTTCTGACGGCCCGCCGGGCTGTTATGATGATTTTGACCATACCGATTGCCTGCTGGCCTTCGGTTCCAATCTGCCGGAGCAGCACCCGATTATTTTCTGGCGGTTAAATGAAGCTCTGGAAAAACGTGAGCGTGAAGGTCGTCCGCGTTTCCCGATTATTGTGGTTGATCCGCGGGTCACCATGTTTGCGCAGAAAGCCGATATCCATTTGCCGGTGGCTCCCGGTACCGACCTGGTATTGTTAAATGCTCTGTCGCATGTGATTCTGGAAGAAGGCCTGCATGATGAAGCCTATATTAATGCGCATACGAATGGCTTCGAGGAATTCAGTGCTTTAGTTAAAGAATACGACCCGGAAAGCGCCTCAAAAATCTGCGGCATCGCGCCACAGATGATTCGCAAGGTAGCGCGACTTTATGCCAGGGCCGGTGCTGCCATGAGCATCTGGACCATGGGCATTAACCAGAGCACTCATGGTTCGGACAGTATCTGTGCGATCAATAATATGAGTTTGATTACCGGTAATATCGGCAGGCCCGGTGCATCATCATTATCAATCACCGGTCAATGTAATGCCATGGGTACGCGTGAATGGTCATCCTGTTCCGGACTTCCCGGTTATCGTGCGCTGGAAAATGAAAAAGACCGCAGTGAAATTGCCGAGTTCTGGGGTATCGATGTTGATACCTTTCCGAAAAAACGCGGCATGTTTATGACCGATATTATTCCGGCCATTGAAAGCGGTGAGATTCGTGGTATGTGGTTAATTGCGACCAATCCGATGACCTCGATGGCGAATACTGCGTTAATGCGCAAGCTGTTATCCAGGCTGGAGTTTCTGGTGGTACAGGATGCCTATCGTGATGTGGAGACCAACCAGTATTCACATGTGTATCTGCCAGCAGCAGTATGGGCAGAAAAAGAAGGCTGTTTTACCAATACCGAGCGTCGCGTCAACCTGATTCGTAATGTGGTAAAACCATACGGTGATTCAAAAACCGATCTCGACATTTTTAACGAAATGGCGAAACGCTTTGACAGCAGCAGCAAAATGGTCTTTCCGGAAACCGCTGAAGGTGTGTTCGACGAATTAAAACAGTTATCAAAGGGCCGCATGCTGGATTATTCCGGTATGAGCTACGATAAAATTGAAGAAAATCGTGGCCTGCAATGGCCGTGTAATGAAGACACGACACCGCAGGGTTCGCAGCGTTTATATACCGATGGCGTGTTCCAGTTTGCCGATGGCAAAGCCAGACTGCTGGCACTGCCGTTTGTTGACAACAATGAACGACCGGATCAGCAATACCCGTTCTGGTTGAATTCCGGACGGGTGGTCGAACATTTTCATACCCGTACCCGTACCGGCAAAGTCGGTAATGCCAACAAGTTTTCACCGACGCCGTACATGGAAATGAACCCGCAGGCAGCGGAAAATCTGGGTATTGAGCATGGCACTTATGTCAAAGTTATTTCACGTCGGGGAGATGTCATTGTTATGGTGCAGTGTACCCAGCGTATTGCGCCGGATGCGGTGTTTATTCCGTTTCATTTTCATGAATGCGTGAACCGTATTGCACTGGGCCTGCTTGATCCGCACTCAAGGCAGCCGGCGTATAAACAGTGTGCGGTTAAAATTGAAGTCATTGACGACCAGCAGGCAGCAGCAAAAGCCAATGTCGAAGCCCGGGCTTATTAATAAAAAACTATCACCACAGAGACACAGAGACACAGAGACACAGAGACACAGAGACACAGAAAAACGCTGAATTTTATGCAAAGTAACAACAGAAAAACTCTGTGTCCTCTGTGCCTCTGTGGTAAATAAATCATGTTTAAATATTTACGACCCAAAGAACAGTCCTACGCCTTTTTACGTGACGTAGAACATCCGGAAAAGAATCGATATGGTAAATCTATTGAGACGGTGCCGGAAGATTCTTCGCTGCGTGGCCAGAGTTTAAATATTAACGGTGATAGCCGCGTGGGTGATAACCCCAACCGTTATAAGCAACACGGGTTTTATTTTACCGCAGACAACTGTATTTCCTGTCATGCCTGCGAATCGGCCTGCTCGGAAAAAAATGATCTCGAGCCACATCAGGCGTTTCGGGCGGTGGGTTATGTCGAAGGTGGCACATATCCTGAATACACCCGATTGAATATTTCAATGGCATGTAACCATTGCGATAACCCGGTGTGTTTAAAAGGTTGTCCGACCCGGGCCTATACCAAGTTTGCGGAATACGGTGCGGTGTTACAGGATTCGGATATCTGCTTTGGCTGTGGTTACTGTACCTGGGTGTGCCCGTACAATGCGCCGCAACTCGATCACAGTAAAGGCCATGTCTCCAAATGTAATATGTGTGTTGACCGTCTGGAAATCGGTTTGAAACCGGCCTGTGTTTCTGCCTGTCTCGCGGGTGCGCTGGATTTTGGTATTATGGAAACCACCCCGGAAAATCGCGACGCCCTGGAAACACAGATCCCCGGCTTTCCGACCACCGATATTACCCATCCCAATATTCGTTTCCAGCAGAAAAACAAATTGCCTGATGCAATGTACCGCACCGACAGTATGCCGGTGCAGTACAAAAAAAATGATAAAGGTGAGTTTGAGCCGCAGGTGGCAGAAACCAGTGTCAGTGGTCAAAAAGCAAAAATTGAATGGAATATCAATAAGCTCAGTACCCGGGAAAATCCACTGGTTATTTTTACTCTGATAACACAGGCGGTGGTGGGTGCTTTTGCTTTACTGTTTTTAGGCCCGTTACTTGGGCTGGAAACGCTGACACCGGAAAACAATCCGGTAGCCTGGCCTATGTTTCTGTTTGGCCTGATCGGTATTCAAACCATTGCGCTGGTATTGTCCACCATGCATCTTGGCAAGCCTCACCGTTTTTATCGAGCCTTTAATAACTTGCGTTATTCACCGGTGAGCAGGGAAGTTGCCGGGGTGGCGGTGTTCTACAACTTTATCGGTGCGTTCACCCTGCTGACGGGATTGCCACAGATGTTTTTCTGGCTGCCGGAGTCCGTGTTGCAGACTCTGGTCAGTGTCAGTGGTTGGGGTGCAGTCGTTTCGGGTATCGCGGCTATTTATTTTATGCACAAAATATACCGTATACCAGCAAGGCCATACTGGAATCACTGGCAGGTATTTACCAGTTTTTATGGCAGTATGTTAACGCTTGGCCCTTTGTTATTAACACTGGTGTTCGCTTTTATTCAGTTGTCAAAAAATGAACCCTGGTTGCAGATTGCACCGGCGGTGGCGGTAATGATATTTATCGGTTTGCTGATGGAAAGTATCGGTTTATATTTTCACCAAAATGATTTAAACAGGCAGGGTGGTGAAGGTGCTGCTGCGCGATTTGAACAAAGCACGAAGTTCGGTCGCAGCTATCTGGCCAGAAATTACGGGCTGTTGTCAGCACTGGTGCTGAGTGCGATTATGTTTTTTATTAATCTGGATGCGCAGGCGGCAGTCGTGTTATGGTCGGCGGCGGCGCTCATTATTGTGTTAACCGCCATTATCGGTCGTGCATTGTTTTATGCGCTGGTTATGCCCACCACCATGCCTGGAGCATTTTTCTGGCGTAATAAAAAGTTTCAGGAGCATGCGCGTGAAACCGGCCTGGCAAAGATGCCGCAGGTGGGTGTCTTACCGGAACTGCATTAACGGGATTATACTTTTTACAACGATGGCAAGTTATCATTCAAAACGTTTATCCGAAATAAAAAACGATTTTGAGCGTGGTGTTTTTCTGGTTTTATATAATTCACCGAAACAGCGTTACAGTCGTGCACTGGCAGTTA
>JAJRUQ010000022.1 GCA_024277705.1 Gammaproteobacteria bacterium
CAACATGCATCAGACCCGAGTCGTTACTAACCACCGACTTCGCGCAGGCCAGCAGGTCAATGGTATCGACCAGGCGGGTTTTACCACAAAGGTCGTAAATTCCACCAGTTCCTGAAATTTCTTTACCCGCAGCTTTATCCTTTTCAGAACCCAGCAACCAGACCTGCCAGCCATTTTCAACCAGCAATTCAGCCAGTTTTTTATAATATTCCAGCGGCCATTGTTTGGCTGGTCCATACTCAGCGCCCGGCATCATACAAACCACCGGTTTATCCAATTTTAACCCGAATTGTTCAACAAGTTTAACCTGATTCCCTGAATCAATCTGTAGTTTCGGATATGGTACAAGCGGCGGTTTTAACAGCTTATCCGCATAAGCGTGTGCAACATAACGCTGCACCGTCTGTAACAACAGCTTTTTATTCAACAATCTTATATCGTTTAGCAGACCATAGCGCATTTCTCCGCGGTAGCCCGTCCGTACAGGAATCGCGGAAAAATAAGGAATCAACGCTGATTTCCACGAACGGGGCATGACTATCGCATGTGTATATGCTTTTGATCTGAGACTTAAACCGAGCTTCCGGCGCTTAAGAAAAGAAAACTCACCATGACCGACGTCTGCTGATATACCTTCATTTATCTCTGGCATACGTTTTATTACCGGTAACGACCATGACGGTGCCAGTACATCAATCAGACACTCCGGATATTGCTGCTTGAGCGTGATAAACAATGACTGCGCCATCACCATATCACCAATCCATGAGGGCCCGACTATCAAGTATCGATGCTGTTTATTATTTATTCTTGTTGTCATCTCGACCTTCGGGAGAAATCTTGACTGATTGCTTTATAAGATCTCTCACATATGTTCGAGATGACAAAATACAGCAAATAGACTTAAGGCCACCCTAATTAATTATCCAGGATCCTGTTTACCGATTCAATATTACTCAGTAAATGTTTTTCATTAATAGTACCCACAATCATACTACTGACACCCGGTAGTGAAAGAATATGACTGAACGAAGCATCAACACCACTACCACCAGAAGCCTTATCGGCATGACCACTTTGCAAACCTTTTTTGATAATAACGCCTGTATTCCATTTTTCAGCCAGCTCCAGTACCGGTCGTTCCTCATCATATTCAAGGTTGGCCGTCGCCATCACCACGTCGCAGTTTTCCACCACCCAGCAGCCACCTTCGACGGTTTTGCTCGACATTCCATAGGCTTTTATCAATCCCTTATCTTTTAGTATGTGCAGGGCATCAAACACTGCTTCGTTATGAATGATAGCCATATCATTGCCATCGGAGTGCACCAGCACTACATCAAGTACATCACGCTTTAATTTTTTTAAACTCTGCTCAACACTGGCAATCGTATAGTCATAGGAAAAATCAAATCGTGATTGCCCGTGTTCAAATATCTCACCGACTTTAGTAACAATCACCCAGTCATGACGATTGGGCAGCAAATCTCCGAGACGCTGCTCACTACTGCCGTAGGCCGGCGCAGTATCAATGAAATTCACACCCAGTGATTGCGCAAGTTCGAATAACCCGGCAACTGTTTTATCGTCGGGCAATTCAAAACCGGACGGGTATTTAACCTGCTGGTTACGGCCAATCTTAACGGTTCCCAGGCCGAGCACACTGACATTGATGCCGGTTGAACCTAGTGTACGCCTGATCATGATATTTTACCTCTGTCCCAGCAGATACTCTCATCCCATGGAAAACCTGCAAATTCTGCCACCTGCCACTCGGGCAATGATGCATCCGTAGATTTTGTTACACCTTCGTCTTCCAGCATAGCAACGACGGTATCGGCAAGCACAGGTGACAAGGCCATCTTGGTCGGCCACGCCGTTATTACATGCTGATTCTGCGCCACAGAAAAACTGTCCGGGCGTGTTGTGCCCTGCTTTCTAATCTCAGCACGATCAATATCCAGCACACCCCACTCTGCATCTTTTAACTCCAGCCAGGGAATCAAATTCGCCAGTTCTTTCTGTGCCGCCTGAACAAGCTCGCTATCACTTTTAGCGACACCTTCTTCCGCCAGTTGCCCGCCCATATACCAGACGATATTTCCCTGCTTATCTCGATGCGAGGTAATCGTAAGCCTGGGATTAACCGATGCTCCCAGACAATGCGCGTATATCATATCGTTCAGATTTTTATCCCTCATAACCACCATCTTCAACGGTCTACGCTGCATCAAGGGCTCTGCGAGATGAAAACGTTGCAGTAATTCTTCATTACCCTGACCGGCCATAAAGATGACCTTGCTATACGTAAAGCAATAGCTTTCACCCGACTGTGAAGCAACCGTTAAACGTTGGCCTTCAGGTTTTATCGATAATGAATTGACCGGCAATATCGATTTTAATTGCGGCTCGGCAAGAGCACGGATGACGCTTAGCGTATTGAATACCGGCTCATCCAGACGATAAAACTGGCCTTTAAAATCTTTATTCTGAAAAATAGCCGGAAGAGATTTTTTGTCGAGTTCGCTGGAGCGTGCACGCATCACTTTGCTGGCAAAAAAACCGGAAATACGTGAAGTCAGACTGGTGGTTGACCAGAGATAATGCGCATCTGAAAGCAGTTCAGCCCGCGTCAGATCCAGCTCACCGTTGCCTTCATAACAGGCACGCCAGCGTGATGGCATGTCGGCGACGGCTTCAGACGACGCTGTCAGCTTGCCGGTTAAAGCGTATTTTGTGCCGCCATGGATAATGCCCTGCGCGTAACGCGTCTGACCGGCACCCAAAGCCTTCGACTCCAGCAGCACGGTTTTATAACCTGCCTGCTGCAGGCGCGCGAGCGCCCACAAACCAGCGATACCACCGCCGATGATTAAAACATCGACAGAAACGTTTATGGTATCTTGATCTTCTGTATCAGTCATTACAATGTTTCAAGTTGTAAATAATAAGTTGTAAGTTATCTGTTTACTTATAACTTGCTACTTAAAACTTATAACTGTCTACTTCTCTTTTATAGACTCAATAATCTTTGTCGTCGATATGCCATCAACATAAGTCAGCACCATCACCTGCCCGCCGGCTTCACGCACACAGTCACCACCGGGGATTTGATCAACATCGTTATCACCACCTTTTACCAGAATGTCAGGTGACACATCACAGATTAACCGTGTCGGTTCGTCCTCCGCAAAAGCCACCACCCAGTCAACACAACGAAGTGCTGCCAGCATGCGCATACGGTTTTCCACTTTATTGACCGGACGGTCTTTACCTTTCAGGCGACGCACGGTTTCATCAACATTAACCGCTACCAGTAAACGATCACCCAGTTCACTGGCCTGTTCCAGATAGGTAACATGACCGGCGTGTAAAATATCAAAACAACCATTGGTCATAACAATGGTTTCACCACGTGAACGGCAGATATCCAGCATCGTTTCAAGCTGTGCTGGCTGCAAAATGCCATGTTCCGTACTTGAGGAAATCTGCTCGATAGCATTTTCAAGTTCACGCAAACTGACACTGGCAGTCCCTGACTTGGCAACGACCACACCAGCGGCAAGATTCGACAGCACCATGGCGCGCTCTAAAGTAACACCCGCACCCAGCGAGGCGGCCAGTGTGGAAATGACCGTATCACCGGCACCGGTTACATCAAAAACTTCTCTCGCCCGGGTCGGGATATGCACCGGATCATAATCACGCTGTATCAGGCTCATACCATGTTCACTTCGCGTGACCAGCAACGCTTCGATATTAAATTTTTCAGCCAGCGTATTGGCTTTTGTTACCAGCTCATCTTCCGTATCACAGGCACCGACAACCGCTTCAAACTCTGAAAGGTTGGGGGTAATTAAACTGGCACCGTTATATTTCTCAAAATCAGTCCCCTTAGGATCAACCAGTACCGGTATATCATTCTCATTACACAGTTCGATCAGGCGTCTTACATTTCGCAAACTGCCTTTACCGTAATCGGAACAGACAACGATATTATGTTTTTTCAGCTGCGCGGCAAAGGCGGCTTCAAGCCCGGATAAATCCTGACCGATAAAGCCATCTTCAAAATCCAGGCGCATCAACTGCTGTGAACGACTCATTACCCGCAACTTGGTCACGGTGGCATTTTCCGGCATACGAACAAACTGCGTTTCCACTCCGGTTTTTTCCAGCAATGCCTCAAGCGTAGTAGCCGCCTCATCATTTCCACACAAAGCCATGACGGTACAACTGGCCCCTAAAGTGGCAATATTCAGGGCCACATTGCAGGCGCCGCCGGCACGTTCTTCATTTTGATTAACATGCACCACCGGCACCGGCGCTTCGGGCGAAATACGGGAAGTACCACCATGCCAGTATCGATCAAGCATTAAATCACCCACCACCAGCACATTGGCGGCGGCAAATGAGGGAAGATGCATACTCATATAAAATCAGCCCGCTTAGTCCACAAGCCGGTATTCACAACCACAATACGGGCATTTAGCCGAGCCGGTAGCTTCCACAGGAATATAAACCCGTGGGTGCGAGTTCCACAAACTGGTACCGGGCATCGGACAGTGGATCGGCAAAACATCACGAGAAACCTCATACAGCATGGTTTCGTTAGGGGTATCCATATCATTTTCTGTAGCAGTGTTCGGGTTTGGCATATATAACTCCTAAAAACCATAATTTTTTACCGCAAAGGACGCAAAGACCGCAAAAAGAACATTACACCTTAAATTTGTTTTCTCGAGCAATGCAAGGCATCAGGCATTACCACCCGAACCGGCAACAAACTTCAGTTACTATATTATCGCCAAGGTTAACAAACTTTCTAATATAAAAATTTTCTTTATTTGCGCTTTTTGCGTTCTTCGCGGCTATTTTTTTCAATCTATTCAACCACCGTCAACCAGTCCTGGTGTACGTCAAGTCGACCATGTACTAAATCAAAATACATGGTCTGTAATTCTTCGGTAATCGGACCGCGTGAACCGTTACCAATCGTATTATCATCAATTTCGCGAATCGGTGTAACCTCAGCAGCAGAACCGGTAAAAAACACTTCATCTGCTGCGTATAACTCTTCTATTTTAATGATGGTTTCGACCACATCGTAACCCTTTTCCTTTGCCAGTGTAATGATGGTGTTCCGTGTAATACCATTTAATGACGCCACCAGCGTGGGGGTATATAAAACTCCGTCTTTAATCATGAAGATATTTTCACCGCTGCCTTCAGCAACATTACCCTTGCTGTCCAGCAACAGTGCTTCATCATATCCCTTGTTCATGGCTTCATCGAGCGCCAGCATGGAGTTAATATAATTACCATTGGCTTTGGCAAGATACATGCTCGGGTGTGAATCGTTTTTCATGAAACCGGATTTACGGATACGAATACCATGCTCCAGCGCCTCCTGACCCAGATAAGCACCCCATTCCCAGGCAGCAACCATGACATGCACTTTCAGATTATCTGCACGCAAGCCCATGCCTTCCGAGCCATAAAAACACATCGGACGAATATAGGCTGAGTGTAACTGATTATCTCTTACCGCTGCAATTTGCGCCCGGTTCAGCGTTTCTTTATCAAAGGGAATGGTCATGTTCATGATCGCCGCTGATTCAAACAAACGATCGGTATGTGCCTGTAGACGAAAAATTGCTGTACCCTGCTCAGCCTCATACGCACGCAAACCTTCGAACACCCCCATGCCATAATGCAAGGTGTGGGTTAACACGTGGATTTTGGCATCACGCCAGTTTACCATTTCACCGTCAAACCAGATGACACCGTCTCTATCGGCCATGGTTTGCATAAATTTCTCCTAACAATAAGCAGTTATTAATTTAAATTTTAAGTTTTAAGTCGCTTAACTGACAACTTAAAACTT
Organism: Gammaproteobacteria bacterium; assembly: GCA_024277705.1. Classification (GTDB taxonomy): domain Bacteria; phylum Pseudomonadota; class Gammaproteobacteria; order SZUA-229; family SZUA-229. Next base: position 5,885 of record JAJRUQ010000022.1, read on the forward strand.
TTCTTCCAGCATCAATCTGTTCCAGACCGCAATCACATTATCACGATGCATCGGCACATCACGGACATCTGCTTCACACTCAAGATTCTGCCAGTTTTTCAGCTTACGAAAATAACGGTAGGCATTACCAATGCTTTCTGCCTCGCCGGTTTCGTACCAGCCAATTTTTTCCAGCTCATTAATCAGCTCAAGTGTGGCGGTATGTTTCAGGCAGTCATCACACTGCGATGCATGCATTAGCACCCCGGCCTGAGTCATGAATTCAATATCCACCAGACCACCGGCATCCTGCTTGATATCAAAATCCACTGAGTGACTCGTCAGATGGCGGCGCATTTTCTCACGCATTTCAACAACGTCGAGCAACAGCTTACCGGCATCTCTCTGCTGGCGGAGAACCGAACGGCGAATTCTATCAAATTCCTGCTCTATCCGGGTATTTCCTGTGACAAATCGAGCACGAATTAATGCCTGATGCTCCCATGTCCACGCCTTGTCCCGCTGATAAGCCTCGAAGGCAACCACACTGCTGACCATCAACCCGGAATGCCCATTAGGTCGCAACCGGGTATCCGCCTCATACAACACCCCGGAATAAGTTCTGGTATCCAGAAAATGAATCACCCGTTGCGCCACCCGGGCAAAAAACTGCTGATTATCAATGCCTTTGGTACCACTGGTAAACTGTTTTTCCCCGGTACTGTTATGCAGAAAAATAATATCCAGATCAGAACTGTAACCCAGCTCATTCCCACCCATTTTCCCGTAAGCGACTATCGACATTGTCGGCCGGTGTTTTTCTCCATCATAAAAACAGCCCGGCTCACCGTATTTATCCACCATGGTCTGCCAGGACAGGTGTAATATATTTTCCAGCAAAACATTGGCCAGTTCGGTTAAATGATCGGAAACCGTCTCTACCGGCTCTTCATAAAAAACATCCAGTACCGCAATATTGAATACGTTCTGGCGTTTAAACTGCCGCATACGTTCCATCTGCTGCTCCAGATCATTCTGCTCAACCCGTGCCAGCTCCAGTGTTAATAAATGCCCGAAATTAAACTGCTGCCGGATAATATCAACCGGCACCAGCAAACCATCAAGTAAAATCGGGTATTTAACCAGCTGCTCAGTAAACCATTGACTGACGGCGCAAAGTTTCAGCATTTTCTGCTGTACCATCGGATACTCTGTTAACAGACTGATATACACTTTACGGCCAGCCAGTGCTTTTAATAATCGAATAACCCTTTCCAGTAATAGCTGCGGCTCTGAATAAGCAGAAATCTGTGTTATCAGGTTAAGCAGCAGTTTTTCAAGACGCCGCCGGCTATCACCGGTAATGCTTTTGAAGTGTACGCTCTGCTGCAGTTCAGACAGCAACGCCAGAGCAGCATCGGCATCAGTAAAGCCTGCCGTTTGCAGATATTGCAACATATCCTCATGCGTATCAGCATCCTGCCACAACAACGTAAACGGCAAAACCAGCGCTTCATCTTCTTCATCAATTGAAATCAGATGCTGAAAAACCCGGTCAACATTATCCTGGTGCTGCTGCAAACAGGACAACAGCTGCTGCCAGTTATCTGCCTGCATCGACAGGCATAAACGCTGTTGCAGGCATTCATCCTGCGGTAACACATGGGTTTGTTTATCGTTCTGCATCTGCAAGCGGTTTTCCAGTTTACGTAAAAACCAGTAAGCCTCTATCAGCAAGCGAACATCCTCTTTTTGCAGATAATTTTTCTCTGCCAGCAGGCCCAGCACTTTAATAATACTACGAACACGCAACTCGGGTTCACGCCCGGCTCGAATCAACTGCAACGTCTGGCCAATAAACTCAATTTCGCGAATACCACCATGCCCGAGTTTAATATTATGTTTCATCCGCTTACGCTGCATTTGCGCGTTAATCATCCGTTTCATTTCACGGATGGATTCAAGCATACTGAAATCAAGATAACGGCGATAGACAAAAGGCAGCAGCATGGCACGCAGGGTTTGCCGATCCTGTTCACGACCGGTAATCACTTTTGCCTTAATCATGGCATAACGCTCCCAGTCACGCCCATGCAACTGGTAGTACTGTTCAATACCGGAAAAACTCATTGCCATCGGCCCACTATCACCAAAAGGCCGTAAGCGGGTATCCACCCGGTAAACAAAACCATCCGCTGTGACTTCATCCAGTACTTTTACCAGCTTTCGAATAACCGCCAGATAAAATTCGTAATGAGAAGTTTTTCGTCGCCCGCTGGTTTCACCATCTTCAGCAAAACAGAAAATTAAATCGATATCAGATGAAAAATTGAGTTCTCGCCCGCCCATTTTGCCCATGGCAAAAACCAGCAACGGCAACGCTTCACCTTCAGCATTACACGGCATACCATGTTTTTCAGCATGTTGCTGCTCAAGGTGCTGCAACACCACCGTAACCACCGCTTCAGAGAAATCACTTAACTCATGAAGAATAGTTTCTGTATCGGCCAGAGCATTTAAATCCCGCCAGCTGATACGCAACATTTCCTGCTGACGTAACTGGCGCAGAGCCGACATCAACGCTTCATCATCAGCGACTGCAAGCACCTCACTGACCCGCTGTTTATAATCTTCGATACTCCGACCGGTCTCAAAGCCTTCGGCCAGTAAGGTATAAAACATCGCCGGATAACGAATACAGTTTCTCGCGACAAAATCACTGCAGCCCCAGGTTCTACCCAACTGTGACAATGGCAATAATAAATCAGTGCTAAGCTTTTTTTCTACACACGCGTTACTCCAGTCATGCCAGTAATTCTCCAGCAAATGATGCAGCGTTAACGGAACTCCGCTCAGGAGTTCAGCAGGGATGGTAATGTCTCGGCTCATTAGTTATCGGTAATTTTCCACAAACAGGCAATACACACATAATACTGTATTACCTGACAGGAGCAACCGGCAAAGTTATTTATCTTTCTACCGGTATTTCAATGTGTCAGCACTGAAAAACCAGCAGAAACTAATGAGCGATTATTAACTAAGGAACCTAACTAAAAATAGCCTTCAGGATAAAGAAGAACACAATGGAAAGAATCGCACCGGCAGGCAATGTCACTAACCATGACATAAAGATATTACGGATAACGGTCATATTCAATGCACCGATACCACGTGCCAGACCGACACCCAGGACGGCGCCAACCAGAGTATGTGTTGTTGAAATAGGCAGACCGGTACCCGAAGCCAGTACCACGGTGGTTGCGGCCGCCAGAGTTGCGGCAAACCCCCGACTGGGCGTCAGCTCAGTAATCTGATGACCCACAGTGGCAATCACTTTTTTACCATACATCATCAAACCGATAACAATACCGACACCACCCAGACCCAGCACCCACAATGGCAACATCGACTTTGAGGCGACTTCACCACCGCTATGCACAATGCTGACCACCGCCGCCACCGGCCCGATCGCATTGGCAACATCATTAGAACCATGGGCAAACGCCATTGCGCAGGCGGTAACAATCATCAATACACTAAACACCCGTTCCACATTGGTAAAGTGGAATTTTTTATCCTTGCGGGGATCATGTTTAATATTATTAACAAAGTGCTTGCCGATAAACATAACAAGTGTACCGATCGCCACCGCGTAGAGATATTGCTCAGTCGTCGAAATATTCAGGCCCACATGTTTTAAACCTTTTACCAACGTGACCAGGGCGATGATAAAACCCACCAGGAAAATATAATACGGTACATATTTTTTCGCATTATCAAACGGATCTTCCGTATCCAGGATCAAACCCTGCACACTGCGAAACAGCATAAATGAAATAAAACCGGCAAGTACCGGTGACACCACCCAGCTGGCAACAATAAAACCAACCTTGTCCCAGTGCACGGTATCCATGCCAATGCCCACCATAGCAAAACCCACAATCGCGCCGACAATAGAATGCGTGGTTGATACCGGCCAGCCATTTCTAGAAGCAATCAATAGCCAGATGCCTGCTGCCAGCAATGATGCCAGCATACCGTAGAGCAACAACTCAGGGTTGGCCGACAACAGTTCGGCATCAACGATACCTTTACGAATGGTCTTGGTGACCTGACCACCGGCAAGAATGGCCCCGGAAAATTCAAAAACAGCGGCGATGATAACCGCCTGTTTAATCGTTAATGCTTTAGAACCAACGGAAGTTGCCATCGCATTGGCAACATCGTTTGCACCGATACCCCATGCCATAAACAGACCAAAAACAGCGGCCAGAACAAGAAAAACAGTACCGTACTGAGCAATAATTTCCACAACAATCCCCTATCTTGCCAGCATCAACTGTAAACGACTTCCCACTCCCTGGGATTTATCGGCAATTTTTCCTGTGCCTTCAATAATTTTATACAAAAACATCATTTCTATCGGCGGCAGATCATTTTCGATATCAAAAATTTTAGAGCGAATCGCCGACTGTAAATTATCGGTATCACTTTCTATCGTATCCAGTTTGGTAATCATATCGGTAACAATTTGAATTTCCTGGCCGCTAAAGCCGGTTTCAACCAGCTCATCAAGCTCATTAATAGCTTTTCTAGCCTGTTTGCATGCAGCTACACAACGGGTAACAAAGCGTATGTAATCCTCCTGAATCACTTCAGGCAAGGTCATATGACGACCGACAATGGTACCGGCAATATCTTTTGCCTGATTAGCAATACTGTCCTGCATCAGCAACACTTCCAGCAAATCCTGTCGCGACACCGGCATGAATAAACCTTTCGGTAAATTTAAACGCAGCTCTTTTTTCAGTACATCAGCATCCTGTTCCAGGCCGGAAATACGCTGCTGATACTTAACCACTTCATCCCAGTCTTCATTAATAACAGCATTAAACAGAGGAATTAATTCAGAAGCACATGCATAAACCTTAGACATGTGTTTTTGTAGAGGACTGACTGGCGAACTGCCAAAAATCCCACTCATGTAACCACCGACGGCCATGACTTTTCTCCTCCGGCACTATTGCACGGAATTTAATAAGGCTTTATTTTGCGCGCATTGTAATATTTTCGAAACAAAAGAAAAGCTTTTTTACCCGGTTTTTTTTGCATTAGGCGATAAATAGTTTTAACGTGTTGATATGACTCAAAATAAATCTACAAACATTCCAGCACTCCAGGATCTGATCAAGCAACTTTTAAGCACACCGTCCGTCAGCTGCACCTCTACAGATATTGACCAGGGTAACCTGGCGGTCATTAATCTATTAGCCGACTGGTTTCAGTCTTTGGGGTTCAGCTGTGAGATACAGTTACTGGACGGTGCTAAAAACAAGGCTAACCTCATCGCCACACTGGGCAGTGGCAACTATGGCCTGGTTCTGGCAGGCCATACCGATACCGTACCTTATGACGAAAACCGCTGGCAGTTTGATCCCTTTACGCTCACCGAAAAAAATAACCGATTCTATGGCCTGGGCAGTTGCGACATGAAATCCTTCTTCGCCGTCATCATTGAATCGTTAAAAACTATCGATACCGGAAAACTGCAGCAACCGCTTATTATTCTGGCAACCGCTGATGAAGAAACCAGCATGTCAGGAGCAAAAGCTATTGCCAACAACGCCTCACGCCTTGGCATCAATCATGCGCGTTACGCAGTGGTCGGAGAACCCACCAGCATGCAACCAATACACATGCATAAAGGCATGATGATGGAAGCCATCCGGCTTACCGGTCAGGCAGGACATTCCAGCAACCCGGCACTGGGCAATAATGCACTGGAAGCAATGCACAAAGTTATTAGCGAACTGTTGCTCTGGCGTGACGAACTACAAAAAAAATATCACAACCCGTTATTCGAAGTACCTGTACCAACATTGAATCTCGGCCACATCCACGGCGGCGACAATCCCAACCGTATCTGTGGCAGCTGTGAACTGCAAATTGACATCCGTCCGTTACCGGGCATGAAAGTTACTGACCTGCGCTTTGAGATGCGACAACGCCTGAGCGATGTACTTCACGATACCGGCATCACGTTTACAACCGAAGCGTTATTTGACGGTGTCGATGCCATGGAAACCGATAAAAACTCGACACTGGTGAAACTCGCAGAAAAAATGACCAACACCGAATCTCAGGCGGTCGCCTTCGGTACCGAAGCACCGTATTACAATGCAATAGGACTGGAGTCCATCGTTATGGGACCCGGCAGCATCCGGCAGGCGCACCAGCCGGATGAATATATTGAAGTGAAATCGCTAAACCCGGCGGTGGATATTATCCGCAGACTCATTGGGAACTATTGCCTTTAAACAGTATGTTCCACTTCAACACATAGCAGACCTTGAGCGACTTTTTTTGGCGGTGAGAATTGTCGCAAAAGGAGACATTCACCGCTACCCTACTAATTAACCAGTATTTCATTATTATTAATAGGTTCCCATCATCAAAATGGAGAACCGCCATGTTATATCTAACGCACGATAAGCCACACCACACTCCCTGGAACAAAGGCAAACTCACTGGACAGAAACCACCACTAAAACTCAACGAGGTTTGGGCCATCCGCATTCGATTACAGATATCCAATAAAACACGTGACCTCGCACTCTTTAATCTGGCTCTTGATAGTAAATTAAGAAGTTGTGATTTGGTAAAGATTAAAGTAAGCGATGTCGCACATGGAAAACGAATAGCAAAACGCAGTACGGTTATGCAAATGAAGACGAAGAAACCCGTTCAATTTGAAATCACCAAACAGACGCGTAATTCACTTTCGGAATTGATAAAGAGTCAAGATCTGTCATACACTGACTATTTGTTTAAAAGCCGATTTCATAAATCGGATCACATTACGAGTAGGCAATATGCACGACTACTAAAAACCTGGCTCGTGGAAATAGGCTTAGATCCATATGAGTATGCTACGCATTCGATACGACGCACAAAAGTGTCTATGATCTACCAGAAAACCAAGAACATTAGAGCCATTCAATTGTTACTCGGACACAGCAATTTGGATAGTACAGTTCGGTATCTTGGTGTTGAGTTGGATGACGCGCTGGATGTGGCTGAAAATACTGAGATTTAATTATCATCAAGCGCCTATTTCATAATAGGCGCTTACAAATACACTTTCCCCCAGTCAGTCCTAATAGATTAATTCATTTAGTTTCAACATGTTAGGCAGAACTAAATTTAATAAAAATACCCATAATGCGGTAATTCAAAGATAATGCTAGTATAATTACAAAGTGAAGAAGGCTGGTATTTTGGTTGCAGTATCATCATTATCCAAACCGTAAAAGCAAAATAGAGAGTTCGACATGGCGACAGAACATAATCATATAAAAACACTAATTGATAAGCTGGAATCCTTACCCCAGGAACGCCTTGATGAAGTTGAAGATTTTGTTGATTTTTTAAAGCAGCGTGGTCGTGATCACCAATTGACTCGTGCAGCCACACAGGCAGCTGAACAAAGTTTCTCAAGCATATGGGACAACTCTGACGATAGTGTTTATGACCAGCTTTAACACTGGCGATATTATTCTGGTTCCATTTCCGTTTACCAATCAGGAAACTAACAAAAAAAGACCCGCCGTTATTATTAGTTCTCTGGACTATAATATTGAGCGCCCTGACCTGATCATCATGGCAGTCACGTCTCAAATCAAACCAACTCCTATCATTGGGGAAGTTATGATTCAGAGTTGGCAAGATGCGGGCTTACTCAAACCTTCAGTTATCAAACCCGTTATTACTACCATTGAGAAAAGTTTGGTTATTCAACTAATGGGGAAATTACAAAAAAATGATTTATCCTCTTTACAAGGTAGCCTTGAGATTATTTTGACTAAAAAATAAAGCAATGCCATAGTTGTCAGTTCCCAATCAGAAGCAGTAGTTCGCCCACTCATGACAATCATTTAAAAACTCTCCAAAGAAGACATTTAGGATGGTTAAATTTTTAATCCCTCCGTTCCGTTAAACTCAATAGTGTTCAACTTAAATTATTCACAGATTGCCCTACCACGAGCTTTAAAAACATGGCAACAATCGGTAATAACCCTAACAGAGATACCACCGTGGCACCGACAGGTAAGTCCGCAATAAAAGACAACCAAAGTCCGATCGCACTAAAACTCAGTCCTAATACCCAACCTAAAATCAGTCGCCTGCCGAATGAAACGACGAGCAAAGATGCGCTGAATCCTGGGATAATTAAAAATGCAAACACCAACAAAATGCCGGCAATATTGACCGCTAGCGTAATAACCACCGCAAAAGAAGCAAAAAACAGAAACTCCCATAACAACGAGGGTCGCGTGTTTTTATCCGTTGTAAACGATAATGCATAAAAACGTTTTCGCTGCAGCGCGTGTAACAATACAAGTGCGCCATAGGCGATAGCAACCAATGCAACATCCTCCCACCGTACCCATAAAATATTACCATTGAACAATGATTTGAGTTCCTCCATGCCCTGAGCGGTACGACTAAGGATAACCAGTGACAAGGCGGTTGCTACAACATAAACACAGCCGATAGTGACCTCACGCGCGGTTTTACTCGAAATTTTGTGTAAACCGGTAAAAGCGAGTGCGGCAATTAAGGTGGCAGCAAAAGCAAAAGCCTGCGCCTCAAACCCATGTGCTTCCTTACCCAGTAAAAAAGCGACACTTGCACCCAGTGCGGAAATTTGTGCCAGTGCCAGATCAACAAAAATAATGCCACGTGCGAGCACGTGCAAGCCAAGGTAAGTATGGGTTATTATCATCAGCGCTGTCATGATGAAAGCGGGAAGTAGGATATGCCAAGCATCCATATTATTTAGCTCCACTGTTTTTTAAAATTTTTACGATGCGGTTAAACAATTCTACATAGGTGGTGATGTCTTCTTCGGCACCCACTGATTGAGGTAGCACAGCAACTTCAATACCAGTTTCAGTGCTCAAATAACGTGAAGATTGGCGCTCGTAATACGGTTCCATTATTAATAAATTTATCTGTTCATTTTTAAGTCTGCCGATTAGTTTACTGAGAGAGGCTGCACTGGGTGCAATGCCAGGTTTGGGTTCAACTTCATCGACAATTTTAAAACCAAAAACATCGGCCAGATAAACAAAGGATGCATGATAGGCAATCACAGGTTTATCATTGAGATGGCGCAAGGTCTTACGCCACCCAATCAGTTTAGTATTGATGTTTTTTTCAAAATGGTTCGCGTTAGCTTGATAATCACTAGTGTGTTCAGGATCTAGTTGTATCAGTCGTTGAGCAATAGCTTTGGCCATGCGCACACCATTACGCGGATCTAACCAATAATGTGGATTGCCTTTGGCATGAACATCGCCCATCGCTCGGCTTACTGTGCCTTGTAATTTTCCCAACAAAGGTATAGTCAGTGATAGATCCAGGTAACCTGGCTCACCTGGTTGCACTCGACTGTTCCTCGCTGATTGTAATAATGGCGGTAGCCAGCCAATTTCCATATCCGCGCCAATCACTAATAACAAATCAGCACGGTATACCCGTCGAATCATGCTAGGTTTAGCTACGGCAAAATGGGGGTCACGTGAACCGAGAGTCAAACTATGAACATCGATGTGTTGACCTCCAACTGCTCTGGCAATAGCAGCAAGATCCTGAGTGGTCGTTTCAACTTTAAGCGTTGCATGAACAGGATAGGATATAGTAGTGAAAAGGATAAAATATATAATAGTGTTAAATAAGGTTTTCATATTATGCTCCTAAAAAGTATGTGCCATGTGAGCGCCTAGGCTGAACTCAATTTGCAACCAGAGTGTGTCGGCGGTTTTTTCTGCAAGGTGCTCGGTCCAGTCGCGGTTGTATTGCAGGCGAACTTTACTGTATTCGCTCATGTACCACGTCAAGTTAGGTGATAAACGTTTTCGCGTATCGCGCAGGGGATCTGTTGAGGTATTACCGTCTGCAGCTGCCCTTTCCAGACGTAAACCAGCAACCCAGCGAGGCTTGAACCCCCATGACACCTGGGTAAACCAACCGTTATCTTTGAGAGTTTCACGCGTAGGATCGCCGCTATCACCAGCTTCATAACGGCGTTGCAAAACTTCACTATGCCAGGCAACAAAGGGAAAACCGCGCTGACTCGTCAGTGGTTGCCATTTGAGATAGAGATCGGTTCCAATAATTTGCGTATCTGTCGTCGTACCGCTGGCATTCGGTCCCAACAAACCTGATACGCCCAGGTTTATACTTAGAGTGTCAGAAATATCAAACCCGTTTAACCATCGAGCAGAATAAAGTAGATCACCCGAGCCACGTGCATCTCTGTCGATCAAGGTGTGACCGCCAATGACCTCCCCCGGTGCATTTAAAAAACTGGTGACCGTTTCACCTTTTGCATTCTGTAGTCCAAAATAGACCTCAGAATACCAGTCTGTCGGCATTAACCAGGATATGCGTACACCCTGGCTGCGCAGGCCATCACCACCAAAAAAACGTGATAGTACAATAGGCTGGTCAACGAAAGCCCAACTGTGAGGATGCTGTTTGTTGAACCGACCAAATTCAGTGAAATACTGCCCGCCCTTAATTTGCAGTCCCCACAGTAAACTGCGACTGATGAAAAAAGCTTCTTCCAGTTCGACCACCGTTTCGCCATCCGCATCAATCTGAAAAATAATATTGGCCTGTCCGTCCAGGTAAGTATCCACTGTGCCGCCAATAGACAGTTCTACATTTTGTACGGTGAAGCCATTCTGATTGGGGTCATGAGCACCCGCCTGCAATCCTTCCAGTGCATCATTATCGACACTGGAGCCGCCTGCCGCGAATAAACCTGAAAGCCCTGTTTGTAAGCCACTATTTTGCGTAACCGCATTGACTTGTGTTGTGGATGCAACGCGGCTTTCACTGAGCCGTTTTTCCAGTGCGCTAATTTGCACTGCAGTATTTTGTTGCTGGATCTGCATTTGTTGTTGCAGCTCTAACAATTGTTGATCCAGAGTGTTTAAGTCATCGGCAGCTTGTGCGGCAACTGGATTGAATAAAAAAATACCACTGGCGACAACCACCGCCAGCACAGGGTAACGTGTATAAAACATATTAATTCCTTGAATTGATCAGCAAATACACACAGGGCAATCACCATCAGGTGGAAATACCCTGCGTATATCGCATAGCGATAAAATGGATAAAACTAAAAGCCGATCAGGACAAGGGTGGCGCACGTGCGCCCAGCGTGTAGTGACAAGATTGAGTGCTGCGTTGTATGGCCGGAATAGCCAATTGAAAACTGATTAAAAATAGCGATAACGCCCAGGCAAGTACCGGAAAATCCGCGAACGGTACATTGTTTAAGCGACAAACCTGGCATTCGCTGTGATCACTTATATTGCCTAAAAGATCTAAGTCATGCGAAGCAACATGCCAGGCGGCAAACATCAGTAAAACCACCAACATTATTCGCAGCAGATGGTTAAAACCAGAGCGCTGTCTCGATGTACCTAAATTCATAGCGATTAAAATAGCACATTTTACTGTGATTGGTACATTACATCAGATTAATTTTGTCCATCATATTCGTAATGAAGGCCCACTTTTTAGTTATTTTAAAAGCAGAATATTTGAAACCAGAGTAATAACTCGTGAACGATCGTTCATAGCCGAAAATGCCTGATCAGGTCTATTTTTTGAATGTCCCCTTTGAACAGATTCACTCACTTTTAGTGATTTACCCCAATGTCAGCTATGTGGTGTTAACAGAACATCTGCCGACACCCGTTAAAACACCCTAAGCAACATCCAGATAATCCATCCCCATCACATAACTCGCTGCATCAAGATGGCCACGGCAATAACCACGCGCACCA
>JAJRUQ010000023.1 GCA_024277705.1 Gammaproteobacteria bacterium
CTCTTCAAGGAACTGTTCTTTTCGTGTTTTCTTGCGGTATTTTTCAAAACTACCGGCTTCTAAGCTTTGCTGTTTCATCTTTTTATCTGTTTAATGATTTATGCCGTAGTATACTATTTTCCTGAATTAATCAGAGTTTCCCTAAAAATGTTTCTTGAAGATGAGCAGTACCTGACCACCATCAGACGCATTAAAATGATTATTACATTTTCAACCATCAGTGATCGTTCAACAAAACTTGTTGACAACATAGCAAGCACTTCTGCACAGGCAATTGAAGAACTTGAAAAACTTTCAACAATTAAACCCGCTTTTGAATTTATCACTTTTTCTGATGACAGCCTTGCAAAAGCCACGATAAATTCATTACGTATGACAACGGCAAAAGAATTTCTGTTCGCGGATGATAATTTTGAAAAAGACCTGCTGCTTAGCCAGTTAAAAATTTTACCTGTAATAAGTCACCTTGCCAGACAACTTGAGCAAACAGAAACCAATGCCAGAAGGCGAACCTGGCTAAACAAGCTCAGCCATCAATATGAAAGTTATTATCAGGAAATCAACACCGGTATAATACTATCGCCAGAATAGCCGGTAAGCCGTTTCAGACCAGTCCTCCGGCCGCTGAATGCTTCAGCTCACGCAGAAGGCATAATAGACTTAATCAGAGACTCCCAGACGACCTGATTTCACTAGCAATAACTAAAAACATATCATGTTCCTGACACCTTGCTTGAATTACCATCATCTCTGGCCTTATAATGAGAAACTTATGAGAAATTTGGAACTGACAGAGCGGCAACGTAATACACTGGATTTTATTCAACGTTATATCGTGACCCATAAGGTGTCTCCGAAATTACATGAAATTGCCGATGCTCTCGGCATAAGCTCATGCGGGGTGGCGCATCGCTATGTGCAGGCTTTAACGGCTGCGGGTTATATTAAATCAGAGACCGGTAAACACCGTGGTATTCGCTTGTTGAACCCCAGCATACACCGGAGTAAAGCCGTGCTTCCTCTGTTAGGAAAAATTGCTGCGGGTAAACCGATAGAGGCAATTTCCGGGGAAGATGAAATTGATTTAAGCAGCTTTTTTGGTTCATATAATTTTGCAGTCCGGGTGCAGGGTGACTCAATGATTGAAGCGGGTATCATGGATGGCGATACGGCCATTATAAAATTCTGCGAAACGGCCAGTGACGGTGATATTGTAGTGGCATTGATCGATGAGACAGAAACCACATTGAAGCGTTTTAAACGCAGTAATAATGGTCGTTATATCAAGCTGATTCCCGCCAATAAAGATATGCAGCCAATGGTATATGAAGCTGATCGTGTACGAATCCAGGGTGTGCTCATTGGCCAGATCAGAAAATACTAATCCCTGGCAACGCGCTATTGCACTGCTCGACATGAATGCATTTTTTGCCTCTGTCGAGCAACGCGATTTTCCTTTCCTGCTTGGCAAGCCGGTAGCCATCACTAATGGCATGAGAGGAAGCTGTATCATCACCTGTTCATATGAGGCACGGGCATTCGGTGTACATACGGGAATGCGTGTACGCGAAGCACTCGAGATATGTCCTGAACTGATTCAGCGGCCGGCACGTCCTGAAGTTTATGCAAAAGTATCGACTAACATCATGCATAATCTTGAAACCGTATGTCCTGATATTGAAATATTCTCGATAGATGAAGCCTTTGTTGATATCACACACTGTCAGAGCTTGTACGGCTCTCCCGTTGATATAGCGCGGCAGCTTAAACGCGCTGTTTATGAAGCTTCCGGCCTGCTGTGTTCACTCGGCTTAAGCGGTGATAAAACTACGGCTAAGTATGCCGCAAAATTAAACAAGCCTGATGGCTTCACAGTGGTTCCGCCATGGCAGTCAAAAACGTTTCTGCATGATGTCCCCGTTACCGAACTCTGTGGCATCGCAAAAGGCATTGGAAATTTTCTGGCACAGTACGGTGTGTACCATTGCGGTGATATGGAAAAATTGCCGATTAGCGTATTATCCCGGCGCTTTGGAAATCCCGGACGGCGTATCTGGTACATGTGCCAGGGCCTGGATCCGGACCCCTTACAGCAGAATATAGCGGCACCAAAATCTATTGGTCATGGAAAGATCATGCCACCCAATACCCGCGAGCGTAATGTTATTCTTACATACTTGCAACACATGAGCACTAAACTGGCTGCACGTATGCGGCGTTATGATTTTGTCGCACGCACCTTCTGGACAGGACTTAAAACGAAAGATGGCTGGATTGGCAGTAAAAGTCGTTTAATCGATTTTAATAATGACCAGCGTGAAATTTATCTGCTATGTAAAACCGTGCTTGATCTGCACTGGCAGGGGGAAGGTATTTATCAGGTACAGCTTACTGCACTTGATCCTCAAGCGCCGGTAATGCAAATGGATATGTTTAATACCGGCGAAAAAAATATAATGCAACAGAAATTAAACACCGCACTGGATGATATTAATCTCCGTTATGGTGAAATGTGCATTGCTCCTGCGCGCTTGCTTGCTCGTTCTGACATGCCCAATGTCATTGCCCCGGCATGGAAACCGGATGGCATAAGACAGACAGTATAAATATGATACGCTGCCTTCCTGTGACAGAATACTTTCTGCCCGAGTTACATATAAAAGCCATCAGCCTCAACAAGCTTACGAAAAAGAGCACAGGCTAGACTTCAGTTTTTTCAATACGATTTCTGCCAGGCTTCCTGGCATTCTGCCGGCGTTTACAGCGTGAAGTAAAAAGCAATAACTTCAATGCGTACAATTATTTATAGCACACAGACTATTAAGGCTGACACCATTGGTTCGGTACCACTTGAGCCAACTTTTTATCGCTTAAACAATGCTGTGCACACCCAAAACCAGCATGTTAAACAAGACATGACTCTAATCATGACAGATCTCCTTAAAACATCGTTTTTTCTTAAAAAAAGCGCCGCTTAAGCCGTTATATAGCAGGCATATTGATGATTTTGTTATTTGCTTAAAGTGGTTACGCAGTTTAGACCCCGGTGCCCACCAGCGCCCGCCTGCAGGTTGAAATGAAATTAATGCTTTCAGCCCTTTTCTGATAAGGTAGCCGCATGAAAAAATCAACTTTACACTTAGGCACATACGCCATACTTATTTGTTCACTATTTTTATCCGGTTGCGGCATGCAAAGCATTCCGACGGCACTCAATGAAGTTGAGGCCGCCTGGTCAGAAGTACTCAACCAGTATAAACGTCGCTCTGACCTGATCCCTAATCTGGTCAATATCGTCAAGGGATCGGCAGCACATGAGAAGGAAACACTCACGGCAGTGGTAGAAGCTCGCGCGAAAGCCACCCAAACACAGGTCAGCGCAGATCAACTTACACCCGAAACTCTGAGCAAGTTTACCAGGGCACAGGCGGGACTGGGTTCTGCTTTATCTCGATTAATGGTGGTCGTTGAGCGTTATCCCGATCTCAAGGCAAATCAGAATTTCCGTGATCTTCAGGTGCAACTCGAGGGCACAGAAAATCGCATTACGGTAGCCAGAAATCGTTATATTCAGTCCATTAAGGCGTTTAATAATCTGGTGACCGTGCCGCCGACTTCCTGGTACAACGCCATCTTCCTGAAACATGATAAAAAACCTCAGTTCACGGTTGAAAACGAGGCGGCAGTTAAGCAAGCGCCGCAAATTAACTTTTAATGTTATCCGGGGCAGCCAGAGAACCTCTGATCAAGTCGATGATACTTCTACTGAGCTTACTGGGCGCCTTATGGGCGAGCCCTACATTCGCTCTCGAGGTGCCGAAACACACCGGCCCGGTGGTCGATCTTGCCGGGGTATTAAGCCGGGATGACCAGAAAAAAATCGCCGCCAGCTTATTACAGTTTCAGCAAACTTACGGGCCTCAACTGCAAGTGCTTGTGGTACCTTCACTGGAAGATGAATCCATAGAAGGCTATTCCATAAAGGTTGTAGATAAATGGAAGCTGGGTGCCAAGGGCAAGGATGACGGTATACTTCTGCTAGTGGCGACCGAAAACCGTAAAGTACGCATCGAAGTCGGCCGCGGCCTTGAAGGTGACCTTCCCGATGTGATCGCCGGGCGCATCATTCGCACCGGTATTATTCCTTTTTTCAAACAGGGACAGACCGGCGCCGGCATACTGGTTGGTCTGGGCATGATTGCCGAGAGTGTTGGCGGCAAATTAGAAAACGTTCCTGCCCCTCGCCTGCGTAAAGCCCAACGTAGCCAGGGCAGCCTTGGCTATCTGCTGTTTATCGGCATGTTTTTAATTGCCCCTCTGTTCGGACGAAGAAGACGAGGCGGTGTTGGCGGTGCCCTGTTAAGCGGGTTGCTAATGGGAGCAGCCATGAGTAGCGGTCGCCATGGTGGCGGTGGTTTTGGTGGCGGCGGCTTTGGCGGCGGTGGCGGCGGTTTTTCCGGCGGCGGCGCGAGCGGAAGCTGGTAGGAGTAAAGTTTAGATGATTGAAATAACACAGGCCGAACGCGATAAAATCTCACAGGCCGTACTCGAAGCTGAAAAGCATACCACAGGTGAAATAGTACCCATGATCGTTACGCAAAGCGATGATTACCCGGGTGCCCGCTGGCGCCTGGCCGTAGCCGGTGCTTTATTCTCCGGTTTTCTCGCCTACTTCTTTCTTGGTGATTATGACCCGGTGTGGATACTCTATGCACAAATTCCAGGACTTTATATCGGTTACGCCCTGGGTAATTTTGGCGCGATATTACGGCTCTTTATGCTGGAAGATAAAATAAACGAAGAAGTCAATCAACGTGCACTGCAGGCATTTTACCAGCATAATTTACATGCCACAAAAGATCACACAGCCATTCTTGTTATGGTCTCCCTGCTCGAACGCCGCGTAGAAATCCTCGCCGATGCCGGCATCAACTCAAAAGTGTCCAAAGATACCTGGCAAGGCATAGTAAGTGACATGATCACTCGCATTAAAACCAATGATCTTAGCGAAGGCTTCTGTGTTGCAGTAAGCGAATGCGGCAACATACTCGCAAAAGACTTCCCGGGAAGTCATGATAACCCTGATGAAGTTAGCAATAAGTTGATTATCGAGTAACAGTAAAAAGGTGTAAAAAGGGGAAATAAAAAGGGGACGCTTTATTCTTCCCCTTTATTCATATTCAGACATAGATCAAGAAACAACCAAACCGAGAGGCATAAGCTAGTTGTAAAGATAATACCGATAATGGCTGACGGGAGTACACCATGGCGACTCGACACTGCTTCTTTATACGATTGCTGACCATAGCGCTACCTGCCTGCCTTGTTGTTAGTAGTTGTGGTGATGGTAGCAACACACCTGCCGTGGTACAGACACAAACCTTATCCGCTGAATTCACTCAATTCACTAACCCGCTGGACAGCCTGATGCTTGGTGCTGTCACGGAGAATGGTAAGCAAATTTTTTACTATGGTTCAAAAGATACTGCAGGCATACCCTCTCAATTACAATCGGTGAGATATCAGACAGCTGAACAGGTAGCTGCCAACACGGCTACCTGGCTTTATTTTGGAAGCAACGGTCAGTTAGACAGAATTGTCGGAGAAACCGGCAGCGTAATTGATATCCACGCCATTAATAATCAACAATATACCCTGTCAGCTGTGAGCAGCAATGGCAGGCATTCAGGTCAATACAGTTATTGACCCAGGCACTTCAACCATTGCCGCAAAAATCCCTGAAGAAACAGCGGTGACGGCATTGGCCAGTTCCACATTTACCGAATACACGTTTGAACACCCTACCGAAGAAGCATCGCTAATAGAAGCACCGACCGCACAACTGGCTAATACCGGGCTGGAGAATATTGCAAAGGTACAGGTAAATATCACCCGGTGTAATACTGAACAGCCCGTCATTGGTGCTGAGGTTTATTTCACAGCCAGTCAGCCCGGTGATAATTTACCGCCTACTTTTCTGGCAAGCGAAACCGGCACCGGCTTTTACGAAGCATCAATTCCCCTCGGCAACGCCCCGCTAAGTGGAAAGATTGTCGAGCAGGCATGTTCCGGCATAACGAATGTATTATCTGTCAGTTGTGAAAGCAGCTCTGCACTACGTCAGAGTGGTGCTGGCGTTTTTTGCGGTGCATTATCCACCACAATCGATGCAGCTCTAGTAGGACCGACCGGTGAAGGTGCGGTCATTTTTTCTGAATGCGTATCCGGTTTTCTTGCATTTGAGGCATATTGCAGCACACTCGGTGTAACCTCGACCGGCATTCCTGGGCCAACAGACACATTGTGTAAAAGTATCGCCAATGCGGTGGACAGCCATCCTGGCATACAGAGTGCCATCGATATGAACCAGCTGAAAGTGCAGGCCTATGTAAACATCCCCGGCCACACGACCAAAACCAGTACAGCGGTGACCGCCAACCCATTCACTGAGAACTATCCGGTCTTTTCGGTTGATTTCGGAGGCATTATCGATATTGTAGATATTTCTGCATCACCAGCCTCCCCCCGTAAAGGTCAGGCATACAGTGTAACGAGTACCTTAGCCTGTAGTGCTGGCTCAACCGTCACTATCGAGGTAAACGGCTCTGACAGATTCGTTTCCAGTCAGACATTTTCTCCTGTTGATGACACCCCGCTTACAGTACAGGTGCCCGCTTCGACAGGTAAACGTGACATCATCAAAGTACTGGCAATTTCACCTGAAACAGGTCCTTTTGGCTTTGTCACAGCATCCAGGGATATCGCGGTCGAACTGCTTGAAGAAAACAGTACTACCCCATCTGATACTTTTAATTTCAGCGCTGTCACAAAAGCCAGCTTTACCGTCTTTCTGGACAGACTTTGTGTAACCGTCTTGATAACTTTAATTTAGTACTACGGGAGACTGACGGCAAATTCAATACCAGTTCACCTCAGTGTAATACGGACAGCCGTCTGGAAATTCTGCTGGAATAATACGTCGAAGAAGAGGGTAAAAAGGGTAGCGTCCCCTTTGTTTTGTTTCGTTCGTTTTGTATCTTTGTTTTAGAGTTATAGGGATGTTAGTAATTTTTACACCGATTCATGCTTAATTACGATTGTATAACTTATTGATATTAAATGAATATGTCATATTTTTAATAATAAATCATCATTTATAAGTGTCATTTTTTTTTACATTTCAACCTGGCTTTATATAGAGTAAAACAGTAAGTTATTGAAAATAAAGTTAATTAATATCTCAGGCATAATATTTGCATTTACCTAATTATAACAACGAGGTACATAGCTTTTGTTCCGAGGTTTTCATCAGTTGGTAGTGACGTTTCCGGTAAAGAATTTTTTTATCAAAACTCAGTGCTCTTTTAATAAAAAAATCTGCGAACAGCCTCTGAACTATGTGTCGAATGTTTAAATCATCCTGTATTTAATTTTCTTTACTTTAAAGAATGAGGAGGAAAGATGAACAAAATCATATACACAATACCTTTTTTATTTTCTCTTACAATAACAAGTGTGAGCGCCGCTCCTGTTTTATATACGGATCGTATCACTTTTTTGAGTGATACTCGTATTACAACCACAGTTGATATAAATTTTGATAATTTTGCAGCGGGAACTGATTTAACCAACCAGTCTATTCTAGGATTAACTTTTAATGCACCAAATGCATCACCACTGATGGTTATTGAAGGAAGCACAGGAGTAAGGAACCCTATGTCACCATCGTCTGGATTGAATGTACTTTCTCCTGGAGGCAGTAACGCTAACATCGAAAATGATGACTTATCTCTTGTTTTTGAATCACCCGTACAGGCGTTTGGCTTAGATGTTGTTTTTGATGTGCCAGATGGAGCCTCATATGTTGGTGTCAGTTTTTTTGATGCTTTTGATAATTTAATTGCATCAAATAACTCTATCCCTGCACCGAGAGGTGCCCCTGGATTTCAATTTATTGGATTGGTAACGGATGAGCTGTTAATTTCCAGGGTGTTGTTTGATGAGTTTGATCCGACAGCATCAGATGATAATGTTGCATATGACAGTATTATTTTTACGTCTCCTGTGCCTGCACCCGCAGCAATCTGGTTATTCGGCTCAGCTCTGATCGGACTAATCGGGGTTGCTCAACGCAAATAATCTGATTTGTCAGGAAAAAAGGGGGACGCTACCCTTTTTCATCACTTTGGCGGTATCAGATAAAGCAAAGTATGAGTCGCCATGGTAACTGCAGGGACACCAATGGAGCGGTTTTTTAGAAGTTTAAAAAGTAAATGGATACCCGAAGTGGGTTTTCAATCATTTGTTGAAGCAAAGCAGGTGGTGCTGGGCTACATCATTGGTTATTACAGCCAGGTTAGACCGCACCGCCATAATCGTGGGTTATCACCAAACGAAGCAGAAAATCGTTATTGGGAAAACTCTAAATCACTGGCCAAAATCACTTGACCACTACAGTAGCGTCCCCTTTGCACTAAGCAGTGTCTGGAAGCAGATGTTTATATCATGTACCGCGCATTGAATGGCGTATGTTGCAGACGTTAAAACCGAATCAGGAATATATCGGTTCTCTTTTTCGCTGGTTATATGAAATAACAAGCCAGTCATACCTTCCGCGATGAAATGCTGGTGATTAAACGCGATTTCTTCGCCTTGTTGTTCCAGATCGGGCGTACTGTCACTTGGATTTATATTTATTACGTTGTTCATGTTGTTTCCTCGATAGTATTAATTGAAATACTAAAATATCGATAGATGCTAAAGCAATTTATTGTTGCCATAGCGTTGCCACGATAACAAACAATGCTATAAAGCATTGATAAGGAAGTTATAACATATTAATTTAAAATAAAAAAATGGTGGTCATGGGTGGACTTGAACCACCGACCCCGGCATTATGAATGCCGTGCTCTAACCAGCTGAGCTACATGACCTTTATTTTGATGTATCAGGAAGGAGTGTTGTTGAACCTTCTGTGAAGGGCGCATATCTTCCCGTTTTATCCGCTTGTTGTCAATATTTACAGGGGGTATATCAGTAAGTAAATGGTCATTATCGCCACTTATCGGCGCTGTTTTATCAAATTTTTGAAATATTCTGCCAGCCAGACCAGTACGCCAGCAATCGCACCAAACAGATGTGATTCTGTCAATACTCTACCGCCGGTCATTTCCTCAGAGCCGGGCATGGCTCCGTTGAAAAATTCCCAGGCCAGTTTTGCCACCAGGATACCCAGTAGAATATAACCGCTGGCCGGATAATAACGAATTTCCCGTAGTGCACCGTATAAAAACAAACCATGCAAAACCCCTGACAAGCCGACATAAGTACGAATTTCAGGCAGCCATAACAGCATCGCACCACTGATTAACAACATGGACGCCAGTATTACGGTCAACCATTGTTTTACGCTGGCATGCGGGCTGAAAAAAAAGGCCACCATTGCCAGCCCGGCCATATTTAACAACCAGTGTGTCCAGTTAAAATGTACCAGGTGTCCGCTTATTATTAACCAGTAACGGCCCTGTTCAATAAAAACACGATCAAATCGCCAGCTTTCCACCCAGTTAAATGTCTGTGACATCACTGTAAGAGCAAAAATAGCCAGCCATAAAAAATGGCTGGCATGGTAATGATAACGAAACTTTAATAATGTAGGCATTGTCTTTATCATAGGCAGTAAGCCATGTATTTGCTATTATTCCCCTGTTACCTCGAATGCTGCTGCATCAGTTTGGTTAATTAAGGATTTACCCGCAGTATCAGAAAACGGGCATATTAGCAGCTGTTATACAATATAGTTTTGCAATATTGGATTGCATACAAATCTGGAGTTATTATTAAGTGTTTCCGCAAAAAAAATTAACAAACAAAACAACCGTTTTCAATAAAACAAAACATCACAATCCGGCTTCACTTTAATCGAAATCATGGTTGTGGTGGTTATTATTGGCATTTTAGCCAGTGTTGTGGTGCCCCGCATTATGGACAACCCGGACAAGGCCCGTGTTGCCAAAGCTAAAAACGACATCCGCGCACTGGAAAGTGCCCTGGACATCTACCGTCTGGACAATTATACCTACCCGTCGACCGATCAGGGACTGGAAGCACTGGTCAGCCTGCCGAGCGCTTCACCTGAACCGGCTAACTGGAAACAGGGCGGTTATATCAAAAAACTGAACAAAGATCCCTGGGGAAATGAATATTTATATCTGAACCCCGGTGAACATGGCGAAATTGATATTTATTCGCTCGGTGCCGATGGTGCGCCCGGCGGCACCGGTCCTAATTCGGATATTGGCTCCTGGGACAAGGACTAAGCTCCGGATAAGCGTCACAGCCGCTACAGCTGCTTATGAAAAAACCCGTTTTTAAGCAAGTACCCGCGTTTTTAAAACTCCCTTACAGCACTAACATCAAACTCAGGCAGCATGGTTTCACGCTGCTTGAGCTGCTTGTTGTGGTAGTTATCGTTGCCATATTATTTACCTATACCACGCTCGCCATTCGGGGCGATTCTGTAGAAGATATCATCAAGCAGGAAGCATTAAGGATGGAGCGCCTGATTGAACTCGCTCTTGAAGAGTCCATACTGCGCGGTCAGGAATACGGTATTGAGTTCAGCACTGACAGTTACCGTTTTTTACGCTTTGAAAAAAATCGCTGGAAACCTGTAAGCGGCGACAGAATTTTACGCAAGCGTGAATTACCACTGGAAATGGAACTTGAATTGCGGCTGGAGGATACAGAAGTTGTTATCGATTTTTCAAATGAAAAAAGTTCCGGCCTTGGCAGTAGCATCAATCCTGACAAAGACGATAAAAAGGATAAACTGAAACCACAGATTTTTATCCTGTCGAGCGGTGAAATTACACCCGAGTTTGATGTTCGTCTGTTTATCTTTGGTGTAGAAACCAGCTACTTTGTTATTGCTCGTTTCGATGGCTCCGTCAGTACCGAAATAAGTGAATTTTAATACATTTGCAGACTATGATATAAACCAACGGGTAATGCACCGGCCACTGGCCTGAACAACAAATATCACGAACCGCCATAAAACTTATGCCGCTACATAACCTTACCTCAGGTATAAAATACAATAGAACCTGCTGCTGCCAACGGCAGCATGGCTTTACCTTGATTGAAGTCATGGTAGCACTCACCATCATCGCAATTTCACTCGGCGCACTGTTAAACACTTCAGGCACACAGGCGTACAGTGCCACCTATCTAAAGCAGAAAACGCTGGCGCACTGGGTCGCGGTTAATGAACTCACACAAATCCGCATCAGCAAAACATTTCCAGGTGTCGGTGAAAAAAAAGGCTCCACTGACATGGCCAACCACGAATGGTTCTGGATACGCACCACGAAGAAAACAGAAGACGACGATGCCCGCCAGGTCACCTTCACACTGTACGAAACGAAAAACTACAAAAAAAACATAACCTCGCTTACCGGCTATGCTAACCGCTAAAAACATCAGCGGAAAAATGAAGTACCAGCAGGGCTTTACCTTGCTGGAACTGCTTATTGCCAGTATCATTTTTGCCATCATGGCCCTCATGGCCTACGGTGGCCTCGACAATGTTATCCGTAACAGCCAATCATCAAAACAGGCATTATTACGACTGCAACAGATTCAACAGACCGTTTCCGTGTTAAATCGTGACCTCTCGCAAATCATCAAACGTGATATACGCGACGAATTTGGCAACAAACAAAGCTACCTGAGCACTGTCAGGAACATCGATAATATTGTTGAATTTACCCGTGGTGGCCGGGTCAATCCGGCAAATCTGCTACGCAGCAGCCTGTTAAGAGTTGCCTATCGTTTTGATGATGAAAAATTTATTCGCCTGCAGTGGCCACAACTTGATCGCGCTCCCGGCATGGAACCGAGGAAGACCGTACTGCTGGAAAATGTTGAAGAGGTTAAAATGCGCTTTTTAAATAAAAAAGCGGAATGGCAGAATCAATGGCCACCATTAAATACCGGCGCCAACAAACCGGAGCTGTTAGCCATTGAAATAACACTGACACTAACCGACTGGGGAGATATTCGTCGGTTATATTCGATGAAGTAAGGCGTACAATATGATGCCACGCCAACATAAATCCAGGCCGCCATACAGGCGACCTGCCATCAGGCAGCAGCGCGGCGTTGCCATCATTACCGCACTGTTAATCGTCACCATTGCTGCAACAATAAGCATTACCATCAGCACCCGTTTACAACTGGACGTTCGCCGCACCGCGAATATGATCGCCCAGGACCACGCCATGTTTTATCTGCTGGCGGCAGAAGAATGGTCACAGCGTATTCTTCGCCAGGATAAAAAAACCAGCAAAAGTGATAACCTGACCGAAGACTGGGCGATAGTACTGCCGCCGTTACCGGTAGAAGGCGGTTCCATCCAGGGAAGAATAACTGACCTGAACGCCTGTATAAACGTTAACTCACTGGTGGTAAACAACACCATCAATAAATCCACACAAGCAAGATTGACCCGGCTATTCGCCAATCTTAATTTGGCACCTGATTTAACCCAGACGATAAGCGACTGGATTGATGAAGATTTACTGACCACTAATCCGAATGGCGCTGAAGACGGTTATTATCTGAATTTACCCAACCCGTACTACACGGCAAATACCCCGCTGCAGAGCTTTACTGAATTGCGCCTGATCAAAGGGTTTGAAGATAACAAAGTCTACCAGCTGGTAAAACCCCATCTTTGCGCCTTTTCCCTGAATGGCAAAAGCAGCTCAATTAACATCAACACTGCCAGCATTGAGGTGCTAAAATCATTATCAAATACGATGACAAGTGCTATTGCTAACGATATTATTACTGCACGTACAGAAACTCCGTTTGAAACACTGGCAGATTTCACCCGTTTTTCGAATCTGGATACTATAATTAAAAACACAAAAAACTTAACAACCAGCAGTGATTTCTTTTTATTACAAACCACTGCCAGAATAGGTCATGCCAATTTAGTCATGTACAGCATAATTTTCCGGGAAGAATCAGGTAAAACCAATGTCATATACCGTTCGCAACGCACACTGTAACAACAACCCAGATAATCAACATTAATTACCACACAGTATGAATAATCATGAGTAACACCCTGCTCATCCACTTTAATATAAACACCCCAGACCAGGCCACCTGGTCCATGTGCAACATAACGGGCGAACTCAGCGAAAAAATCACCACTGGCAGCCTGCAGGAACTTGCTGACTATGCCGTTGATAAACATGCCGTTGTATTATTAAACAGTCAGTGCCTGCATATAAACCAGTTAAACCTGCCCACACAAAACCTGCAAAAGCTTATCAAAGCAGTCCCTTATGCCATCGAAGAGTTTATTGCTGATGATGTGGAAGACTTTCATTTTATTATTGCAAAAAACAAGCACAACAACCTGACGGATGTTGTCGGCATAAAGAAACAGACACTGCAGAGTATTATTGATATTTTTCAGCAGTTCAAAATAAATATTGACTGCATCATTCCCGACGCATTGTGCATGGCAGCCAGTGAAGCTGAAAAACAGTGGGTTTGCCTAAACTTTAAGTCGCTGACTTACCTGCAAACAGATACCACCAGCGGTATGGTTTATTCACATGAGCTATTACCCTACCTACTAAAAAATAAACTTAACGATGAGAACATAAACAAGCCGGAAAAAATATTATTATTTAGCGAACAGGAAAACAATACTGCTTTTGACCATATCATTAATGATAAATCATTGACCGCTGATGCAGACATAGAATTTATCACCGTACTATACAATACCCACCCGCTGGTTGTTTTTTGCGGCAACTATAAACATGCACTGCCGCTTAACCTTTTACAGCACGGCTTTAAACAAAAGCGTAAAACATCTGGATACTGGCATCACTGGCGGCTTGCAGCTTCTCTGGCAGTAATATGGCTGGTGTTATATATGGGCCTGTCCAGCGTTAAACTTTCCAGCCTACAGGAAGAGAACCGGATAACCAGTGCAAAAATTAAAAGTATCTATAAAAAGTCTTTTCCTGAAAGTAAAAAGATCGTCAATCCACGTGTACAGATGGAACAAAAACTAAAGCAACTGAAAAACGATTCCAGTGGTAATAATAACGGCTTTGTATTTTTACTGGCAGAATCTTTTGGCAAACTGGCAGCAAACGATAAAAACAATATTACCGTACAGTCATTAACCTTTAGAAATAATCGTATGGATATCGGTGTTGATAGCGCCAACTTACAGTCCATTGAAACTTTCAACAACAGCCTGAACCGGAATTTGCAGATCAAATCTGAAATCACTTCATCTTCCGCCGAGAAAGACAAGGTTAAAGGTCATCTTCGCGTAGAGAGTCGTAGCTAATGGAACAGCTACAGCAACTCAAACAATGGTTTTTTTCGCTACCGGTTAATGAACAGCGTCTGGTATCCGGCACCATCGCACTTGTCATCGTCACCCTGTTTTACCTGCTGATATGGGAACCGGTTCAATTAGGCCTGCACACCGAACAACAAAAGCAACAGTCACAAAAAGAAATTTTATTATGGATGCAGCAGTCTGCGGCAGAAGTCAAAGCTTTACGCCGCAGTGGTGGCAGCACACAGATTCGCGATAAAAACAAACCGGTTACTCTGGTCATCGAAACCACAATAAAAAATGCCGGCCTTAAACCATCGGTCAATAAAATTGAATCCTCCGGTAAAAACAGTACCCGCGTCATTTTAAAAGATGCATCGTTCAATCAGATTCTGGTCTGGCTCAACACTTTAGCACGCTATAATGGTATCCACGTCACCAGTGCAAATTTCGAGCGCTCCGAGAAAGTCGGACGGGCTAATGCCCGCATAACATTTGAACGCCCATAAAAACTATTTTTCCTGTATCCATGAAAACAAAGCATTATCTACTCACTGCGGTTATATCATATCTCGTATTATTAATTGCCACCATACCGGCAAAACCTGTCACTGAATTAATCAATGAAAACACCACCATTTATATTAATGGTGTCAGCGGCA
>JAJRUQ010000024.1 GCA_024277705.1 Gammaproteobacteria bacterium
ATCGGCAGAAAATAGAGCAAGCCGTGTACGAAACTGGCAAAAAAATCCGCGGGATTATAGCCAAGGTTTAGTTGGTCAAGCATCCAGCCCTGCCAGCCGTTCGCACTGGTCATTTCAAGTTGTGCCATGACAAGGTTGGACTGGTAGCCAAGGTTCCACATGCCAATGATCCAGCACGGCAATGTGGCAAGCACAAAATAATTCATCAAGCGTTGCACATTGGCTGAATCTCTAATATGTGGTCCAGAGTCAAGCGGCCCGGAGCGAGTAGGTGCTGAGGTTGAATAAAGAAAACGATCGAGCAGGGTAAACATTGCACGGTTAACGGAGTGGTTACTCTGCTGTGCAAACTTCATACGTAAGTCATCAAATTTATTTTGCAGGCCCATTAACCGTCCCTTTCGATCTGTTCAAGGTTGAGCCGTAAAACCGCACCATAATCATATTTGGCCGGGCAAACATACGAACACAATGCCAGATCTTCTTCATCCAGCTCCAGACAACCCAGATCCTGTGCCCGGTCAGTGTCTTTTACCAGCAATGCGCGCAGTAAAGGAGAGGGGAGAATATCGAGTGGCATCACCCGTTCAAAATCAGCCACCGGTATCATCGCTGTTGGTCTGCCATGTAAACTGGTGGAAAAAAGTTCTTTGATAAGCGGTCTTCGCAACCAGCCGAATAAACGCGAGCGGTTTTCACTTTTATTAATGAGTGTAATTTGCTGATGATAATGCCCGAGATAGGCATGTGATCCCTGTGCGGTATGGCCGCTCAAAACAGAGCCTGAAATAACCCGATGATCGAGTTCATCATCTATTTCACTCGATAAAAGTTCCTGGATACTTGCGCCTGCTCGTGTTCGTAATAAACGCGGCTTCGTCACTGCTGGACCCGCCAGCGCCACCACGCGTTCGCTCCAGATCCGGCCACTGGTAAATAACTTAGCGATGGCAATCACGTCCTGATAGCCGATATGCCAGACACTTCTGTTTGCATCCACCGGAAATAAATGATGAATATGGGTACCGACTAAACCTGCGGGATGAGGTCCGCTAAATTCCACCCGTTGCAGACGATTAAGGTTCACCTCGTCAGCGGACCAGTGCTGGCCCGTGCAAAGAAAAACAGTACCACTGGTTAATCGGCTCAGTATGATGAGCCCCTGATTAAAAGCATGTTGATGCTCCTTTAGAATCACCTGTGGATCTGCCGCCAGCGGTTGTGTATCGATGGCGGTAACAAAAATCGCGTCTGCTTTTGCCTGCGAATGAGGTATCTGACTATTCGGCCGGGTCCGCAGGGTAGTCCACATACCGGAGCTGAGTAATACTTCTCTGACCACACCTTCTTCAAGCTGTGCTAATTCTTCTGCTTTGAATGAGGTGAAATGCTTTTCTGCCGTTGAACTTTTGTCGAGACCACGGTTATCCAGCTCAATAACCACAGACTGCAAAGCTCTGCGGGCACCAATATTGATTTCTGCTATTTTGCCGTTTCCCGGAGAGGTAAACTGCACCTGTGAATCCTGTTTACTAAAAAACAGAGGCTGGCCAAGACCGACGGTGTCGCCAGCTTTGACTAATAACCTGGCTTTAAGTCCTTTGAAATCGGATGTTAGCAGTGCCACATGGTTAACCGGCGGTGCATCATCAATGACCTGCTCAGGAGAACCTGAAAGTTGAATATCCAGACCTTTTTTTATTTTTATTTTTAACATTATATTTAGTGTCTAATAATCTGATATCTAAAAGCAGGTAAAGACCATCATATTTCAGTTTATTAGTATTGTTTTGTGCTACTACTGTTTCATATTATCAATGTGCTGCAATTGATGTACATCATGACAGCTCCAGCAACTCAGCTTTTCAAAAACAATGCCTTTGTCTTCAAAGCGCGGGTGTTCTGTTTTTGCTTTAGCATGACAGCGGTAGCAGGCATCCGCCTGTTGCTGCTTATCGGCCATGGCATTTTCTGTGCTATGAAGTTTGTGGCACTCCGAGCAGGTCATTTTTACTTCAGCATGGATGCTGCCCTGCCATTTCATGCCTTCATTTTCACCCATTTTCATGGCATGACAATGCAGACAGGCGTCAAGCTGTTTATCGGCAGGCATATGTATGCCGGTACCAAAGGTAATTACTTTGGGAAAGCCTTTGCCGCCATGTGCTCTTGAAATATGAAAACTGCCGGGACCATGACATGATTCGCATCCACGTTGAGAAAAAGGCGTGTCCGGATTTTTTTTGTTGCCATGCGGTCCTTTTAACATTATCTGGATAATTTCCCCGGAATGGCATACGGTACAGGATTTCGTACCCTGCTGAGTGTACTGGGGTGCTGGCATACCCAGCCGGGGGCTGGCATTTTCCGCAGCATTGACCGGATTAAAAATAAAGCCAGTCATCAAAATCAGAGGGAATATTATTCCTGAACTGATCCTTCCCATTGTCTTGTTATAAAAACATTTTATTGGCTTCATACAATCCCCATCATTTATTCTTACGCGAGCTTTGTGCAAAGCTCTCACTATATATTTTTGAATCATTACTGTCCCGTTAACTTTACATACAACTGTTCTAAGATGGCTCATACGTAATGGTTTGAGTTACCTGCAGCGTCCGAGACATGAATGACAGACTTTTGCTGAGACACGCTGTAAACACATCCATGCGGCATACGGTCTCAGCAAAAACCTGTAACCCATGTCTCTCATGGTTAACGGGACAGTAGCGATTTTGAATATACAATAAAGCATGCTGACTGAGTCATCGCTGCAAGCTTTAATTGATACTATGTACGGTAGCGGCATCAGCCGTTCGACCTTTGGCATGACAGGTGGTACAGCCTTCCTGA
Organism: Gammaproteobacteria bacterium; assembly: GCA_024277705.1. Taxonomy (GTDB): domain Bacteria; phylum Pseudomonadota; class Gammaproteobacteria; order SZUA-229; family SZUA-229. The sequence goes on from JAJRUQ010000024.1 coordinate 2,854, forward strand.
ACGATAGCGCCGGTTTTATCTCCAGTCGGGCCACAGACATCAACACGTGCTCTTGTGGTGCCATCATTTTCCTGACAAACATCAAAATGACCGCCATTGAGTTCCATGTGAACGCTCGCCGAAGCGCTGGCATGGCAGACGGAGCAGGTCGCAGTGTTTGGTGTGATCTTATTGTTATCTGAGGGGTCAGTTGTATCTGTACCGCGATTAATGCTGGTACTCAAAACACCACTGTCTACCTCGACCGGGTAAAAACCATCATCGGTGTGACAGGCCAGGCAATTGCTAGCCCGCTGTGGATAACGAATATCATCGACCGCATGTTTTCTATGAACAAAATGTTTAAAGTCCATGGGGCCACTGCTGGGCGTACCGCCACGGGCGGCGGCAGGATTATGGCACATGGCACAGCCATCCAGATCCTGA
>JAJRUQ010000025.1 GCA_024277705.1 Gammaproteobacteria bacterium
CAACCTGTAATTGATAACCATTGAATAAACTACCGTTATATTCAATACCCAGCGCTATTCGTTGTTTAACCATGCTTGCTAAAAGTATTATCGGGAAAAATGAACCATCGTTATACCGCCATTCCTGGCGCCTTGCGCTATACGACCGCCACGGATGGTGGAAGTGCAGATATTGCAGGAGCAAATATCTGCCCGCCTTCCCTGGCTCTTTGCGCTATACCGTCCTTCCATGGACATATGCGCATCGCCTTCCCTGGCTCTTTGCGCTATACCGTCCTTCCATGGACATAAAAACGCCAGTCTGTAACCAGACTGGCGTTTACTATTTTACAGCAGCTTGAGCGCCTGGCAGGAACGAATCCAGTAATTTAATCCAGCTGCTCCAAAAGTTCCTGTGCTTCCTGTTTCTGCTCATCGCTACCTTCCGCAATAACCTCATTCAGTATGCCACGGGTACCTTCATGATCACCCATATCAAGATAAGCTCTTGCCAAATCAAGTTTGGTGCTGATTTCATCAACATCATCAAGACTGGACAGATCAAAATCATCATCCATAGCATCACTTACATCTTCAGATAATGCTGAGGTCTCGCTATCGACATCAGTATTGTCACTGTCAGCTTCAGTTTCGATATCATCAACTTCTGTTTCTGTTTCTGTTTCTGGCTCGGAGTCTAATTCATCAAAGTCCATATCCAGTGATTCAGCCTCATCGCTCAGGTCGATGGCCGTTTCTTCGTCATCGGCAGAAACCTGCTCGTCGGCCGGTTCATCCAGTCCAAAATCAATGTCAACATCACCGATTTCATGCACTTCATCAGTAGCACTGTCACTGCTCTCAGCCTCTTCCAGACCAATATCAATATCATCAATTTCTATACTTTCTTCTTCCGTAGCCGACTCATCGGTCTCATTCTGGATATCGATATCCAGTTCTGAAGCATCAATATCCAGTGAGAATTCATCTTCAACAACACTGCTTTCTTCAAAAGCGCCGGTATCATTAAGGTCAAATTCAATTTCATCCCCAGCTTTGGTTTCGGCAGCCTCTCCTTCGCTATCAGCATCGGCTTCAAGTATCGCGGTTTCATCCATGGCAGTATCAGCATCATCCATTTCCGGCAATTCAAGTTCATCATCAAGGCTTAAATCCAGATCTGGATCAGCCTCACTTTCAACTTCATTGATACCCAGATCAAAATCCATCTCCGGTGCTTTTGGTGCCAGTGAATCAACGTCAACACCACCGATCATACTACCCTTGAACATCTCTTCATCCGGACACAGATCCAGACCCATGACCATCACTTTTTTCCACTCAGGAACATCATCACTGCCAGCATGTTTTCTTATCTCAGCAGCCACTTCAATGAAAGCCTCTGTGTTTTTACTGGCATAATGTGTTTCTGCCAGTTTCAAGCGATAATCACCTCTGTCCGGGTGATCGGCTATTGCCTGTGTTAACAGTTCTTCCGCCTGCTGATAAATACCATAAGCAAGATACACATCCGCTTCCGCAATAACATCATCACGCGGTTCTTCTTTAAGCTCTTCGCCGGCATTTGCAGCATCCAGCACTACCGTATCATCAGCTGAATCCAGAACCATCGTAGCATCTGAATCGAAGTCACCATCTGCAGATTTTTCGCTTTCATCCGCCCCGTCAGACAGGGTTTCGGCTTCAGCCGCAGTATCATTTTCAGCAGCGACATCATCTGCCAGATTTTCCAGTTCATCAAGATCATCGGCGGTTGTTACTGTATCGGACTCATCACTGCTCGCAGCTTTACGACGTTTTATCATCAATGCGATCAGGACAATAACCAGCAACAGGCCACCCCCTGCCGCTGCCAGCAGAACAGGATCATTAAGTAACTTGCTTAATGGGTCAGGTTCAGGCCGCTCAACGACAGGGGCAGCTGCCGGTGCCGCCGTTTCCGGTTGAAGCACTTCAGTTTCAGTCACATCTGAAACAACATCTTCCTCTTGTGTCTGGTCAACAAAAACGGTGTCTTCATCAGTACTGCTTTCTGCTGCCGGCATCTCATCATCAGTGCTTTCTTTTACCGGCTCATCCGCTGCCATTTCTTCAGCTGATTCTTCTTCCAGTGCTTTCAGTAATTCCTGCTTTGCAATGAGTTCTTCTTCTGTTAAACCGCTATCACCTTCAGCAGCCACTTCATTTAAAGACTGAACAGCAGATAGGTCATCATCTTCGATGGACAACATACCTTTCATGGTATTAACACTGGATTCCAGTGACTGTACTCTCTCCTGCAACGCCTCTTTTTCAACACGTTCAGTTTCGACACGTTCCCGAGCTAAAGCCAGTTCCGCACGCAACTCTTCAGCGGTCATCATCGTCGGGTCTTTAGTACTGCCTACTGAACTGCCACTACCGGCATTAACAATTTCCAGATAGGCACCATCACCGTCGTCTGCAGCAGCATCAGCAGCAACACCGCCAGAAGGTATGGAAGCACTCGCCGGCATCGCCGACACCGGCTGCCCGGCAGACTGAGTCTTCTGCAACTGACGCCATAAAGCCGCCTGCTCACGAACCAGAGCACTTGCATCAGCGTGGCTGATAGCGGTTATCTGATCATAGTCAGGTGTACGTAGAATATATCCGCGTTTTAAGCCATTGATATTTTCATTAATAAAGGATTCCGGATTAGCGTGCAGCATGGCAATCATCATCTGTTCAACAGATATACGCTGATTCGGCCTCATAGAATCTGCCAGACTCCAGGCGGTATCACCTGATTTAATTCTATAACTACCGACAGGCTGGTTCAGTGCGGTACCGGCTACCGCTGCTGTGGAAAATTCATTTTTCACTTCAGCTGAATATTGATTCGCAGCATGTCCTGTTGCAGCCGGCCGGGGTGATAAATCACTGCCGGGCACCACAACAGGAACAATATTGGTAGCACCTGCTGTTGGCCTGAAACCAGCAGCATCATTCGCCACAGCCGTTTGCGTCGGCGTTGCTGATGTGGTACTTGCTGATTGCGTCATAAAGACCGGTGGATCAAGTAATACGGTATATTCACGTAACAGGTGACCATTCGGCCAGTCAATTTCTAACAGAAAATTTAAAAAGGGTTCCCGAATCGGGTCGCCGGATGAAACATTGATATGCGGAGTACCATCAACAACAATCGTTTTAAATCGCAAATCATTCAATAAATAAGGACGGTCAAGGCCTGCCCGGGTGAAATCTTTTCTCGACGCAAGTTTGATAATAATGTTTTCAGTATCTTCAACCGTTGCCGACAGCAACTCAATATCAGCACTTAATTTTTGATTCAATGCTGAATTGACTTCAATTTCACCTAATCCCAGGGTAAATCCCTTCAAAGGTAAAAGTAACGCTCCGGCTATTGCAGCCAAAAGTATTTTTCGAGCTGGTAATTTACGTACTGGCAATTTACGCACTGGTGTTCCCCTAATTTATCCTGTTGCCACCTGTCCACATGTTGGCAGGCATTAACCATGATTTATTCTTATTGTTAGCTGTAAGCCATTGAAAAACAACCATTATATTTTACAACGCTGCTTACAAATCGCACCTGCAAATGCTGCCGTTAAACACAAAATTCAACCATTAGCACTGCACTAAAGTATGTTTTTAATAATATACTTTAACTATGCAGATATAACTATAGGTTATAAATACTGTTTTATCAAAATCTCAGCAATTTGTATGCTATTTAATGCCGCACCTTTACGTACGTTATCGGACACCACCCACATATCAAGCCCTTTTTCATGTGAGATGTCTTCACGGATACGGCCGACATAAGTCGCATCATTATTGGCACCTTCGGATACTGCGGTTGGGTAACCACCGTCATTGCGTTCATCAAGGACCTGAACACCGTCGGCCTTTGATAATAATTCAGTCGCTTTCTGTGCGCTGATTTTTTCCCGGGTTTCAATATGTAGTGCTTCTGAATGACCATAAAAGACCGGCACCCGTACAGCGGTAGGATTAACCATGATGCTTTCATCTTCAAAAATTTTACGGGTCTCCCATACCATTTTCATTTCTTCTTTGGTGTAACCATTATCCAGAAAAACATCAATCTGTGGTAACACATTAAAAGCAATCTGTTTCGGATAAACCTCGCATTTAATCGGTTTGGCATTTAACAGTCTGGCCGTCTGCCCGGCAAGCTCTTCAATGGCTTCTTTGCCGGTACCCGATACCGCCTGATAAGTGGCCACATTAATCCGTTCAATACCAACCGCATCATAGATTGGCTTTAATGCCACCAGCATCTGAATAGTAGAACAGTTGGGATTGGCGATAATGCCACGGGTTTTATGATCAGCAATGGCATGTGGATTGACTTCCGGCACCACTAGTGGAATATCATCGTCATAACGAAACTGCGAAGTATTATCAATGACCACACAACCTGCTGCTGCCGCAATCGGTGCATATTTTTCAGAGATGGACGCACCGGCAGAAAACAGACCAATCTGTGCTTTAGAAAAATCGAATTTATCCAGGTCCTGAACCACCAGCGTCCGGTCACCGAACTCAACCCGTTTGCCGGCAGAACGGCTGCTCGCCAGGGCATAAACCTCACCCACCGGAAACTTACGCTCGGCAAGAATCGACAACATGGTTTCACCTACCGCACCGGTAGCACCGACTACTGCAACATCGTATGTTTTACTCATAACTTTATTCTACTTGATAATTAAAATTGTTTTTGCCGCGAAGGGCGCGAAGAAAAACAAAAACCGAATCAAACTATTTATTGTTTGCGTGTATAGCGCACAAACAAAATGTGTTTCTTTGCGTCTTTCGCGTCCTTTGCGACAAACAGCTTTTATAACTCTGCAAGAACCGCTTCACCCATTTCGACAGTACCCACTTCTTTACAACCTTCTGCCATAATATCCGGCGTACGCAGGCCTTTATCCAACACCTTGCCAACCGCAACATCGATTTCATCGGCCAGATCCGCATGATCCAGGCTGTAACGCAGCATCATTGCCACCGATAATATGGTCGCCAGCGGATTGGCCACGCCTTTACCGGCGATATCAGGCGCCGAGCCATGAATCGGTTCATACATACCTTTTGAATCTGCATCCAGTGACGCAGAAGGCAGCATGCCAATGGAACCGGTAAGCATTGCAGCCGCGTCCGATAAAATATCACCGAACATATTTTTTGTGACCATTACATCAAACTGCTTCGGCCACTTTACCAGTTGCATGGCGGCGTTATCGACGTACATGTGACTGAG
>JAJRUQ010000026.1 GCA_024277705.1 Gammaproteobacteria bacterium
CGGGTTATGACAGGTAACACAATTTTCGTTATTGAAACGTGCGCTGTGATGCTTCACCAGCTGTTCATGACAGGCCGAATTGCAGCTGTTTGTATTAACGATTGAGCGGCTGAAAAGATTCGAGGTCGCGCCATCGGATGGGCGAAAATCATAAATTGGATTGATAAGTTTAGCGAAACCCTGCACTCTGAAAGTGACTCGATGGGTTAATGCAGGCTGATAGGAAACCGCCAGTGGTGACGTTACCTGGGTAACATCCAGGGCATAGGTGTATTGATAGCTGCCATCGTCATTATCCAGCAGCACACCCTCTGTGCCTTTTTCAGATGAAGCCAGGATAGTGGGCGTCGTTCCAGTTCCACCTGCGCCTGGCTGCATCTCTTCATTAATATAACTTTGCCAGGCACTGGCATTACCATCGGTGCCGGGGATTAATTTCACAAAGCTGAAATCAATGCTGCTTGCGGGCAGGTTTTTAACCGCATTGCCATTGCCATCGGTGAGTCTGAAGGTAACAACTGGCTGACTGGCAACAGTAACAGCGGTAATACTGGCATGTAGCTCTTGTGCATTGGCGATATCCACGCCGGGAGTCAAACCGGGTGGTCCCGGCGCGCCATCTTCACCACTGCATGCATACAAACCAGCAGCGAGCATGACAAGGGCTAAAATACGGAGGCCGTTAAAGAGATTGTAAAGTGTAGGGATTTTATTATTCATGATATTTTCCGACTCAGTGTTATATTCAGCAACACCGGCTGTAATGAAAAGTTATAAAAGTATTAAGCCGAATCAGCGGACTGTTTTATTATCTAACAATACTAGCGTCCCGTTAATCTTCACAATCATGCCATCATATCACCTTCGTTGAATTAAGTTGTGCTGACCAGAGTATTTATGACGGCTGGTTCAAGTATTTCGGAACCAGAAAAAGAAGTAAAAAGAAATTTGCCGGATGAAAGCAGCCGTTAATTGATTTGTTGTGTATAAGATAATTGATAACCATGCTCAAGCGAATGGTAAAAACAGCCTTCTCCGGGATAAATAATCAGCCTGGAACTGTTGACTTATTATTACAGTCGATAGTATGAAATATCTATATCCTCAGGACAGGATGTCGATGAAGTCCCGAAAACCGTAAAATATCATGACGGTTTAATGATGTGAGATTTTATGATTATGATAAAGATCAATATCTTATATTTGTGGCATAAACATTGCTTTGTAAATACGTATAGCCTTATTAACAATATTATCATCGATTAAAAGCCAAACAGAAACAAATGAAAAATATATTTACAGTTCTAGCTCTGCTGCCTGGGTTAAGTATGTTTTTCATTGCACAGGCGTGAGTGCTGCTGTCTTTTTTGCCTGTTTTTCTGACAGCAACGTTAATGCCTTGTCGAATGCTTTTTGCTGGCGGTGAATTTCATGCTATTTGTCAGAGCTGGCAGTTACCTGATAAGTAAACCTGAAGTTGGGTGTAAGGTTCCCCAAACTTCACCGCCATGAGTTAATGTTGTTTATGGTATTCTTTAAATCTTTGCAAATTACATGGCTTTATGACCGATGAAAGATCTGGAACACCACTCAAAGACGATTTACCTTAAAGATTACCAGTTGCCGGAATACTTGATTGAAACGGTTGATCTGGTTTTTGAGCTGGAAGAAGAAAAAACGCGGGTATCTTCTACGCTTACCATCAAGCGACAAAGCAGTGAACCCTGTCCGCTGGTGCTAATGGGTGAGAGTCTTAAGCTGGGGTCGTTAATACTTGATGGTGAAGAGCTTGATGTTACCGCTTATCAGGTGACGGATACTACCTTGACCATCAAGGATGTCCCGGAAGCATTCACTTTAGTGGTAGAAACGCTTTTAAAACCGCAGGAAAACTTCTCACTGGACGGTCTGTATAAATCCAGCGGTAATTACTGTACCCAGTGTGAAGCAGAAGGTTTCAGAAAGATTACATATTTTCCTGATCGACCAGATGTAATGGCATTGTTTACCACGACCATTGTTGCTGACAGAAAAAAATACCCGGTATTGTTATCCAACGGTAATCCGGTAGATGCCGGTGATTATGATGATGGCTGGCACTGGGCGAAATGGTCCGACCCGTTTAAAAAACCCTGTTATCTGTTTGCTCTGGTAGCGGGTGATCTGGCCTTTATCGAAGATAAATACATAACCATGAGTGGTCGTGAAGTGTTGCTGCGTATTTATGTGCAGCATCATAATATTGACCAATGTGATTTTGCCATGGCCTCGCTGATTAAATCCATGAAGTGGGATGAGGCTACCTATGGTCGGGAATATGACCTGGATATTTACAACATTGTGGCGGTGGATGACTTCAATATGGGCGCAATGGAAAATAAAGGACTGAATGTTTTTAATTCCAAGTATGTGCTGGCCAGGCAGGATACGGCTACCGATACCGATTTTATGGGTATCGAAGGCGTTATTGGTCATGAATATTTTCACAACTGGAGCGGCAATCGTGTCACTTGTCGTGACTGGTTTCAACTGACCCTGAAAGAGGGGCTTACCGTGTTCCGTGACCAGCAGTTCACTGCTGATATGAATTCTGCAGCACCGAAACGAATTGATGATGTTAATATTTTGCGTAGCGCACAGTTTGCTGAAGATGCCGGGCCGATGGCACATCCGATACAACCGGACTCCTACCAGGAAATTAATAATTTTTATACGGTGACGGTGTATAACAAAGGTGCCGAAATTATCCGTATGATTCACACGTTGCTTGGTCAGGAAAAGTTTCGTGCTGGCATGGACCTGTATTTTGCACGTTTTGATGGGCAGGCGGTAACCACGGAGGACTTCGTTGTTGCCATGGAAGATGCCAGTCAGGTTGATTTGAAGCAGTTTCGACGCTGGTATAAACAGGCGGGTACGCCACAGATTACGGTTGATGAGCGTTATGATGAAGCGTTGCAGCATTATACACTGACTCTGACACAGCAAACCCCGGCAACCCCGGGGCAGGATGAAAAACTGCCGTTTCATATTCCCGTTAAAGTCAGTTTGCTCGATAAGGCCGCGAAGCCGTTAAGCTGGCAGTTGACTGAAGGTGAAGTGCCGTCATCGCATGCTACCGTATTAAATTTAACCGCTGAGCAGCAGCAATTTGAATTTAAAAATGTATCCGAGAAACCGGTGTTGTCCATTTTGCAGGGCTATTCTGCACCGGTGAAACTGAATTTTGAGCGCGATGACGCCGAGCTGGCTTTTTGTATGGCCGGCGAAACAGATGATTTTAATCGCTGGGAAGCCGGTCAGCAGTTATCCAGCCGTTTGATTTTATCATTGGTAAAAGCGATTAATGCCGGGCAGGAATTAACCCTTGCTGACTATTATATTGATGCCTGCAGAAGTACGCTTACGGATCAAACCCTGGATAAAGCATTAATTGCCCGTGCCTTAACCCTGCCATCATTAAGTTATATCGGTGAAATGATGCCGGTGATAGATGTTGATGCGATTCATCAGGCAAGAGAATTTATCTATTTGCAGTTAGCGAAACATCTGGAGGCTGATTTTATTGATGTTTATCAGCATAATGCCCAGCAGAATTATGACTTGTCACCGCATGCCATGGGTAAGCGGTTTTTGCGCAACCAGGCACTGTCCTTTCTGATGTATATGGATGCGGGTGAAACGCTGGCGAATACCCAGTATAAAACAGCGGACAATATGACCGATCAAATGGCGGCATTCCGTTCACTGGTGCACCATAATACAAGCTCGATGGATGAGGTGATTGCTGCTTTTTATCAGCAGTGGCAGGGCGATAACCTGGTGATGGATAAGTGGTTTACCGTGCAGGCTACCATACCTCATATTTCCGCCATGGAGCGCGTGAAAAATCTGCTTGAACACAGGGACTTCGATCTGAAAAATCCCAACCGGGTACGTTCATTACTGGGCGCTTTCTGCTCGGCAAATCCGTTGTGTTTTCACCATGACAGCGGCTTTGGTTATGCGTTGCTGGGACAGTATATTGAAACACTTGATAGCATCAATCCGCAGATTGCCTCTCGCTTGTGTGTGCCTTTGACGCGCTGGAAACGATTTGATGATAGACGCCAGAAATTAATGAAAAATGAGCTGCAACGACTGATATCGTTAACAGAACTTTCAAGTGGTGTAACGGAGCTGGTGGAAAAGAGCCTGAAGTAGCAATTTTTACTGATTTTATGTCCGTAAATCTATGAAAACAGGCTGATAAACGGTATTTCCTTCCAAAATTGGATGTTGTATGATTTTTATCAGTAAAAAGTTATATATTTTATGAAAATTACATGCGATTTTAGTATGTTCGGGCTACAATTGATCAATATATACCGTAAATATTGGTAGTAGTTCCGGTATTAACTGATCTGGGTGCAGAAATGGAAATTTATTGCATATAAATTTAATTTAACGGGAGCTGTAGTTTATGTCGAATGTCGTTTCACTATTCAGTGACACTCAAAAATATGAAGAAAGGCCTATAGTGGTACTGGCTGATGATGACCCATCTATTCGCCTGATGGTGCGCCATGTTCTTGAGTCCGAAGATTTTGACATCGTTGAAGCATCCGATGGTCTGGAAGCCATCAAGGCTGTCGAAAAACATCACCCGGCCCTGATTTTGCTGGATGCGGTCATGCCCGGCATTGATGGTTTTACTACCTGTCAGCAAATTAAAGATAAAGGTCATACTGATATCCCGGTCATGATGATCACCGGGCTGGATGATGATGCCTCTGTCGAACGTGCATATGAAGTAGGTGCTATCGACTTTATTACCAAACCCATTAAATGGGCAGTGCTAAAACATCGGGTAAAATCTGTTGTTGCAAAAGTCATTGCTGAACGTAAAGTGCAGCTACTGGCATATCGTGACTCATTAACTTCTTTACCGAACAGATTACTGTTTGCTGATCGCCTGGAACAGGCTGTCATCCGGTCTGAACGCAGCCGCACATCAATGGCCCTGATGCTGGTCGATATCGACGATTTTAAACTGGTCAATGACTCTTTCGGTCATGAAGCCGGTGATAAACTGATTAAAGCGGTTGGTGATTTAATTTCTAAATCACTCAGGCGCGCGGATACGATTGCCCGTCTGGGCGGTGATGAATTTGCAGTCATCATTGAAGGCATTGAGGGCGCAGACGATGCGATTTCCATTGCTGATAATTTAACGACTATTCTTGAACATAATGTTCGTCTGGATGATCAGGAAACCTATACCAGTGCGTCAATCGGTATTGCGATATATCCAGAAGATGGCAGTGATGCACGCACGTTGCTGAAAAATGCCGATACAGCAATGTTCCGCGCTAAAGAAAACGGTCGTCATTGTTTTCAGTTTTACAAGCCGGAAATGAGTGTTAGCGCGATGGAGCGCCTTGATCTGGAAAACAGTTTAAAAGCAGCATTTGAAAACGATGAATTTTTAATTTATTACCAGCCGGTTGTTGATATCCATAAAAATGAAGTGACGGGTGTAGAAGCACTATTACGCTGGCAGCACCCTGAAAAAGGCATGATTCAGCCGTCTGATTTTGTCTCTGTTGTTGAAGACTGTGGGTTAATCGTTGCTCTGGGTGAATGGGTGATCAACAGTGTCTGTAAACAAATAAAAGTGTGGCGTGATGCGGGCCTGAATGACCAGAATGTTTCTATTAATCTGGCACCTCGCCAGTTTAAAGAACAGGATATTGTTGCTGTATTTACCCAGGCAATGGCAGAAAACGGCATAGACGGTTCGTCTCTTTCGGTGGAAATAACGGAACGTACCTTAATCGACAATATTGGCGAAGTAGAAGGGGTGCTGAAAAAACTGCGTAACATGGGTATGAAAGTGATGCTGGATGATTTTGGCACCGGTTATGCGTCGTTGGCCTACTTAAAAGAGTTTCCTGTTGATGTGGTTAAAATTGACAGGGCATTTGTTTCCGGTATTCCCGATAACAAGGACGATTCAACCATCGTTGATGCTATTGCCGGTTTAACACGCGGGCTTAAGCTGATTCTGCTGGCTGAAGGTGTGGAAAATGACCGGCAGTTAGAAGTATTAAAAAGTATCGGTTGTCAGTATGCTCAGGGTTATTACTGGAGCAAGGCAATTCCCGGAAATGAATATGAGCAGTTTTATATGAATCAGATTTATAATCTTGGTTAATCGTTAACTGCAAAAAAACATTGATAAGCCGTTTAGTGTTTTTCACTGAGCGGCTTTTTTAATACTATTGTGTAAAAAACAGTCCGCAAAGAACGCCAAAACCACGAAAAAAACAAACAAAAATACTGTTTTTTATTTGCGGCTTTCGCGTTCTTTGCGGATACGTTTTTCTTTATACTATAAATTATGAATATATTAATTACCGGTGCAAATCGTGGTATTGGCCTGGAAATGGTGAAACATTCGATGGAACAGGGCTGGCGGGTATTTGCCTGTTGCCGTAATCCGCATAATGCCGAAAGCCTGTTTAATGTGGCCAAACTATCCAATGGTCAGGTCAGTGTACATATTGCCGATATGCTTGAACTCAGTACTATTCAGGCACTTGCTTATGAGTTGCGTAATGAGCCGGTTGATATACTGATTAACAATGCCGGTATTTATGGCTCGGATAACAATAAATTCGGTTCGGTTGATAGCGGAAGCTGGCTGCAGGCATTTCAGGTAAACACTATAGCGCCTTTAAAAATGGTGGAAGCATTTGCTGAAAATTTAACCATGAGTAAACAAAAATTGGTGGCCTGCATGAGCAGTAAAATGGGCAGCATGGCGGATAATGGTTATGGTAACAGTTACATATATCGCTCCAGCAAGGCGGCACTGAACGCTGTGGTTAAAAGCCTGTCGATTGATTTAAAAGAGCAGGCTGTTATCAGTGTGGCATTACATCCTGGCTGGGTAAAAACCGATATGGGAGGGGAGAATGCAGAAATTAGTACAAGAGAATGCGTACAAAAATTATTCCTTAACCTGTCTACATTAACGATTAACGATAGCGGCCGTTTTATTGATATCGATGGTAGCGATATTCCCTGGTAGTTACACCGGATATTGTGTGCAAATATCATCTATAACACGTAATATCAGACTTAATAGCTCGTTGATATTCTGTCAAAATCTCTGTCCACATGCCATATTCATGTTTTCCCGGATAATAAAATGAAATTACCTGATTTAATACTACTGAAGAAGCTGGTGAAAACGGCTGCAAAAGAAGAGTTGATGAAGGACTTCGGTCATTCAACATTTGAATATAAGGAAGATGGTAGTGTGGTGACACCTGCCGACCTTAATATGCAGGCTCGCCTTGAAAAAGAGTTGGTACAGCTGTGGCCGATATTCAGTGTACTTGGTGAGGAGATGACGGAAGCTGAACAGCAAGCCGTTATTGATGCGGATCAAAACAATAAAGAGGCAGGGTACTGGTGCATTGATCCGCTTGATGGCACCAGCAATTATGCAGCCGGTTTACCCTTTTTTGCCGTTTCTATTGCACTAATCATTAATCGTGAGCAACAGCTGGGTTTAATCTATGACCCGGTGAGAGATGAGATGTATAGTGCCATTAAAGGTCAGGGGGCTTATTTAAATGATCAGCGTCTGCAACATAGCCCGTTACAATCGATAAAAAACAAACCGGTGGTGGCAGAGATTGATTTAAAACGCTTGCCGGAGTCATTGGCGGTGAAGCTGGTAACGGAAAGTATTTTCGCTTCACAGCGCAATATTGGCTCTTCGGCGATTGACTGGTGCTGGATGGCAGCTGGGCGCTTTGATATATATCTGCATGGTGGCCAGAAATTATGGGATTACGCTGCAGGCAGTTTGATTTTTAAAGAGGCTGGCGGGATTTCTGTTGCTCTCGACAGTAAAGATGTTTTTCGCGGGCAACTGGAAGTCCGTTCCGTTTTAGCCTGTGCGGATGAAGAACTTTTTAATTACTGGTATGAATGGATAGGCATAAAACAGTTATCATCGTGAAATTAACCCCAATGAGACATGTAAGTTTAGGTACCTTGGGCTAAAATACAGTTCTTATCTATTTTTAAATACATATTTAATGGCACCCATATTAATCGATGGCCGGGGTTTGTTTAAACTTGGTTCGACTGCTGTACTTATCGCTGCGCTGATTTTTTTCGGTGGGTTTTTTTCAGGGTATAACAAAGCCGCAGATTTCTATCAATATCGCAGTGAAATTAAGCAACTTGCATTACCAACGGTGACAGCGGACAGTTTCGATAACAGAAATCCATTGCTTCCGGAACATATTGATATTGGTGCAACGATTGATGTTGACCAGCCTGAAATCACCGTTGTTAACCGTATACATGCTACCCCCCGGCTTGACGCTGGTGTTGAAACGACGATTGATACAGCAAACGCTGTGATCAAAACCATAAAACCGGCAACTAAAGCGGACACTGAGCAGGCAGCTAAAGAAAACAGCCACAACCCTGCCAGTGTGATTATTGCCGACAAAACCGGGATGCTGCCGGAGCATATAAAAAATGCCAGATATTCTATCCAGGTTGGTATGTACGGCAATATGATCAATGCTGAAAATATGAAAAAAATGCTGCAGGCACAAAATTTAAATGCGTATATTTCTAACTATAAAAACAGAAAAAATGAAGTTCGCTATAACGTCAGGTTCGGCTATTTTCAGAATAAACAATTTGCCATCACAACATTAAAAAAATACAAAGAACAGGGTAAAGGCGATGGTTATCTGGTGAGCTTTTCCATTGAAAATCTGGTTAATGTGGCTGAAACGGACAATATCGGGGATAAACCATTGCTTGTGGAGGGCGCCGCCGCAGTGGCTGTCGACAGTAAAATATCTCATCAGGCATCACCGGCTGAATTATCACAGGTGGATATTATTAATACCGGGATGCCTGTAAGCAACTGATTAACGGATTTGCTCAGCTTCATGCAACAAAAAATTAAAGTATTAAGTTTTGACCTTGATGATACTTTATGGCCCTGTCTGCCAACAATTCTGCATGCTGAGCAGCAACTGTATCAGTGGTTACAGCAAAATGTGCCACAGATCCCCCGTGGCTATAGCAGCGAACAGCTACGCGCAAAAAGGCTTTCCTGTTTAGAACAGCATCCGGAATGTGCACATGATCTGAGCGCATTACGGATCCTGTCTTTTAAACAGCTGGCAGAAGAATTCTCACTTGACCATCAATGGATACAGCCGGCGTTTGACATATTTTATGCAGCGCGGCAGCAGGTAAGCTTATTTGATGATGTGAAACCGGTGCTTGATGAATTGAGCAAGCGTTTTCAACTGGTAAGTCTTACCAATGGTAATGCCAGCCCGGTGGCAACCGGCATTAATCACTGGTTTGATTTCTCTTTAAGTGCTGCCAGCACAGGCAAGCGCAAGTCAGAGCCGGATATATACTGGCAGGTGCAGAAACAGGCCGGGATCAGTGCGACACAAATGCTGCATATTGGTGATCATCCGGAGCAGGACGTTGTCGGGGCACAGTTAGCGGGGGTGTTTGCGGTATGGCTAAACAGAGAGCAGCGGCCATGGCCGTTGCCTGAACATCAGCCAGATGCAGAAATCCATAGTTTGTTCGAACTTATAACATTATTAAGCCAAAACAGCTGAGATAGCCGACGATTGTACGATTTTCGCTGAGACGATTTACGCTTATTGCTATATAATTGATAGTTAGAACATATTTCAACTTTCAGAAAAATTTTTGAGTCAGACAGATGATTTTCAAGACCGATGATGTACGCATAACAGGACTTCAGGAAGTACTTCCGCCAATCCGGTTACATGAAGAATTTCCGTTGGATGAACGGGCATCAGAAACGGTTTATCACGCACGCAATAATATTCACAATATACTGCATGGTAATGATGACCGTCTGGTGGTCGTTGTTGGACCCTGCTCGGTACACGACCCTGATGCAGCCAGAGAATATGCTGAAAAATTAAAACATTTAATGACCGGGCTGGCGGATGAGTTATGCATAATCATGCGTGTCTATTTTGAAAAGCCGAGAACAACGGTTGGCTGGAAAGGATTAATTAATGACCCTGATCTGGATGAGAGTTTTCAGATAAACAAAGGCTTGCGTCTGGCGCGTGAATTATTACTTGACCTGGCGATTGCCGGGGTGCCGGTTGGTACTGAATATCTGGATTTGATCAGTCCGCAATATATTGCTGACTTGATCAGTTGGGGAGCTATCGGGGCACGAACAACTGAAAGCCAGGGGCATCGTGAACTGGCGTCCGGTCTGTCATGCCCGGTAGGCTTTAAAAACAGTACCGACGGTGGTTTCAAAATTGCCATTGATGCGGTGAAGGCAGCGTCTAATCCACATGTTTTTATGTCACTGACGAAACAGGGACACTCGGCTATCTTTTCAACCAGTGGTAATAATGACTGTCATATTATCTTACGAGGTGGCAAGCAGCATAATTATGACGCCAGAAATGTTCAGTACGCTGCCGAACAGCTGGAAAAATACGGTTTAAAACCACTGATGATGGTGGATTGTTCACATGCCAATAGCTTGAAAGATTACCGGCGACAGGTGGATGTCTGCAGCAATGTTGCGACTCAGGTCGCAAACGGTGAAAACCGGATCATGGGCGTTATGCTGGAAAGCCATCTGGTTGAAGGCCGGCAGGATGCTATCGCCGGACAGCCGTTATCTTACGGTCAGTCTATTACCGATGCCTGTATTTCATGGCCGACCACAGAAACCTGTCTTGCTGAACTGGCAGCGGCAGTTCGAAAGCGTCGTGAGATAAACGCACAGCAGGCGAGTGCTTAGAGGCGGTGAGTAACTAAAAGTAAAAGCGAATTAGAAAAGTGAGTAACTTTTTGGCTATGTTTTAAAATTCACTATTCACTATTCACTATTCACTGTTTTATAACTGCGTTTGATATAAGCATTAATAATTTCTTCAAATTCATCCGCGATATTCTCACCTTTTAAGGTCACGGTTTTTTTACCGTCTTCATAAACCGGTGCCACCTGCCGTTCACCGGTGCCGGGCAGGCTGATGCCGATATTGGCGTGTTTGCTTTCACCGGGGCCGTTAACCACGCAACCCATGACAGCAACAGACATATCTTCTACCCCGTGATAGCTTTTTTTCCACAGCGGCATTTGCGTACGTAAATAATTCTGTACCTGTGATGCCAGTTCCTGAAAATAAGTACTGGTGGTGCGACCGCAGCCCGGGCAGGCGGTAACCAGTGGTACAAACGAACGCAAGCCCATAGTTTGCAGAATTTCCTGAGCGACAATCACTTCTTTTTCACGTGCGGCACCGGGCTCGGGGGTAAGGGATATACGGATGGTATCGCCGATACCGTCATGTAACAACATGCTCAGTGCTGCCGTGGAGGCAACGATGCCTTTGGAGCCGATGCCGGCTTCGGTCAATCCCAGATGCAAGGCATAATCATCACGCTCAGAAATGGAACGATAAACAGTGATTAAATCCTGTACCACGCTCATTTTACAGGAAAGTATAATTTTGTTTTTTGCCAGACCGATAGCCTGTGCCTGTTGCGCGCTATCAAACGCCGAGCGGATGACGGTTTCCAGCATAACGTCATGTGCATCATGCGGTTGTTCCAGCTGTGCATTTTTATCCATTAATTCAGCCAGTAAAGCCTGATCCATGCTGCCCCAGTTGACACCGATTCTCACCGCTTTGTTGTACTTGCAGGCAAGCTCAATCATGGTTGAGAATTGTGCATCACGTTTTTTACCTTTGCCGACATTGCCGGGGTTGATGCGGTATTTGGCAAGTGCCTGTGCACATTCCGGGTAGTCGCTTAACAGTTTATGACCGTTAAAATGAAAGTCACCGATCAGAGGAACAAAACACTTTTTGTTATTTAATGATTCACGAATGGCTGATACCGCAGCCGCAGCCGCAGCATCATTGACTGTAATTCTGACCAGTTCAGAGCCGGCATTGGACAGCTGCATTATCTGTTGTGTGGTAGCGGCAACATCTGAAGTATCGGTGTTGGTCATCGACTGAATAACCACGGGGGCATTGCCGCCAACGGTGACACCATCGATATTTACTGAACAGGTGTGCTGGCGTGGTTTGTAACAAGCGGGAAAAGTCATCATGGGTTTTTATTAAAAAGTAAAGTAGGTGGCCGGTATAAAAGTCAGAATTTTACCATTCTCTGCGTGCTGTTGTTTCGCTTAAACTGATAAACTTGTCAGGGCTGCTTTGATTAATCAACGGGTGATGAGCCATTATTTAGATGGCAGATGCTATGAAAATAGGTTTTGTAATTAATCCACTGGCCGGGCTGGGCGGTTCCGTTGCGTTAAAAGGCAGTGACGGTGACGATATTGTGCAACAGGCGATTGCTCTCGGGGCACAACCACAGGCGCAGAAGCGGGCGATGACCGCTTTACAGGAAGCTTTTTCCGGTACTGAAATACCTGCTGATATCACCTTGTTCAGTGCCTCCGCTGATATGGGCGAGGATGTTTTACAGTCTTTGAATCTGCCCTGCAGAGTGGTGCACGAAAAAGCAGAAAAATCATCTGCGGCGGACACCAGGTATGTCATCACACGGTTTATCGAGGAAAAACTTGATTTGATTGTGTTTGCCGGTGGTGATGGTACCGCGCGTGATGTGCTGGATGTTCTCGGTACTGCAACGCAACAGGCGTCGCCACAAATGGATATTCCTGTCATCGGCATACCTGCCGGGGTAAAAATTCACTCTGCTGTATATGCCAGTACACCATTACATGCCGGTGAATTAATTAAACAGCTAATCAATGGTGTTGCCATGTCATTACATGAAGCACAGGTGATGGATCTTGATGAGCAGGCCTTTCGTGAAGGCCGGGTTATCTCGAAATGCTATGGTTATCTGACGGTACCGGTGGATGACCGCCGTATGCAGTTGATGAAACAGGGAGGTTTAAATGATGAAGATATTGCGCAGCAGGATATAGCGGCGGAAATAATAGAAAATATGGAAGCTGATGTTATTTACCTGATCGGCTCAGGTTCGACTACGGCTGAAATTATGCATCAGCTTGATCTACAGAATACGCTGCTTGGTGTCGATATTATCTGTAACCGGAAATTGCTTGAAAATGACGCGGATGAACAGAGTATTCTGCATTTTATTGAGCAACATCCGGCTAAAATGGTGGTCACAATTATCGGTGGTCAGGGCCATGTTTTCGGTCGCGGCAATCAGCAGTTAAGTGCAAAAGTGATACGCCGGGTTGGTCGGGAAAATATTATTATTGTGGCCACTGAAGAAAAAATATTATCATTAAACCAGCGGCCGATGATTACGGATACCGGAGATACCGGGTTAGACAGACAGCTGGCAGGTCTGTATTCTGTAGTAAGCGGTTACCAGCACAAAACCCTGTATAAATTGTCATAGAAGATAAAGTAACGTAGAGAAAATTATGCAAGACGAAGATTTTGTTAACGGCTTATTGAAATTTATCAAAAAGTCACCGACCCCGTTTCATGCGGTTCAAACCATGACTGAAATACTGGAGCATGCCGGGTTTCAGCGTCTGGATGAAACTGAGCAATGGCCAGTAAAACAGCAGCAGACGGGTGAACGTTATTATGTCACCCGGAATGATTCATCGATTATTGCTTTTCAGCTAAATCAGTCACTGCTTGAACATGGTTTGCGTATGGTGGGTGCTCATACTGACAGTCCCTGTTTGAAGGTAAAGCCCCGGCCGGAAATAATCAACAATCATTATTTACAACTTGGCGTAGAAGTTTACGGTGGTGCTTTACTTAACCCGTGGTTTGACCGTGATCTGTCGCTCGCCGGGCGGATCAGCTATTTGAATGAGGACCGGCAGATTGAACATCAGTTGATTGATCTGGAAAAAGCCATCGCGGTTATTCCCAGCCTGGCTATCCACCTGGACCGGGAAGCCAATGATAAACATTCAATAAACAGGCAGAAACATCTGGCACCGGTACTGATGAAATTACCGGAAAGCAGTCAGGAAGAAGATGCTGACTTTAATTCATTGCTGCTTAAAATAGTTAACGCTGATTTAGTAAAGAATACGCTTGTTCCGAATGCAATAAAAGTGCTGGATTATGAACTGAGTTTTTATGATGTGCAGCCGCCGGCAGTCGTGGGATTGCATGATGACTTTATTGCCGCTGCCCGGCTGGACAATTTGCTTAGTTGCTACACCGGCCTGATGGCCTTGCTGGATAACGGTATTCAGCAGAACACACTGCTGGTGTGTAACGATCATGAAGAAGTTGGCAGTATGTCGGCGGTCGGTGCGCAGGGCACTTTTTTACAGTCAGTGCTGTCACGGTTTTGTGAAAATGAGGAAGAGACTTCACGTATGATTGCCTGCAGCCTTATGATTTCGGCAGATAATGCGCATGGCGTACATCCTAATTTTGCGGACAAGCACGATGTCAATCATGGCCCGATCATGAATGATGGCCCGGTGATAAAAGTTAATGCCAATCAGCGTTATGCCAGTAACAGTGAAACATCGGCGATGTTTAAGCATTTGTGTGAGCTGGCGGATGTGCCGGTACAGTCTTTTGTGGTGCGTTCGGATATGGCATGTGGCAGCACGATAGGTCCGATAACGGCAAATGCACTAGGAGTGCGTACGGTTGATGTCGGCGTGCCGACCTTTGCCATGCACTCAATTCGTGAACTGGCCGGTCGCTGGGATGCCTTTTATCTTTATCGGGTGCTGAAGCAATATTTTAAATAATGACACTGCGCTCCCGTTAACTTTGTTGTTGCACGTGGCAAGGCTTATTGTGTCTGCAGCATGTTGTTATCTGCTCATCCGAGATATGGATTACCAGCAATCGCTGGTAACCCGTGTCTCTTACCGTTAACGGGACAGTATAAAATATGGTTATGTTCTCTGATGTAAAAACAGCCAGCATGAAAAAGGATGTTTTTTTACTTTAGGCTGGCTTTATCTTGACTTTAAAGTTGAAATGATTATCGTAGTAAATCCACCTTGGAGAAATTAGTGAAGCAAACAGGGCAACCTTTTTTATATCGTTGATAACTGATTATTTTTTTTCATAGCGCAAGACCTGTTTAAGCCGACCATTGATGGTTGGCTTTTTTTTTGTCGCGGAATTTAACTATATAAACATATCAGCGTCATAAGCATATATACTTGTTGTAATAATAATGACAAGTCTTTGAATTTAAACAATGCGCATACTTAAAAAATCTCATAAGCTGGATTCTGTCTGTTACGATATTCGCGGGCCGGTACATCGTGAAGCCCGTCGTCTGGAAGAGGATGGCCATAAAATTCTTAAACTGAATATCGGTAATCCATCGCCCTTCGGTTTTGATGCCCCGGAAGAAATTGTTCAGGACATGATTCACAATGTACCGGTTTCGCAGGGTTACAGTGATTCTCGTGGTTTGTTTTCCGGGCGCAAGGCGGTGATGCAATACTGCCAGCAAAAAGGTATAAAAAATGTAGAAATTGATGATGTGTACCTGGGCAATGGTGCCAGTGAACTGATTGTTATGTCGATGCAGGCTTTAATGAATAACGGAGAGGAAATACTGATTCCAGCACCGGACTATCCCTTATGGACGGCGGCGGTCAGTCTGTCTGGTGGAAAACCTGTACATTATCTGTGCGATGAGCAATCTGACTGGTATCCCGATATTGACGATATTAAATCAAAAATCAATGAGAATACCCGTGGCATTGTCATTATCAATCCGAACAACCCCACTGGTGCGGTTTATCCGAAAGAAATCTTAAATGCAATTATCGAACTTGCCAGAGAACATGAATTAATTATTTTTTCTGACGAAATATACGACAAAATACTTTATGACGATGCCGAACATTATTCAACAGCTTCATTGTGTGATGATGTTTTCTGTATTACCTATAATGGTTTATCGAAAGCTTATCGGGTGGCCGGTTTTCGTGCTGGCTGGATGGTCATCAGTGGTGACAAGGCGCATGCCAGCGATTATATAGAAGGTATCGAATTACTGGCATCCATGCGCTTATGTTCCAATGTGCCGGGGCAACATGCTATTCAAACCGCACTGGGTGGTTATCAAAGTATTAACGAGTTAGTTGCTCCCACCGGCCGCTTATACAAGCAACGCGATCTTGCTCATCAGATGCTGACGGACATACCGGGTATCAGCTGTGTCAAACCCAAGGGTGCGATGTATTTGTTTGCCAGAATGGACCAGAAAAAATTCAATATCTCGGACGATGAAAAAATGGTGCTGGATTTGCTGATTCAGGAAAAGATTCTTATTGTACAGGGCTCCGCCTTTAACTGGCCGCATACGGATCACTTTAGAGTGGTGTTTTTGCCGCATGTCGAAGAGTTAAGCAAAGCGATACGCTCGATTGGCAGGTTTCTCTCGCATTACAAACAGTAATAAAATGCCTGAAGCATCAGTCGAAAACTTGCTGCAGAAAAATCTGCAAGACGTGCAGCATAATATACAGCGATGCGCAAAAGTGGCGGGCAGAGAAGGCAGTGAGATACGATTAATCGCGGTTTCGAAAACCCGCACTCTGGAAGAAGTCAAAGCGCTGGCTGGCCTGGGGCAGCAGGTATTTGGGGAAAACCAGGTGCAGGATGCAATGACGAAAATTCCCTACCTGGGTCAACATACAGAGTGGCATTTTATCGGCCATCTGCAATCAAAAAAAGCCGGAAAAATTCCCGGTCATTTTCAATGGGTGCACTCCGTGGATAGCATCAAGCTGGCTAAAAAACTTTCCAGTGCCATGTTTGCCAGTAATCAGGATGCCGTACTAAACTGCCTGATTCAGGTGAATATCAGCGGCGAAGCAACAAAGTTCGGTCTGTTACCGGAGCAGGTCAAACCTTTTTTGCAGCAACTTCTGCAATTAAATCTTGCCGGTCTGAAGTGGCGGGGCTTAATGACTATCGGCGTCAAAGCCGATGAGAACCGAACGCAACAGGCTTTTAAACAACTACGTAGATTACAACAGTCGTGTCGAGACGAATATTCACTGCCGGAATTTGATCAGTTATCGATGGGCATGAGCAGTGATTACTGTCTGGCCATCGAGCAGGGTGCAACCATGGTCAGGGTAGGCACGTCTATTTTTGGTGTGAGAGAATCGTAATGATATCTGCATCTTGCTTGTGTATAGGGAATGACTCAAAACGGACATTAAGAGAAGTTGTAAGTTGTAAGTTTTAAGTTACAAGTTGTAAGTTGTAAGTTTAAAAACGTTAAAGCAAAAGAAGCTTGTTAAACAAAAAGTTATCCAGCTTTTAACTTGCTACTTAAAACTTTTAACTTCTTTTAAGGCTCAGTGAGGGCTATTGATTCGGTCAAGGTAATACCGCCATCCCTGGCACCTTGCGGATAGTCTATCCATTCCCTGGATATAATAAAGGCGGGCACGTAAACGAGTCTACGTGCCCTAGCAGCGCATGATTGCTGCTAAATCGTTGTAGTATCTGTCTGCTTTATCGCTTACAGATAATATGATTAGCAATCACACTACATAAATTGTTGCGTGTTTTATTAGCTATAGTGATAACACGCCGGTATCTGCTGAAATTGTATTTTTCTCCAATCAGGTTTTATGCATTTGTTGTTGAATAAGATTTCTTCTTTCATTTGCCTGTTGACGTCGCTGCTCCATTATTTTGAAAATGAGTTCACGACGAGCTTCCATATTTTTTAAATATTCCTGTTGTCTTAGCTTGAAATCTTCAGGTAAATATGGATTAGAGGAAATTTGTTGATTTCTATTCTGTATATAATGTTTATATGCTTCCAGCTGTTGCTGCTGGAATTTGTGGCGTTCCTTTTCAATGGCCTGATATTGCAGCTTACGGTTTGCTGGCTGTATATGGTTACTGTTTATAAAAAATGCATGCTCAGGACAATGAGTATGCTCGCTAACGTTAGCATTGCTGACAGGGTCGCTAGTCCCGTCATTTTGACTTTCATTTATTGTCGATTCCACAGCAGGTGCAATGTTTGAAAGTGATAAAAATGAAACAAACATTGCTAACTGAATTTTGTGTTTAAAACCTGTCATTCCCGTAACCTTTGTGATAATTCATCCGTATTCTAAATTACATTTCAGTATTAGAATAATATGAAACAATTATATTAGAGATTCGTTATATAGTCAAATGGATTTATTCCATTAATGACTGAATCAGGTGTTAAATGACATAAAAAAAGGAACAAAAAAAAGCACTTTTATGTGCCTTTTTTATGTTATTCATGCTTTGTTATTGAAGCGATGGTTATACGTTAAATAGGTTCCTTTACGTGTTTATGTTCCCGGTATGGCTGTTGCATGATCTGGTGAAGCTCATCGTGTAACTCAGCAATTTTTTTATGCATAGCCTTCAGCTGTTGTGTTTTATTCACAGATTTACTCATGATGATATTTCAGCCTGTATATTTGTTTCTGGTTAGTCAGTCAGGTGCCTTAGATTTTAGATGCGATGTATTTTATAAACATACAAAAAAGGCTGAATACGATAAGTATTCAGCCTTTCTGAGTCGATGGTTATTTAGCTGTTAGCCACTGAGCCTCCTAATATTGATGATCCATTTCCTGATGATCAGATCACTGGGCAATGGTTTGTGTGGCAGTATCAGCTGCAGGCGCCTGGTATTGTGGTGCATAACCGTTATAACCATAAGGTGCATAGTTATTGTAGCCATAATTATCGTA
>JAJRUQ010000001.1 GCA_024277705.1 Gammaproteobacteria bacterium
AGCTGCACCAGCCGCCTTGTGTCCGGTGCCAGTGTGGTAACGCGCAGTTGCATCGGGTTCATCTCACCCAGTCCTTTGAATCGGGTGACGGTGACTTTACCGCGTTTTTTCTCGGCTTCAATGCGGTCTAATATACCCTGTTTTTCGGATTCATCGAGCGCGTAAAAAACCTCTTTAGCAACATCGATGCGAAACAACGGCGGCATGGCGACATAGATATGCCCCGCTTCCACCAGTGGCCGGAAATGTCGCAGAAACAACGCACATAATAAAGTGGCAATGTGATAGCCATCTGAATCCGCATCCGCCAGAATACAGATCTTTCCGTAACGCAGATCTTTCAGTTCGGAAGAACCGGGATCGACGCCGACCGCGATGGAAATGTCGTGTACTTCCTGCGAAGCCAGCACCTGATCGGGTTCTACTTCCCAGGTATTAAGAATTTTTCCGCGCAACGGCATGATGGCCTGAAACTCCCGGTCACGCGCCTGCTTGGCGCTGCCGCCCGCCGAGTCGCCCTCCACCAGAAACAGTTCGGTACGACTTAAATCCTGTGACGAACAATCCGACAACTTACCGGGCAAAGCCGGGCCACTGGTGACTTTTTTACGAATGACTTTTTTACCGGCACGCAACCGTTTCTGTGCATTTTCGATCGCCAGCATGGCGATCGATTCACCCGCTTCGGTGTGCTGGTTCAGCCACAGACTGAACGCATCTTTCACCACGCCGGAAACAAAAGCTGCGCATTCACGCGACGACAAACGTTCCTTGGTCTGGCCGGAAAACTGCGGATCGGACAGTTTCACCGACAGCACATAACAGACTTTGTCCCAGACATCTTCCGGGCTGAGTTTGACGCCGCGTGGCAACAGGCTGCGTATCTCGCAGAACTCACGCAAAGCCTCGGTCAGGCCGGTGCGCAGGCCATTAACATGGGTGCCGCCCTGCGCGGTGGGAATCAGATTAACGTAGGATTCGGTGGTCAGCTCTCCGACTTCCACCTGCCAGGTCAGCGCCCAGTCGACCGCTTCGGTGGAGCTGGCCATGCTGCCGACAAACGGTTCGGCAGGCAGGCATTCGCGCTCGAAGATATTTTCGCCGAGATAATCGGCCAGACCGCCTTCATAAATCCACGTTTGCTTATCGCCGGTTTTTTCTTCGGTAAAACTGACTTCCAGCCCCGAACATAAAACCGCTTTAGCACGCAATACATGTTTTAGTTTTGTAATGGAAAAGGTCGGGGTATCAAAATAGCTTTGATCCGGCCAGAAATGAATTTTAGTGCCGGTATTACGCTTGCCGACCGTGCCGGTTTTTTTCAGCTTGCTGGTTTTTGCACCGTGCTCAAAAGCCATTTCATACACCGCACCCTCGCGCCGCACTTCAACATTCACTTTCGACGACAGTGCATTGACCACGGAAACACCAACACCGTGCAGGCCACCGGAGAATTCGTAATTTTTATTGGAAAATTTACCACCGGCGTGCAGTCGCGTAAGAATAACCTCGACACCGGGAATACCTTCTTCAGGGTGCACGTCCACCGGCATCCCCCGGCCATTGTCAGTAACACTGATGGAACCGTCTTTATACAGCAGCACATCAATCTTGCTGGCATAACCGGCAATCGCTTCGTCTACACTGTTATCGATAACTTCCTGCGCCAGATGATTGGGGCGCGAGGTGTCGGTGTACATGCCCGGGCGTTTCTGCACCGGCTCGAGACCGGTTAATACCTCGATGGAAGAGGCATCGTATTTACTCATTGTGATGTTTTACCCTGTTATTAGCGTTATATGGGTTTTAATAATTTCCGCAGTACTTTAACACCCTGGTATTTTAGCGGCAATGGGTTTGCCGTTTGCGATGCACCCGGGTAATTCAATGGGGCCAGCACGAACAAGGCACTTTATTTCTGCAACCAGAAAAATGCTCAAAAAAGCTTATGTACGAAAAGATAGATAACAGGACACTATTGTTCCGTTAACTTTGTGGTTACGAATAGAAATCGTCATTGTGTCGGCATGTGTCGTTATCTGTTTATCCGAGACAGCAATGACGAATGGCTGCTATGACCGAAGCCGCATGGAGAGGTTTATAACATGTCTCAGCACAACGATATGCAGCTGCTTTCCCAGCCTGCACTTTTCTAATTATCTTTCCAGCTCGCCAACCAGTTTATTTACCGGAACATAGCCGGGCAGCAAGGTACCGTCTTCCAGTAAAATAGCCGGTGTACCTCTAACTCCCAGAGTACGCGCCAGTTTCAGATGTTTTTTAATTGGATTGTCACATGTTTTTTCTTCGACTTCACCACCGGCTTTAGCGATATTCAAGGCATTTTGCGGGTCATCTGCACACCATACACTGATGGTTTTTTTCATATCACTGGAGCCTTTCAAGGGCATAAAGATATAACGCACCTGAATATTATTTTCCATGTACTGGGGGATTTCATTGTGTAAACGCCGGCAATATGGACAGTCAATATCGGTTACCACGGTGATGGTATGATCCACTTTCTCCGGTTTATAGATCAGCATTTCCTTTTCATCCAGCGTATTAATAGCCGACAGTCGAATACCTGATTTTGCATTTTCACTGACGTTGGTTTGTGTTCGAAAATCATATAAATCACCTTCAATCATATAACGCGCATCAGCACTCATATAAACAACCTGAGAACCAATAATCACCTCATATAAACCGGCAATCGGTGTTTCAGAAATTTTTGAAGGTTTCACACTGGGCATGGATTTATGCAGGGCCAGCTTCAGCCTGTCAACACCGGCTAAATCATTGTTGATTTTAACGCTGGTGTCAGCCGCCATAAGCGGAGAAGAAAACAGGAAAGTTATTAATAATAAAGAGAAAAATTTCATATCACACACTAGAAGTAAAGAAAAAAGGTAAGCCTGAATAACAAGACAACGTGGATTATAGTTAATTCCATAAAATGTAGATATAGTCGATATTCTTTTTTTAGTATGAATCAACAGAATTATCAGCACTATATCAGGCAAAGATGCCGGTATTAAACTTTTTTAAGCATTTGACGGTCAGTAGCGCTCAGGCGCGGGGGTGATGCTGATGGTACAAATCCTGTAAACGCTGGTTGGCAACATGTGTATAAATCTGTGTTGTTGAAATATCGCTGTGTCCCAATAACATTTGAACCACACGTAAATCGGCGCCATGGTTTAATAAATGGGTAGCAAAAGCATGGCGTAAAGTATGTGGCGACAGCTGCCCGGTATTAATACTGGCAATTAATGCATAACGTTTAACCATGTACCAGAATGCCTGCCGCGTCATTGCCTTGCCCCGTTTGGTAACAAATATTTCACTGCACAAACTGTGATCATAATTTGATTTTGACAGTTTGGCTGATTTTTTACTTAACAGGAAAGGTCGTGACTGCTGGTAATACCGGGCTAACCACTGTAATGCATGTTCACCGACAGGCACCAGTCTTTCCTTGTTCCCCTTGCCAATTACCCGTAAAACCCCCTGCTGCATGGAAACCTGAGAGGTTTGCAGATTAATCAACTCGCTAACGCGCAAACCGGTTGCATACAAAAGTTCAAGCATCGCCCGGTCCCTGAGTCCGAGATCATCAGTTATGTCAGGGGCAAGTAACAGATCTTCAATCTGCTGTTCATTTAATGATAGCGGTAAAGTATGCTCACCCTTGGGCGACTCAAGTAATTGCGTAGGGTCAGCACTGACATAATTCTCACGGCGCAAATAAAAATAAAAGCGACGTAAGGTTGATAACAACCTGGCCACGGATTGTCTTTTTTTCTGATTTTGATAGTTAAAAGCAAGAAAAGACTGAATAGCACTGGTATCCGCCTGTTTCAAATTCTGCTTGTTTTTTTCCAGCCAGAGAGCGAAACCAGACAGATCATTACGGTAGGCTGATAATGTATTTTCACTTAAACCATTTTCCATCCATAAGTGATCAATAAAATTTTCAATTATCTGTTGTTCAGATAATGCTATCCGGTCAAATTTAGCCATAATTGAATTATAGGGCACCATAGGTAAAAAAAAAGCCACTCAGGGAAATGAGCGGCTTTTTATATTTACTTAGACGGCCATATCAAACAGCCTGACAACTAACGACCTGCCATTAACGGCGTTTCCGCCGTTTTGGTTTAAGGGCTTTATCAATCTTGGCCATTTCCTTGCGTGACCAGCTTTCCACAAACCTGGCAACTGCCGCTTCTTTTTTCTCAGCCATTTTGATCAAAAGATCCTGCCGTTTTCTGGTAGTCGCAACTTCAGCTTTTGCTTCTGCTACCGCAGAAGCCGCAGCTACTACACGATCACGCAGTTTTTGTTTTGCAACAGCTGCGTTTTCTCTTGCTTTTGCTTTACGCTCAGCTGCGGCTTTTTTCTTAGCCGCTAATGCTTTACGCTTAGCGGCTACGGCCTTTTTTTTTACAGCAGCCGCTTTTTTCTTAGCAGCGGCGACCCGCTTTTTAGTGGCAACAGCTTTTTTCTTGGCAGCTGCTTTCTTTTTAGCAACAGCTGTTTTTGAAGGTGCCGCTTTTTTAACAACTTTTTTCTTAACTGCCGCTTTCTTTTTCACAACTTTTTTCTTAACTGCCGCTTTCTTTTTCACAACTTTTTTCTTAGCTGGTGCTTTCTTTTTCACAACTTTTTTCTTAGCTGGTGCTTTCTTTTTTACTACTTTCTTTTTTACTGCTTTTTTCTTAACGGCTGCTTTCTTCGCAGCGACTTTTTTCTTGACAGCGGTTTTCTTTTTCGTTACTTTTTTCTTTACCGCTTTAGTTTTAGCAGTCACTTTACGCTTAGCCACTTTTTTCTTTGCAGATTTTTTCTTTGTTGTACTAGCCATTTTCGAAGTCCCCTTTTGTGAGTTACGTTCAAAAGTATAAAACGTTATTCTAATTTAGCAAACTTTTATTTATATTTGTTAAAAATTTTTAGTAAGTAAATAAATCACTTAACAAATGAAAACAGTTTTCACGCAACTAAAAAAACCTTTTTTAAACTATTATAATATTTTATACAGATACTATAACTGCATTAAAAGCGGAATCCTGTTTGCAAAAAACCGCCAACAGTATTGTTTGAAAGGGTCGCCGCAACATCAATGTTAAAACCTAACCAGAGACCGATACCTGCTGTATATGCAATGTTTCCTGCAGTACCCGATATACCGCTGGCCATATTTTTTACTGCACCAACACGCAGTTGTGCAAAATCAAAAGCATTAAGTTCTGCACCCACTGCCAGATATTGTGTTTTTAAATCACCGAACCTTGGATTTGCCAATACAGGTTTGTTTTCCAGCAGATCAACATCAACACCGACCGTCAGAAAACTATTATGATAAGCAGCACCTAAACGTGCACCGGTATCAAAACTTAAGGTTTGCACTCCGACTTTAAAGTCTGCGGGTATCAGATTGGTAATATTCAAACCAAGGCGAAAAGACTCGGCAAGATCGTAACCCAGACCTAAATCCAGTGAAACATAGGTACCTATGTTTGATTTATTCTCACTGTTATTGACATCTTTAATGCCATCAATGGTTAAAATAGCCTGCTGAAAATTAAAGCCCTGAATATCGACAAACTTGGGTTTAATGCCGACAGAAAATTTTCGGTGATAAACAGAAAACGCTTTGGCAAAAGAAGCCGCAAACTCGGTGGTCAGCACGCCTTCCAGATTCAGAACATTATACTCTTCACTGGTTAGTTGCCGCTGGAATTCAACAAGGTCACAACCGGGAGCATCTAACTGACATGACAGATTATCAACGGTGCCGGCACCAATGGCATCACCACGAATACTTA
>JAJRUQ010000002.1 GCA_024277705.1 Gammaproteobacteria bacterium
ACCGCCGCAACTCTGCGTTCATCGGCATTCTGAAAGTCTTTTATATCCGTCAGCAGGTCTTCATTATCTCTGGCATAGGCACCGGCGCCGATCAGCAGTGAAAAGTCATCCGATATATGCTGATTGGTTAACATCGCCGGATTTGCCCAGGCGGCAGTGGCCAGATCAGCGGTGGCCACCGCAACGCCGCCCATACCCAGTGAGCGACCTTCAAAGGTAAACGGGATAGAATAGGCCGTGTGTGAAAACACGGCGAGTATGACCGTCGATAAAATACGGCGCTTAAGCTTGCGGTTAATAGGCTTATTCATAGTACTCTCGTAAGTTGTTTGTGCTGGAAGCCGCCATTACTGGACTGACTGTTATTTTTTTACCCTGTAACGAGCATATATCATACTAGAGTAAATACAAGTATTCCTGATAACATGAAGTCCTGTTAAACAAGTGCTTTGTGATACTTTACAGACAAACCCTTTCCCCGACTAAAACTATATCCAGCGATTACTTTATGACTGAAACAAATGACAGAAAAATAAATGAAAAACCACGAAATGCCGGTTTATTTCGACGCCTTTTTGCTATTTTCTATGACACTTTTCTACTGACAGCGATTCTGTTTATTATCACCGCGATAGCAATGGCGCTAAATCATGGCCAGGCAATTGAAGCCGGCAGCCGTTTTCATTTTATTTATATGCTACTTATACTCGGCGCATGTTACCTGTATTTTTCCTGGTTATGGATTAATGGTGGCCAGACATTGGGAATGAAAACCTGGCGCATTAAAATAATAAGCAGTTGCGAACAGCCAGTGAACTGGAAAACCACTGCAATACGTTTTGCTGTGGCCATGATTTCATGGGGGGCTGGCACTCTTGGTTTTCTATGGGCATTGTTTGATAAAAAAAATCGCTGCTGGCATGACCTGATCAGCAAAACTGAACTGCTTGATTTACGCGAATAAAAGTCATTCCCGCCAGCGGAAAATGACGATATGCAAAGTCAACCAACCTTTTTCATTAAATAGAGACTGATAATGGTTACCAGCACCAATGGTATTGATGCACTTAGTACCGGTATCACCCCCAGCGCCAACCCAAGGTGATTGATCGAACGGCTAAATACAAAGTAAACAACGCCGATAACGACCGCCAGCATAATTCTCTGACCGATACCTCCGCTGCGAGGCATAGTAAAAAAAACTATTGGCATCGCAATCAACAGCATTGCCAGACAGGTTAACGGAGTGAAAATTTTTATCCAGAAAGCCAGCTGGTATTCAGCACTGTCAAGGTTGTTTTCCTGCAGATAATGACTGTAAATATACAGCTCTTTGGCAGACATATCTTTGGCATGCAATTCCAGTACAGAAAACAGTTCCAGCAGAATCAGTCGTTTTAATATCAACTGCTTTTCAAATGAAGTATTGACGCCCGTTGTTGTGATGTCAGAACGCGCAATATTATTCAGCACCCATTCATCATTTAAATAATGCGCTTTCTCGGCATAAATAATGGAGGCTAATTCATAGTTATCACTAATTTCATAAACACTGATGCCATGCAACTCATGATCGGGAAGAATCTGTTTTACGTTGACATAGCGATTACCATCACGAGCCCAGATATCGTTAATACCACCGACAATCAGCTTTTCCTCAATGGCTTCAGCACGATAAGCTTTTGCTGCCCGGGTAGCACCCGGCACTACAAACTCGCCAAGTATTGCCACAATAATGGATATTAATAAACCTGTCTGTAATACAGAGCGCGTAATACGAATAGTAGAAACACCTGATGCCCGCATAACAATAAGTTCGGAATTAGCCGCCATAGCACCTAATGAAAGTATGCCGCCTAGCAACAATACTGACGGTGCAAGTTCATATAAACGCTGTGGCAGACGCAATAAAACAAACACCAGCGCCTGTAGATTGCCATAATTTCCCGAACCCACGGTGCTCAATTGTGAGACAAAATCGACGAACGCAAATATTGACAGCATAATGAAACTGGCCGTGAGACAGCCCATGATAACCGTTTTTGCTATATAACGATCAAGAATCACTGGCGTTTTCCTTTGCTTGCTGCGCCTTCAACCAGCGGCGACCTGATTTCAGACCGGCAAAATAACCGCTGCGTTTTAATAAAAAGAAGGTAAAAACAATAGCAATAACATGCACCCACCAGGTCCCTATCCAGATAGGGACTTTCTCCTGCTCTATCCATGTTTTACCAACACCCAGCAAGTTTGAATACAGCAGATATAATATCAGTGCGATTGCCAGCTTTGCGTAACGACCACTACGCGGGTCTGTATGGCTAAGCGGTAATGCCATAATGACAACAATAATGGTTGCCAGAGGCAGTGTTATGCGCCACTGTAGTTCCGCACGGTCGGCCGGCCGGTTTGAATGCCATAACTCTACCGTACTTCTGGTTGACTCTGATACATGCGCATGAACATTCTTTTTATTTATATAGATTCCGTAATCTTTGTATTTAATAATTTTAAAGTCCGGCTCACCGGCATTACCGATATAGTGTGTGCCTTCGTGCATCATCATATAGCGTCGGCCTGACTCATCAGTATAGGTACCGGTACTTTTTGATAAATCAACATGACTGGTATCATCACTGTTTTGCTGAAAAAAAACATTATTGATCAGTTTGCTTGTTTTATCTTCAGACTCCAGAAACAGGATTCCGCCGCTACTGGCACGATTAAACTGCCCTATCAACAGCTGATCAACCTCTGCCTGACTACGAATTTTTGCCGTTAATTCTGCCCGTTGCAATGCAACCAGCGGTTGTATATACAGTAACAGGATAAATAACAGAATGATGATCGGTATCGACACCAGCAGC
Source organism: Gammaproteobacteria bacterium (assembly GCA_024277705.1). Lineage (GTDB taxonomy): Bacteria > Pseudomonadota > Gammaproteobacteria > SZUA-229 > SZUA-229. The sequence continues at coordinate 2,868 of JAJRUQ010000002.1, forward strand.
AACGGACGATACCATTGCCAGGGGCCAATGCCTGCCGACATAATCGCTGCCATTTCACTGTCACGATGCAAACGACCGAAGGTCAGCAAGATACATATCATCAAACTTAACGGAATAAGTACCACACCGAACTCAAACATGCTGTTGACCAGGTAATACAACAGCGCACTTATCGGTATAACGCCCTGTGCCACCCAGCTAAGCAGGTGTACCACTTCAGTTCCCAGCACCACGACCAGCAATACAAATATAACCGCCAGAAAAACCTGCAACAACTCTTTGGCAATATATCTGTCAATAATGGAAAGTTTCATGGCAGAAGTTTACCCTGAAAATCCGGATAAACGACAATATTTACAGCATTTTATAAAAATGCATAAAAAAACAAAAGTTCACACTACCCTCGCCGCATTAAATTGCATACAATCACCATAGTTTACTATTTACGGCAATACTTTAAGTACTAATCGCAGCGGAGTTTTCATGGAATATACAGTTAAAAGCGGTAACCCGGAAAAACAACGAATAGGGTGTGTTGTTATCCCGGTTTATGCTTCAAGAAAATTATCACCTTCTGCCAAAATAATTGATAAAGCCAGTAATGGTTATATTTCCAATCTGGTCAGGCGTGGTGAAATTGAAGGCGACCTTGGCAATGTATTACTGTTACATAATGTAGAAAACACTTTATGTGATCGCGTACTGCTGATCGGCTGTGGTAAGGAAAAAGACATTAACGTCAAAACTTTCTATAAAATAAACCACAACATGGTGAAACGGCTGCAAATCAGCGGCGCTACCGAAATCGCTTCTTATCTAACCGAAATTCCGGTCAAACGCAAAGACATCAACTGGAAAATACAGCATTCTATTGAAGCCATTGATGAAAGCCTGTACCGGTTCAACCAGCTGAAATCTGAAAAGAAAGAAGCCCGTCGCCCGCTCAGAAAGTTTATATTCAGCGTTAACGGCCGTGGCCAGCTAATGCAGGGAGAACAGTTTGTTCGCCAGGGCATGGCCATTTCCGCTGGTATTCACCTGGCAAAAGATCTAGCCAACCTGCCGGGCAACTTGTGCACCCCTGAATACCTGGCCAGCCAGGCAAAGAAACTGGAACGCCAGCATGACGCTATTAAAACCACCGTGCTTGAAGAAAAAGACATGCAGAAACTTGGCATGGGCGCCTTACTGTCGGTTTCCAAAGGCAGCCATGAACCGGCCAAACTGATTATCATGGAATATAATGCCAACGATAAAAAACAGGCGCCTGTGGTTTTAGTTGGCAAAGGCGTCACCTTCGACTCCGGTGGCATCAGCTTAAAACCGGGTGCCGCTATGGATGAAATGAAATACGACATGTGCGGTGCCGCCAGTGTTATCGGAGTTATCAATGCCTGCGCTGAGTTGCAGTTACCCATCAATATTGTTGGCATCATTCCCTCAGTAGAAAACATGCCGGACGGTATTGCCAGCAGACCCGGCGACATTGTTACCAGCATGTCAGGACAAACCATTGAAATTTTAAATACTGATGCTGAAGGCCGCCTTATTTTATGTGATGCACTGACCTATGCCGAACAATTCAACCCTGACGTGGTAATCGATATTGCCACCTTAACCGGTGCCTGCATTGTCGCTCTGGGCGCACACACGGCAGGATTACTCAGCAACCACAGCCCGCTGGCCAATGATTTATTATCTGCCGGGAAAGCCAGCGGTGACCGCTGCTGGCAACTGCCATTATGGGATGATTACCAGGAACAGCTGAAAAGCAACTTCGCCGATATGGCTAACATTGGCGGCAAAGGTGCAGGCACCATTACCGCAGCCTGCTTTCTGTCACGTTTTACCAAAAAATATCACTTGGCTCATCTGGACATTGCCGGCGTGGCCTGGAAAAGCGGCAGTCATAAAGGTGCCACCGGTCGACCGGTGGATCTGCTAACACAATACATCCTCGACCGGGTAGATGAAAATAAATAAGTTGAATAGCAATGCCTGAGTTCAATCCCGATAAGATTCCTGTTCTTGAAGACATTATTGAACCAGCGCGAACGCCGGAACAGGAACCGGAGAAAAACAATACCGTACTTACGGATGAAACTCCGCCACTCGGGTTAAGCGATGAGACAGATGAAAACCTGGATTTGCTTAGCACAGCAGCGATGACTGAATCCGATCTCCTCCCTGAAGAGATGCTCCCTGAAGAGATACTCCCCGGGGAAGCTCTGTCAGATCAATATAATGATACAGCTGAGATCGACGAACCAGCACAAGCACAAATTGCGGCTATCGACAATTCAGATGAAGATGACACTGAGGACTCGTTGTCCCCTTTTTCAGCCATCGATGATGACATTGATGAAGCGCCTGTTATTCTTGAGACAAATGATGATATTGTTGTTTGCGACACCGGCAGCAGCGATATTCAGCCATCAGGTGATCCTGCTGATACTGAGTGGCTTGCTCCGGATACCGGCGACGCCCCCCCTGCGGAGCATTCCTTTTATCCTGAGCCACCGGAACCTGTCGAATCTGCACTGATTGACTACCAGCAGACAGCCACTGACACCAGTCATGAAACTGCTGATGATGACACCATCATCAGCTCGGCATCAATAGCCGGGCATCATGTTGCACAGCCGACCCAGGCAATAGCAATAGCACTAGCACCACTGGTAGATGACATTGTTAAACAGCTGATGCCCGAGCTTGAACAGCAACTGCGTTTTCTGGTACGACAGGCACTACACGACAAACTACCCGAAGAAATCATTAAAAACGAAGACCCGGAAATATAAACGCCGCTGCCGCAACGCTAAATATACAACACCTGCGTGTTTCCTTGCCGGCTTTTGGGTATAATTCCGTGTTTACAGTTGTTCTTGTCAAACCTATACGAGTCCATAATGGAAAAAACCTACAATCCCCAGGCTATCGAAAATAAATGGTACCAGTTCTGGGAAAATAACGGCTATTTTAATGCCCACCAGAAAATTCAAAATACCACCACCGGCAGTGAAGAAGAAACCGCCGAGCGTGAAAATTTCTGCATCATGATTCCACCACCCAATGTCACCGGGCGCTTGCACATGGGGCATGCTTTCCAGGACACCATCATGGATGCCATGATTCGCTACCACCGGATGAAAGGCCATGATACTTTATGGCAGGTAGGCACTGACCATGCCGGCATTGCTACGCAAATGGTGGTTGAACGTTTAATTAATGCCGAAGGAAAAACCCGCCACGATTACGGCCGTGAAAAATTTACCGAAAGAATATGGCAGTGGAAAGAGCAGTCCGGCAATCACATTACCAAACAGCTGCGTCGCATGGGTGCATCACTGGACTGGTCACGTGAACGTTTTACCATGGACGAAGGTTTATCCACCGCGGTTACCGAAGTTTTTGTCCGGCTTTATAATGAAGGCCTGATTTATCGCGGTAAACGGCTGGTTAACTGGGACACGGTGTTACATACCGCAGTTTCAGATCTGGAGGTAATATCCAAAGAAGAGTCCGGCCATATGTGGTACATGCGCTATCCACGTAGTAACGGCGTCGGTCATGTCGTAGTGGCAACCACCCGTCCTGAAACCATGCTGGGCGACTGCGCAGTTGCGGTAAACCCCGGCGACGAACGTTATTCCTATCTGCTGGGTGAGTTTCTGGAATTACCCCTGACCGGAAGAAAAATCCCGGTTATTGCCGATGAACATGTAGACCCGGAATTTGGTACCGGTTGTGTAAAAATCACCCCGGCCCATGATTTCAATGACTACCAGGTATGGACACGTCATAAAAACACCACCGCCGTACGTGATTTACCCAACGGTGGCCTGATTAATATATTCACTATTGATGCCGCGATTCGTGATAACAGTGATGATATTAATAATGTCATTCCCGAGGCCTATATCGGTCTTGACCGTTACCAGGCCCGTAAAAAAATCGTTACCGACCTGAAAGCTGCCGGACTGCTGGAAAAAGTGGCTGAGCACAAATTAATGGTACCGCGTGGTGACCGCTCTAACTCGGTTATCGAACCTTATTTAACCGATCAATGGTATGTAAAAGTTGAACCGCTGGCCAGGCCCGCTATTGAAGCAGTAGAAAACGGCGACATTAAATTCACTCCGGACAACTGGAAAAATACCTATTTCGAATGGATGAACAATATTGAAGACTGGTGTATTTCACGACAGATCTGGTGGGGTCACCGGATTCCCGCCTGGTACGATGACCATGGCAATGTTTATGTCGGCTACAATATTGACGAGATCCGCAGTAAAAACAAACTGCCGGATGACTACCCCTTAAGCCAGGACGAAGATGTACTGGATACCTGGTTCTCCTCTGCACTATGGCCGTTCTCAACGCTGGGCTGGCCGGAGAAAACAGAAGAGCTGGAAAAATATTATCCCACCAATGTACTGGTTACCGGTTTTGATATTATTTTCTTCTGGGTTGCCCGCATGATCATGATGGGGCTCAAATTCATGGGTGATGTGCCTTTCCGGGAAGTTTATGTACATGGTCTGGTGCGCGATGCTGAAGGCCAGAAAATGTCAAAATCCAAAGGTAACGTACTCGATCCCATGGATGTTATTGATGGCATAGATCTTGAAGCTCTGGTAGAAAAACGTACCTCTGCGGTAATGCAAACACACCAGTTAGAGCGTATCGAAAAGCTTACCCGGAAAAACTTTCCCGATGGCATCCCGGCCTTTGGTACGGATGCCATGCGTTTTACCTTTGCCTCACTGGCAACCACCGGGCGTGATGTCATCTTCACCCCGCAAAGAATCGAAGGTTATCGCAACTACTGCAACAAACTCTGGAACGCCACCCGCTATGTGTTAATGCAGTGTGAAGACAAGGATACCGGCCTGTTAGCAGACGGCAGTGATAATGATGATGTGGCTTTTTCACTGGCTGACCGCTGGATACTTTCACGTTTGCAACGGCTTGAAGCGCGCATTGAAAAACACAGTGAAAACTCCCGCATTGATTTAATTGCACATGACCTGTATGCCTTTGCCTGGGAAGATTACTGTGACTGGTACCTGGAGCTGTCCAAGCCGGTTTTATTCAATGACGCCACACCGGAAAATGAACAACGTGGCACCAGACGCACTCTGGTGCGCGTACTGGAAGTATTGCTGCGCCTGAATCATCCGATTATTCCTTTTATTACAGAAGAGTGCTGGCAACATGTTGCGCTTCTTGCCGGTCGTAAAACGGTGAGCGATGAAGCGACCAGCATTATGATACAGCCTTACCCGGAGTCTGATGCCAGTCAAATTGACGATAAAGCAGAACAGGAACTGGAGTGGGTAAAAACCTTTATCAGCGGCATACGAAAAATTCGTTCGGAAATGGATATACCACCAGGTAAACCTCTTTCCATACTGTTACAGAATGCCTCCGATAAGGACAAAACACTGTATGCAGAAAATCAGGCTTTTATCGAAACACTGGCCAAACTGGAAAGCAGTAAATTTCTGTCCGACAATGAAGAAGCTCCGGAATCGGCTACCGCCTTAGTCGGTGAAATGAAAATTTTAATCCCTCTGGCCGGGCTCATTGACAAAGATGCCGAACTGGCACGCCTGCAAAAAGAAATCACAAAAATACAGAGCAACATCGATAAAACAACCGCCAAGCTGGTAAACAAAAATTTTATTGATAAAGCGCCTGAAGCCGTTGTCGAAAAAGAACGCGAGCGACTGGCAGAGATGAGCAAAGCCATCGAGCAACTGAAAGAACAGGCGGAAAAAATTAAAAAACTATAAAAAGTTGGCAGTTATATTTTAAAAAGTTAATATTTCTTTTAAAATATATTTATGCTTTTTTTTGTTTTTTCTTTTAACTGCCAACTGATGACTGCCAACTTTATTTAAGGTATCCTCATATCATCCGTAACTCAGCACTCAAATACCATGTCCGCACCAGAAAAGAACGAACAGATCCTGCAAACCCATGCCAGCCTGATTTTAGCCGTTGTGCAAACCATCCATAATCCGGAGTTAAAACAGCATTTAGACCAGGTACTGCAGCAATCAGCAGAAAACGGCTGGCAGGCACTGGTCAATGTTATCAATAAAATTCTGGCAGGCAATCGCGACCAGGCACTGATAAACGGTCTTGATGAAGAGGATGCAATTATTGTTGACAGTATTTTACGTGGTTTACAGGACCCGGAAACCCTGCCCAAAACAGAGCAAACCGGTGATGCCACCCAGGCAGCTCCCATGTTTGCCCGCTTGATTGATGAAGCCCGCCGTGGCAATCACAACTCATTATCCATACTCGGCTCCATGGCAGAACAAATGTCCAAAGCCGGTGGCGATATGGCCAGCCTTAGCGCAGTCCTGAAAGACATGATTGATGGTGAGCGTGATGTCGACAAGCTCTGTACCCGCATGGGTCCCCAGGGAGAATCACTCATTACACAAATATTGAGCGAACTGGCCAAACTCGATCTACATTAATTTCTACTGTGCCTTCTTCCGATCAAACAGTTATCCGGCAAACAAAACAATGGCTGAAAGACATCGTAATCGATATGCACCTGTGCCCGTTCGCTGCACCACCCTTTCAAAAAAATACCATTGACTACACCGTTAACCGCGGTACAGCCACCGAGCAGCATTTACAACAACTGGCCGTCAGCTTTAGCCAGCTTGATAGCACAGCGGAGATAGAAACCAGCCTGCTGATTTATCCTGATGCCTATCACGAATTTGAACACTACCTCGAGCTGCTGGATTACGCAAACCATTTACTGGACGATTTAGCTTATCGCGGCATTTACCAGATAGCCAGCTTTCATCCGGATTACTGTTTTGCCGGTAACACAGAAAATGATGCCAGTAATTTCAGCAATCGCTCACCCTATCCGATGTTGCATTTAATAAGAGAAGACAGCCTGGAACAGGCCATTGCCGGTTATGCCGATATAAAACAGGTTCCGGAGAATAATATTAAAAAGCTGCGAGAAACCGGTTATGCCGAAATGCAGAAAAAATTAAAAAACATTACGCAATAACAAGCACCGCCAAACAAAATTCCGCCAGCCTGAAACAGGAGCCATCATGAACCTTTTAACAACCATTGCTATCAGTATTGTGATTCTTTTACATGGATTGTTTATGGTGCTGGAAATGTTTATGTGGAATACCGCTTACGGGCGAAAAGTCTTTGGCTTAAAAGAGGACTTTGCCAGGCAATCAGCAACACTTGCCGCAAATCAGGGTTTATATAACGGCTTCCTTGCTGCCGGTCTTTTATGGGGCCTTGTCAGCACCGGCGGCAATGATGCACTGGTCTTTTTTCTCGGCTGTATTATTATTGCCGGCATATATGGCGCAGTGACAGCCAATCGTTCCATTCTGTTTTTACAGGCATTACCTGCCGCTATTGCCATGGCACTGCTTCTTCTGAGTAACGAAGGTTTAACATCATGAAGCAGGTAGTAAAAATAACAACATTAACAATGCTGACTGTACTGTTCACGCTGACAGGCTGTACACCCCGGGCGGAAAATACTGCAGAAAACAAGCCGGAAAAATCCGCTACAACAACAAGCCCGTTTCCTTACGCTTTTGAAAAAGTCGCTGAAAACACCTGGGTGATGCATGGCCCGCGAGAACTGCCCAACCCGCAGAACAAGGGTTTTATGAACAACCCCGGCATCGTCAAAACCTCCGCCGGACTGGTTATCATCGATCCCGGCTCGACACTGCAGGTCGGTGAAAATGTTCTGACAGAAGTAAAAAAAATAAGTGAGCAGGACATTGTCGCGGTTTTTAATACACATATCCATGGCGATCACTGGCTGGCGAATCAGGCAATTAAAGCCGCTTACCCGAACGTCAAAATTTATGGTCATAGCAACATGCTGGCCGAAATCGAAGATGGCGCTGGCGCTAGCTGGGTCGCACTGATGGACAACATGACCGCAGGTGCAAGTAAGGGTACCGTTGTTGTCGGGCCGAATAATGCCGTTGAAAACACCCAGGTAATTACCGTCGGCGATACCCGGTTTAAAATACATAATTACGGTATCGCACACACCAGAACCGACATCATGATTGAAGTCATGGAAAACTCGGTGCTCTTTCTGGGCGACAATGTTTTAGCACAGCGTATACCCAGAACCTCCGACGGTAGCTTTCAGGGAAATATTACCGCCATTAAAAACATCCTGGAGAGCAATGCCAGGATCTATGTACCGGGACATGGCCCCAGCGGCGATAAAGCCATGGTGAAGACCTATCTTAATTACCTGACACTGATTTATCAGGCAGCCCGAAAAACCTTTGAAGACGACCTTGACAGCAGTGATGTCCTCGCCATCACAAAAAAAACCACCGCCGCTTACAAAACCTGGCCGGGATACGATGAGTTACTAGGCCCGCAGGGTGCGCAGGCCTATAGTGAAATAGAAGCGGCAGAGTTTTAACTTGATTTACGAGTACTACCAAAAGGCGACGTTGTTCGTCGCTCGTTATTCCTTGTTCGATAAAAGCGAAAAACACTAAGGGTTATGTGGCTTCTGCCGTTTCTTTGTTTTTACGAACGACGAATAACGAGCAACGTCTCTTTCAACTCAACAACAATCATCCAGCCACTAACATCAATTATAAACTCCGTGCTCACGCGTGGAGAGGAATTTAATCTCCGGCCATTTTTCTATCGTCATATCAAGATTCACCCGCGTGGGTGCAATGTAAGCCAGATCACCGGCATGATCCAGCGCCAGATTGCTGCTCTGCCGTGCCTTGAACTTCGCCAGTTGTTTTTCATCTTCACATTCAACCCAACGTGCAGTCGTAACATTGACCGCTTCAAAATCACAGTCCACATTATATTCATGCATCAAACGATGTTTTACTACCTCGAATTGAAGAACACCGACCGCGCCCAGAATCAGGTCATTATTATGTAGCGGGCGATAGAGCTGGGTTGCGCCTTCTTCACATAATTGCATCAGTCCTTTTTGCAGGGCTTTCATTTTCAATGGATCTTTTAATTGTGCACGACGGAACAGTTCCGGTGCAAAGTTGGGAATACCGGTAAATACCAGCTCTTCGCCCATGGTGAAAGTGTCACCGATGCGCATGGTGCCATGATTGTGCAGACCGATAATGTCACCCGTGTAAGCGGTCTCGACCTGCTCACGATCCGATGCCATAAAGGTTACCGCATCAGCAAGTTTAATATCCTTACCCAAACGTACGTGTTTTACTTTCATGCCTTTGCTATACATGCCGGAGCAGATACGGACAAAAGCGATACGATCACGATGACCGGGGTCCATGTTTGCCTGAATCTTGAAAACGAAACCGGTGAACTTTTCTTCTTCCGGTTCGATCACCCGGCTTTGAGTACCACGGGCTTTGGGAGCTGGCGCAAAATCATTAAGTGCATCCAGCAATTCGCCAACACCAAAATTGTTAATACCAGAGCCAAAAAATACCGGTGTAAGTTCACCCTTCTGGTAGGCTTCAAGGTTAAATTCGTGGCTGGCACCTTTTACCAGCTCAATCTCTTCACGCAGCTCGGCTGCCATGTGTCCAAGAACTTCATCCAGCTTCGGATTGTCCAGGCCTTCAATAGTATCCCCCTGCTGTATTTTTCCACCATGGGTAGCGCTGAAAAACTGTACCGTATCATTCGCCAGATTAAACACCCCTTTAAAGTTTTTGCCCATACCAATCGGCCAGGTAATCGGTGCACAGTTGATATTCAGGATATCTTCGATCTCGTCGAGAATATCAATCGGCTCGCGTGCTTCACGATCCATCTTGTTGACGAAAGTAATGATCGGCGTGGTGCGCAGACGACAGACATCCATCAGTTTAATGGTCCGTTCCTCTACCCCTTTCGCAGCATCAATTACCATTAGCACCGAATCAACGGCGGTTAGTGTGCGGTAGGTATCTTCAGAAAAGTCTGCATGCCCGGGCGTGTCCAAAAGGTTGATTATGCAGTCTTTATGGGGAAACTGCATGACCGACGATGTCACCGAAATACCTCTTTGCTTCTCCAGTTCCATCCAGTCAGAGGTAGCATGCCGAGCCGCTTTTCTGCCTTTAACGGTACCCGCCATCTGTATGGCACCACCAAACAACAGCAGTTTTTCGGTAAGTGTGGTTTTACCCGCATCCGGGTGCGAAATGATGGCGAAAGTCCGCCGACGTTTTACTTCATCTAAATAAGCCATAGCGGCGCAATTATACAGGCTTCCACTGATAACGGAATAGAGCCGACGTTAAGTGGATGTTATTGTCAGACAGAAAGCCCCTCTTCGGCCAGAAAGAGACGTTGTAAGTTAAAAGTTTTAAGTTACAAGTAGCAAGTTAAAAGCTGAATAACCTTCTGTTTAACAAGCTTCTTTTGATTTA
>JAJRUQ010000027.1 GCA_024277705.1 Gammaproteobacteria bacterium
GCTGCTACACGTTTACCGACGTTATGGATGATGATGGCATGGGACAGACTGCGATAACGTTACACGTTGCTATTCATTTTTCAGATAATGCTATTGTGGTGGATTTTGCCAATACCGCATCACAGGTAAAGGGCAACATTAACTGCCCGCTGTCAGTGACGGCTGCCGCTGTTTATTATGTGTTTCGTTGTTTGATGCCGCCACAAACACCTGCCTGTGCCGGGAGTTTTCAGAATATTACAATTGTAGCACCAGCGTCATCAGTGGTGAATGCCTGTTATCCTGCTGCCGTCGCCGCCGGAAATGTCGAAACCAGTACGCGCATTGTTGACCTGGTTCTAGGTGCGCTGGCAAAGGCGATACCCGAGCGCATACCCGCGGCCAGTCATGGCAGTATGAACAATCTGGCGATGGGACATGTGGGCGATAAGCAGCATCCGGCATGGGATTATTATGAAACCATCGGTGGCGGTATGGGAGCCAGCGCCTTCAGTGATGGGCTGGATGCCGTGCAAACTCATATGACCAATACCCTGAACACGCCGATAGAAGCGCTGGAAATGAAATATCCTGTTCGCATTAAGCGCTATCAGATAAGGCAGGGGTCTGCTGGACAAGGTGATTTTAACGGGGGTGAAGGTCTGATCCGTGAGTATGAATTTCTGGCGCCGGCGCAGGTCACGATATTATCCGAGCGGCGCAGTCAGCGTCCCTGGGGATTATTGCATGGTAAAGCGGTGGTATCCCTGCATGAAGACAATGGCCCGGCCGCGCTAGCCGGGAAGAATCAGCTGAATGCACAGGGCTTGGCGGCCAAGCAAAGTTTTAAGGTTTCCGCCGGCGATGTTGTCAGTATTATTACCGCTGGCGGCGGTGGTTACATTCGCTGAAAGTAAACGCTAAACTGCGATGGTGGCAGTGCTGGCAATCATTGCTGCAATAAAGATGAAACCGGATGGATCAATACAGGTGATGATATAAACTGATGTGTGGAATATGTGGTGAATTAAAATTTGATGGCGCTCAGCCCGATCGAGAGCTTATCGAACGGATGAAAAGCAGACTGCAAAAGCGCGGGCCGGATGCGGGTGGCAGTTGTATGCAATCACCGCTGGCATTTGGCCACCGTCGGCTGGCTATTATCGATCTGACTGAAAAGGCGGCGCAGCCGATGGTCGATGAGCAGGCGGATGTTGCGCTGGTGTTTAACGGCACCATTTATAACTACCCTGATTTGCGGCAGCAATTGCAGTCTCTGGGTCATCATTTTAAATCAACTGGTGATACCGAGGTTATCTTACGGGCTTATATTGAGTGGGGGGAAGAATGTATCCAGCGATTACAGGGCATGTTCGCGATTGGCCTGTGGGACAATAAAAAACAGACGCTGTTACTGGCGAGAGACCGTTCCGGTATAAAGCCGCTGTACTACTCACAAACATCCCGGCGGCTTTTATTTGCTTCCAATACGCAGGCCATTATTCATGCGGATGACGCTCTGGATACCTCGATCGATGCCATCGCTTTGCATAACCTGTTCAGTTTGCATGCGGTGGTGCCGGCACCGCGCACCGTTCTAAAGGGGATAAGAAAGGTCAGACCGGCACATTATCTGTTGATTGGTGCTGATGGAAAGGTCAGTGAAAAACGTTACTGGGTGTTAACGGCAAGGCGTCCGGATACAAAAATGACGGAGCAGGACTGGGTACAGGCGGTTCATGATGAACTGCGTCGCGCTGTTGAAAAACGAGTAAAAATTGCTGATGTACCGGTAGGTGTCCTGTTGTCGGGTGGTATTGATTCCAGTTTGCTGGTTGGTTTGCTGGCAGAGGCTGGACAAAAAGGTTTGAAAACTTTTTCTGTGGGGTTTGAAGATGCGCCGGAAGAAAAGGGCAATGAGTTTGAATATTCGGATGCCGTGGCGGAAATGTTTGCCACCGAGCACCATCAGTTAATGGTGCCGAATAATCAGGTGTTGCCCCGCCTGCCGGAGGCCTTTGCCAATATGGCGGAGCCGATGTTCGGCCAGGATGCAGTGGCATTTTATCTGCTGTCGGAGGTGGTATCAAAAGAAGTCAAAGTCGTACAGAGCGGGCAGGGAGCGGATGAAGTGTTTGGTGGATATTTCTGGTATCCACGCATGCATCATTCCATTAAGCCGGGAATTAAGCGTTTTTCGGATGAATATTTTGACCGCGATCATGCTGAATATCTGGAAACAGTCGATAAACGTTTTCACACCGATGATGTGACCTCGCAAATGATGCAGGACTTGCTTGATGAAGTTGACGCGGATGAATATCTGGACCGTGTGCTGGCGGTTGATGTGACCACCTTGATTGTTGATGATCCGGTGAAGCGGGTGGATAACATGACCATGGCGTGGGGGCTGGAAGCACGTGTGCCCTTTCTTGATACCGCACTGGTTGAACTGTCAGCGTCAATGCCACCGGAGATGAAGTTGCCCAATGGCGGTAAACATGTATTAAAGCAACTGTCGCGTGGATTTTTGCCGGACAGTGTGGTGAATCGCAGCAAAGCTTATTTTCCCATGCCGGCATTAAAATATGTGCGTGGCGAGTTTCTTGCGTTTATGAAAGAAATTCTGCTATGCGATGACGCTAAACAGCGGGGCTTGTATAATAGTGCTTATGTTGAAAAATTATTGAATAAACCGGAAGATTATCTGACCCGGTTGCAGGGTAGCAAGTTATGGCATCTGGCAGCACTGGAGTTGTGGTGGCAGCAGAATATAAGTTGTTAGTGGTTAGCCTTTCGCCTGCTTTTGCAGGCAGTGAAAAATAACCGCTGACTGAAAACAAACAGTTAAGGGTAAAGTTATGAAGAAGATAGTGATATTAATAGGTGCATTACTGGCTGTCAGCTGTGCCGGTGAAGTCAGGAAAAATGATCGTCCGGACTGGATAGATAATCCGGAACAGAATTTTGTCGGCAAGTGTGGCACTCATGTGATGGGGGCGATTGCTCAGGAGCAGTGTGCTTACAGGAAAGGGCTGGCTTATATCGCCATGTCAAAAGGTGTGTCCGTTGATGTTTCCTCGGAAATGACGATGAAACAAACCTCAACCGAAAAAACCGGAAGCAGTTACGGTCAGGTACAGGCGGTGGTTACCATGGATGAAAAAAATATTAAAATCAGCGGCTCAATCATCGATAAATGGCATGACAAGGTTAGCGATATTATGTATGTGCTGATCAAGGAGAATTAAAAAAGTTGGCAGTCATCAGTTTACAGCAGGCAGCAAAAGCTTTTTAACCGCCAGCTTTTTTAATCGCTTGAAATTTATGAATATGACCCCATTTTCTATTTCACCCGCGTAACGGTTAGGGTTTATTCAGGGCAACTCGGGGTATAATGTCCTGAATCAATATTGAAAACAGGTATTTGAAATGGCTGATGTACTAGAAAGAATTGATGAGCAGGTTAAAGGCAACAAGGTAATGATTTACATGAAAGGCACACCGCAATTTCCGCAGTGTGGTTTTTCCGGTCGTACAGTTGAAGCATTGAAACAGGTAGGCAAAGAGTTTGCTTATTGCAACGTGCTGGCTGACCCTGAAATTTTTCAGAATCTGCCGCGTTATGCTGACTGGCCGACCTTTCCCCAGGTATATGTTGATGGTGAATTAATAGGTGGTTGTGACATTACCCTGGAAATGTTTGAAAGCGGTGATCTGAAAAAGATGATCGATGAAGCCACTACCTGATTCGTTCTGAGCTCTGTTGCGGTTCCGCCCTGAAATATACTGGCGGGGCTGCTGTAGACTGATTGCTGCAAACTGATAACTTTCTGTTAGGCCCAGGAAAACATATGAATAAATTTGTAATTTCGCTTCTAGTATTTATGCTGACTGCTTGTGACAACAGCACAGTCAACTCACCTCTTGTCGGAAGCTAGCTTACACAGACATGCCAACAAATTCCAAATGTCAATGGAGGTGTAAGCAATGTATGGGGGAAAAGCACATATTCATTTGATACAGATGGTCAAATTACAACCGCGATAAATCTATACGAAGATTCTAATTGCATAACATCAACTAGTGTAAGTAATACGGGTTCATCGCAAAAAGTAGCAAACTATTTTGATGCAGGGCCAATCACAACACCGCAAGGCATACAAGGCCATCGCATTACAATAAGCGACACGAGCGCACCACCACCTGTTATAACAGTAAATGGTTATTATTCCATAGATAACAATCAGTTATGCCTATCTTCGTCTTTTCGTTTTGATTCAGACGGTTATGGTATCTCACCAATTGATGATAGTGAGATTAATTTTAATAATTGCTTGCTACGATCAAATACGCCCTAATAAATTGCTTAAGTAAAATTAATAAAAAAGCCTAACAAGGCAATAAACTTTGACCGGTAATACACGCCGCTCCGCTTTGTGTATTACCGGCCAGTTATCGCAACGTTATCAGTAAACAATACTTTTTGATGAGTCCAGCCGGGCTTCATCCAGTTTTTTTCTGGCAGAGTTCAGCATCTCATCAGCCGATATTTTAGCTTCATCACCGCGGTAATAATGAACACCGATACTGGCGGTTAATGGCAGGTTGCCGGCAGATGTTTTGTATGCACGGTAGTTGATCATGGTCAGAACGCGTTCGATGGCGGCCGGTTTGTAATCATCCATGTTGGTGTGATGCATGATGATGCCGAATATATTGTTATCCAGCCTGGCAATAACATCAGTGGGCCTGACCGCGCGACGTAAACGCCGGTGATGGCTGATGAGTATTTCATCCACAATGTCCTGACCGTGCGCCACCATAATACTGTCCAGTTCACGTAGTTCGATCAGTGCAAGGCAGATGCCGCCTTGCCGTGTCGAGGCCTGTAGCAAATGTGCACTCAGGTTTTTTATAAAAAACGGCTGATTGCCGGCACCGGTGACGCTATCGACTAATGCCAGTTTTTCCAGATTTTGAATGGTTACCTGTAACTGGCGATAAGTTTCCAGTAAGTCGTTCTGCAGCGCAGCAATACGTGCTGCTGCATTAACACGCGCTGCCAGTTCCTGCGGGTTGGGTGGTTTGCACAGGTAATCATCGACCCCCTGCTCAAAAGCTTCCACCAGATAATCCATACCATCGTGAGCGGTAAACAGAATGATTGCGGTATAAGTGCCTTTTTCCTCATCCTGCTGCCTGATCTGCTGGGTGAGTTCGAGGCCATCCATTTCCGGCATCATCCAGTCCGCTAAAATAACATCAGCGGCTTTCTGTTCAATCATGGTGATCGCCTCAGAGGCGCTGTCAGCCATGCGTACACCATTGTAACCCGCCTTTTTTAATGCGGCCTTGACCACTACGCGGCTGAACTGCAGGTCATCAACGATGATAATAGATAGGTCTTTACTGCTCATGAAAATTGTCCGTCATCCGCGGTTCGCCTGTGGGTGTAGCCACATGTGAATCCAGGGTTGTCGTTTTTGCTATATAAAAAGTTATTAGCGTTACTATAACGAATAATCGTTATCTTTTTTTGTGTTTTTTTAGAGTAATGGATGGTTTGCTGATTTATCAATTGCTGTCCTCACTCCAGACCGGACCACAGGCGTTGGCCCAGCGATTAATAATAATACAAAAGAGTTCAGCGGTTTGTTTGGCATCATATAATGCTGAATGTGCCTCTTTGCTGTCCCATTCCAGCCCGGCCGCCTGCGCCGCACGTGAGAGCACGGTTTGGCCAAAAGCCAGTCCCGCCAGACTGACCGTGTCAAAGGTACTGAACGGGTGAAAGGGATTGCGGGAAATTTTGTTTCGTTCAGCGGCAGAAAAGATAAAGTTACGGTCAAGTATGGTGTTGTGGCCAATCATAATGGCGCGTTTGCATTTATGTTGTTTCATTTCTTTTTGAATAAAGCGAAACAGCTCACGCACACCGGTTTCTTCATCTTTAGCCACGGCTATGCGAAACGGATGGTGAGGGTCAATACCATTAACTTCAAGCGATGCCGGATCCATATTAGCACCTTCAAATGGGTTGACATGGCAATGATACTCATTGTTGGTGGTCATGTTGCCGTGTTCATCAATTTTTAGTGTCACTGCACCGATTTCCAGCAGGGCATCATTTTTATCGTCAAAACCACCGGTTTCAACATCGACCACGACCGGGTAATAACCGCGGAAGCGGCGGGACATCAGTTTAAATTCGTTATCACTCATAATTTTTATTGGTTAGCGATGAGCGCTAACGAATGCACAAGAATAAATATTCTTCTTTAGTGTTCATTAGCGCATATCTGCAAATAGCTATGTATCGTTTGTTGAGGCAAGTGACCAGTTAATGGTCTGTCCCGCCAGAAATGGCACTATTTTATCAGGGCCGAGGTCGTATTCATCAGGTATTTGCCAGCTTTTTTTGATTAAAGTCACGGTTTTGCTGTTTCGTGGCAGACCGTAGAAATCCGGGCCGTTGAAGCTGGCAAAAGCCTCAAGTTTATCCAGAGCGTTTTGCTGTTCAAAGATGCTGGTATAAATTTCAATGGCAGCGTGTGCAGAAAAAATACCGGCACAGCCGCAGGCACTTTCTTTTTTGTGCCTGGCATGGGGCGCGCTGTCGGTACCTAAAAAGAATTTGTGACTGCCCGAGCGGATAATATTCAATAATGCCTGCTGGTGGCTATTGCGTTTTAATACCGGCAGACAGTAATGATGCGGGTTCAGGCCGCCCTGAAACAAAGCATTACGGTTAAATAACAGGTGTTGCGGGGTAATGGTTGCGGCTATATTGTTTCCCGATTGTTGCACAAAATCGGCGGCATCTTTGGTGGTGATGTGCTCAAATACTATTTTTAAATCAGGAAACTGCTGTGTTAGCGGGATAAGTGTTTTATCAATGAACACCTTCTCGCGGTCAAAAATATCGACCTGTGAACCGGTCGCTTCACCGTGAATAAGCAGAGGCAGTGCTGATTTTTGCATTTCCTCCAGTGTTTTTGTACATTTTTTGAGATCGCTTACACCGGCATCGGAATTGGTGGTAGCCCCGGCAGGATAGAGTTTCAGTGCTTTGATAAAACAGCTCTTACGGGCAGCAATAATTTCCTGCGGGCTGGTGTTGTCGGTTAGGTACAGCGTCATCAGTGGCTCGAAATCGCTGCCGTCAACCGCCGCAAGTATTTCATCGAGATACTCAACCGCGCGGATAACCGTGGTGACCGGCGGGTTTAAATTCGGCATAATAATGGCGCGGGCAAACTGTTTTGCGGTAAACGGCGCCACGGCTTTTAGCGCCTCACCGTCACGCAGATGCAGGTGCCAGTCGTCAGGTTGTGTGATAGTAATGGAGTTTGTGCTCATATAGCGAAATCCGGTGTATTACAAGAATTATCTGTATGTGTGATGCTTTGTGTGATGCCCGGGATTACCATGCTTTTATCAGGCAAGGACACACGTTGCTCATCTTTTGTGTAAACTGCTGGTTTATTTCTATAATGATAATCTGCCATGCATAGCATGTTCATTTATAAAGCTATTATGCCCTAAGTTGATATGTCTGTACTTCGAAATTTACTGTCACTGCTGTTTTTAAAATCAGCACCGCAGGACTTACCTTATTCATTAGCACTAAGCTTGCAGTTAGTCGTATTTTACGTGCTCTCAGGCTTGCTTGTATTGCAGACCACTTTGCAGCCGGATGATATGCTGGGCGGCATTATACTGGGTCTTCTGGTGCAACTGGTTTTTACCTATTTGGTACTGGCCGCTTTAAACAAAAGCGCGCGCTTTATGCAAACCTTGTCTGCCCTGCTGGGTATCGGTCTGCTGTTCAATCTTTTATCCTGGCCGGTTTTTTCAGTACTGGCCGACGCCACATCACAGGAATCGATAAAAGCAACAATGTCACTGTTGTTTTTACTGTTAATCAGCTGGGAAGTGCTGGTCAAGGCACATATATTCAGGCACGCACTGGAGATGAGAATGTTTGCTGCGCTGGCCTTATCCTTTTCACTTTTTTTTACATCCGTTACTCTGTCTCAATTATTGTTACCCGCGGCTTCGGGTGGCGGTTGAATTAGGAGCATTTTTTGAAGATTCATATTCTTGGTATTTGCGGTACATTTATGGGCGGCATTGCGGTACTGGCCAAACAGGCCGGGCATGAGGTTAGCGGTTGTGATGCTAATGTCTATCCGCCGATGAGTACGCAACTGGAAGAACAGGGTATTACATTATGTGAAGGTTTTTTTGCTAAAGACATTCCTGAGGACATTGATGAAGTGGTCATTGGCAATGCCCTGTCTCGCGGGAATGAAGCGGTTGAATATGTGTTGAACCGGAATATCGCCTATAGTTCCGGGCCGCAATGGTTGTCACAGCATGTTTTAAAACAGCGCTGGGTTCTGGCAGTGGCCGGCACCCATGGCAAAACCACAACCTCCAGTATGCTGGCCTGGATGCTGCAATATGCTGGCCTGAGCCCCGGTTTTTTAATCGGCGGCATTCCGGCTAATTTTGGCCTGTCGGCACGCCTTGGCGAGACACCGTTTTTTGTTGTTGAGGCCGATGAATACGACACTGCCTTTTTTGATAAACGCTCCAAATTTGTGCATTATCATCCACGAACCGCAGTGCTGAATAATCTCGAATTTGACCATGCCGATATTTTTGAAAACCTTGATGCCATAAAAAAGCAGTTTCATCATTTTATTCGCACTATTCCCGGTGACGGGCTGATCGTAAAAAACGGTGATGATAAAAATATCGAGTCGGTGCTGGCACAGGGCTGCTGGTCGCAAACCGCTGCTTTTCATAAATCCCATGATCCTCAGCATAAACAGGATGACTGGTCGATAGGTACGGTCAGTGCCGATGGCCGGCATTTTACAGTGCAGCTTGATGGCAATGTGGTGGCTGAAGTCAACTGGTCTTTGCATGGTGAGATCAATCGTTTAAATGCACTGGCGGCCATTGCTGCGGCACAACATGCCGGTGTGCCGGTAGAGCTTTCCTGCGAGGCATTAAAGGATTTCACCGGCATCAAGCGTCGTCTTGAAATCAGAGGGGTGGTTAACGATGTTACGGTCTATGACGATTTTGCACACCATCCGACCGCCATCGAAGAAACCCTGGCAGCAATGAAAGAAGTGCAGGGCGGTGGTAAAATATTTGCGGTGCTGGAGCCACGCTCCAATACCATGCGTATGGGGGTGCATAAAGAAAAATTGAGTAATGCCTGGCAGCAGGCGGATGAAGTCTGTCTGTATCAGCCGGAAGGTCTGCACTGGAATCTAGATGCGCTGGTATCGCAGTCAATAACACCGGCAGCGGTTTATTCATCAACAGATGCCATCATTAAACAATTGTTATCACGGGTATCGGCAGGTGATCATATCTTGATTATGAGTAACGGTGGTTTTGAAGGCATTCATCAGCGTATGCTTGATGCTTTACAGTGACATGAATAATAAAAATATGGCTGACTGCTGTTGCTATAGTCTCCCAGCACGGGCATAAAAAATGATAAACGAAACACAAAAAATCATCTCTCTGGCCATTACCGGTGCCTCCGGTGTGCAATACGGTTTTCGCCTGCTGGAAATGCTGCTGCAGAAAAATCATACGGTTTACCTGATGGTGAGCAAAGCCGCGCAGGTGGTTATTGCGATGGAAACAGAAGTTAAACTACCGGGACGGTGCAAGGATATGCAAACATTTCTGGTTAATAAGTATTCCTGTGACAAAAACCAGTTGTATGTTTTTGGTGAAGATGAATGGACCGCACCTACTGCCAGTGGTGGTGGAAAAGTGGACGCCATGGTGCTGTGTCCGTGTTCGATGGGGGCATTGTCAGCCATCGCCAGCGGTGCCAGTAATAATTTAATTGAACGTTCGGCCGATGTCATGCTGAAAGAGCGCCGGCAATTAATTCTGGTGCCAAGAGAAACACCGTATTCAGATATTCACCTGGAGAATATGCTGAAGCTGTCACGTATGGGGTGCGTTATTTTGTGTGCCAACCCCGGTTTTTATAATAAAGCCGAAACCATTGATGATTTAATTGATTTTGTGGTGGCAAAAATCCTCGACCAGTTAATGCTGGCACATGAACTGCAACCACGTTGGGGTGAGTGATATTTCTGCAGCAGCGGGGGGTTTATTGCGAGCGTTGAATGATAAGCATGAGTAACTTCTGGGAAACAAAAACACTGGCACAAATGAATGCTGAGGAATGGGAGTCATTGTGTGACGGCTGTGGTTTATGCTGTCTGCTGAAAATTGAAGATGAGAGCAGTGCTCAGGTGTATAACACCACGGTTGCCTGCCGGCAGCTGGATATTGAAAGCTGTCGTTGCCGGGATTATAAACATCGCCTGTCCAGTGTCCCGATGTGTACAAAATTAACGCTGAAGAATATTGCACAGCTGCACTGGTTGCCGGAAAGCTGTGCCTATAAACGGTTGTATGAAATGCGGTCATTGCCCTGGTGGCATCCGCTGCTTACAAACGATAAAAACTCCGCTCATCAGGCCGGGGTGTCCGCAAAATGGTTTGCCCTGTCTGAAGAATATATTCATCCCGATCAATTATCAGATTTTGTGATTTTCAGCGATGAAAAATAAAGCAGTTGATCATTTATTAAAAACCCACCGGCAACTAACGCACAGTGAAAATATAAAAGTACTTTCTCATGTGCAGCGAGATACTAAAGAGTGGGTGATTAACACCTTGATGCTTGAGGATTGTGATGTTCCGTTTAAATATAAACGCAAAAAGAAGTATAAAAATATAACAGGGCAGCGGGTAAATCTAACGTATTATCCGGTTACCGAGTCAGTTGCCGGCATCGACATGGAAGCCATGAAAGTGGTTAGAATAAAAATAGCATGAAAGCATAATGCCCGGTTTAACCCTGTTTTTTTTAATGCCTGCCGGGTTCACAGCGGTGCGCTACAGACATTATTACGGCCATTCTGTTTCGCCAGGTATAAACATTTGTCAGCGGCCTTGAATAAATCATCGATGGCCGGGGTGTTTTTGTTGATCATCGCCACTCCCAGGCTGGCAGTAATGCTGATAGTTGATGTTCCTGAGACTATCTGTTTCTCAGTGATGCCGGTGCGAATCCGTTCTGCGATTTGTGTAGCCTGTTCGCTGGAGGTTTGCGGTAGCAGAATGGCGAACTCTTCACCACCCCAGCGGGCAGAGATATCGCCGTCACGAATAATATTATTGATGATCAGGGCGATTTCTTTGAGTACCTCATCACCGGCGGCATGCCCGAAAGTATCATTAATGACTTTAAATTTATCCAGGTCAAGCAGGATAATGCAGAGTGGCTGATTGTGCCTGATCGCGTTGTGCCAGATCGGCGTGCTGATGTCGATAAAGGCGCGCCGGTTATTCAGGCCGGTCAGCATATCGCTGTAGGCAAGTTGCATTGCCTGGGCTTTGTCTTTTTGTGCGCGCCGTATCTGTTCGGCCAGTGCGAGAGACAGTATCAGTGCATCGACTGAAATAGCAATTTCTGCCGCGCGATAGGTCAGTATTGAATAAGGCATTATTCCCCACACGGTCAGGGCGGTAATGGCAGTGCCGAACAGTGTGGCGATTGTTGCGATCAGGTAATAGATGGCATCGTGGTGGCCGCGTTTTAGACTGATGATGGCAGCATAAAAAGTGAAAATTGAAAAGAAAGAAACAAAGCCAATAGCGACAATGACACTGGCGGCCTGTTTGTCCAGCAAGATAAAAGCAAGTTGCATAAACCAGAATAAAGCACATAATATAAGGGTTTTTTTATACAGGCCGGGAAACAGCTGGCGGATTTTTAAAAATGAAAAGGCAAACAGGATGCCGCTGGTGGCAAACAATGAGATAGAAAACGGATTAATCCATTTTTGTGCAAATACAGAGTTTGACCAGAGCAGGCTGTAGCCATGGCCGGTGTATGAAAAACTCATCAGCAGGAACATCAGCAGATAAATCACGTAATAAAAATAACGTGTTTGTTTTATGGATAGAAATAACAACAGGTTATAAAGCAGTAGTGCAACGATAGTGCCATAAAGCGTGCCATAGCTGTATCCATTAAAAATATCGCGGCCAGATGATGTTTCCAGGTCACCAAAAAAGACAGGTAATATCATCGGGTCAGGGGTGGCCGTACGAAGATAGACCTCGCTGGTCCCCGGTGGATAACGGTGGTCAAAGGCAAAAAATCGGTGGTTTACGGTTCTGGCGGTAAACTGCAGCTTATCACCAGCGGTTTCATGGAATACCGTACGGCCGTCTTTTATGATGAAAATATCAAGCTGATCCAGCCATGAGTTTTCAATGATGAGTCGCCGTTGTTCGCTGTCACTGCCATTGTTGGTGACGGTAAATCTCAGCCATCGTGGTGAAGTACCGATGCCGAAGCCCAGTACCGGGTTTTTCCACTGAGTGAAATGGCCGGAACGATATGCCGCCTGTGCCTGTTTTAGATTAAGTGTTTGTTCGTTTTCTGTGAGATAGAAAATAAACTCACCGATGGCATCATAGTTTTTATCGGTATAAATAGTGGGGGCTGCGCCTGCCTGTGTATTTGTATGGATAAACAGAAAAATCAGTATTACCAGTACACGGGGTGAAAATATGCGGTTTTTCAATATACGGCTTTCCGGTGCAGGTGAGAGAAAGAGTGCAAGATGGTCAGTGTTGCGTGATAGTTATTGATTATAGTGCATAAAAAAGCCACTGGAAATCCAGTGGCTTTTGAATTCTGCAAAAGAACAGAATTAAGCACTTGTGACATCGACTGCCTGCAGACCTTTTTCACCTTCGGTGACAGAGAATATAACGGCCTGGCCTTCACCCAGTGAGCGATGACCCTTGCCCTGTATGGAACGAAAATGAACAAAAACATCTTCGCCGGATTCACGGGTAATAAAGCCAAAACCTTTGGCCGCATTAAACCATTTGACGGTGCCACGTTCCTGGTCTGCAGAAATTTCAATGTTCGACTTTGCAGAAGAACGACTGCCGGTTTTGGCGGACAGGATTGAAGCAATAAGAATGCTGGCAAAAGAAATGGCCCAGAGTTTTGCGTACTCCGGGGTCAGCAGTAGGGAAACACTTTCACTCAGACTGCTTGCGGCTGCTGCCTGGGTGCTGAAAACTGATGCCAGGGTTGAAATAATAAGGCTGATTATTAGTATTTTTATAAATGACATTTAGGCTACTCCAAAAAAATATGAAAAAAACATGTGATATAAATATGTATTGGCCGGAAACAGTAGGTATTTCCGGGGTTTATTGTTAACTCATCAAAGGACATGAATGCAATGAGCCGGCGTATTATAACTGAGCTTGCTTGCGGGGTGTAGTCTTGACGAGTGCTTTTTAGCTTTTAGGGCACATCTATTAACCGCAGTTATTAACAGCGGTGCTCTTTACGCGCAGCAATGCGCGCCATAATGCCTTCAAGCGATTCATTTGACGCCAGCTGGATGTGAAAACCATGCTCTTTAAGGTTGCTGATAATCGTTGTTATATCTTCTCTGGCAAGTCTGGTTTTGGCTGTAATTTCCAGTTCCATTGAAAACTCGACAATTCCCAGAGAATTAAAGATTTCTCTGGGTACCGGATCAAACACATCCTCTTCTGCCAGATAAATATACATATCCGGTTTCAGGCTGCAACGGTAGATATAACACTGCATTTTACAAGTCTGCAGGCATGGCCGATAAAACTCTGGCGGCGGCATCAATGGTTTTTTGCAGGTCATCCTCAGTATGTGCTGCTGAAACAAAACCGGCTTCATAGGCAGAGGGTGCCAGATAAATGCCCTCATCTAACATGCCATGAAAAAATGCTTTGAAACGGTCAACATTGCATTGTGTTGCCTGCGTAAAACCGGTGACCTGCTGCGGGCTGAAAAACAGGCCGAACATGCCGCCGACACGGTTACAGGTCATGTCGATACCGGCCGTGGTTGCTGCCTGCAGGATGCCATCGGTGAGAAATTCGACTTTTTTCGCCAGTTCATCATAAAAGCCGGGAGCAGAGATCAGCTCCAGTGTTTTTAAACCGGCAGTCATGGCAATCGGGTTACCGGATAAAGTACCGGCCTGATACACCGGGCCCAGTGGAGCAATATGTTGCATGATTTCACGTTTGCCACCAAAAGCACCGACCGGCATGCCGCCGCCAATGACTTTCCCCAGCGTTGTCAGATCCGGAACAATACCGTATAAACCCTGTGCGCCGCCCAGAGCTACCCGGAAGCCGGTCATTACCTCATCGAAAATCAGGATAATGCCCAGTTTTGTACAGGTCTCACGAATGCCCTGCAAAAAGCCGGGCAGCGGTGGAATGCAGTTCATATTCCCGGCAACCGGTTCGATAATAACGCATGCCACTGAGTCGGCAATTTCTGTAATAGCACTATTAAAGGTTTCAAGGTCGTTATAGGGCAGGGTAATCGTGTGTTCGGCCAGCGAAGCCGGTACCCCGGGGGAACTGGGCTGTCCCAGTGTTAATGCACCGGAGCCGGCTTTGACTAATAACGAGTCAGCATGACCGTGATAACAGCCTTCAAATTTCACCAGTTTATCGCGCCCGGTAAAGCCACGGGCCAGTCGGATAGCGCTCATGGTGGCTTCCGTGCCCGAACTGACCATGCGCACCATATCCATGGATGGCAGTAGCTGACAGACTTTATCCGCCATAACCGTTTCAATCACAGTGGGAGCACCAAAACTAAGACCGTTGCCGGCAGCATCGCAAACCGCAGAGATAACCTCAGGGTGTGCATGACCAAGAATCATCGGCCCCCATGAACCGACATAGTCAATATATTGTTTGTCATCTTCATCAATGATATAGGCACCTTTGGCGCGTTTGATAAAGACCGGGTCACCGCCAACGCCGGCAAAAGCGCGTACAGGTGAGTTGACTCCGCCGGGGATGTGATGTTGTGCAGCCGTAAATTGTTCGGACATGGTTTTACCTGGGTTGTAACAATTAAAGGATTTATTTCTGGTTGGCGATTTTACATTAATTGTCAGAGTATCGCAGGGGGGGTAAAGCGGATCAGAAAGAATTATTTCTACAAGCTGTATATATTTTATTGGTGACGGTCTAATCAGGGGCTGGCGGGTGCTTCAGTCTCTTTCGGGGTCGCCGGCAGGCAAATATTGCTAACAGGGGTTTACTTTACTTTGTGCATGAAGACGGCACGATGGCTTCCTCCAGATCGGTTTTGTTTATGCCCACGGCTGTCATGCCTGGAACCGGAGTGTCAAACCCGCAAAGCCATGAAATCGGGCTTGCCGGGCTGCCGGTAACGACTGCCGGGCGCAAGGTGAGTATTTTATCCTGCAGAGATTTGTACACCTTGTTGCCAAGAGTAATGTGTATAGCGCCGTTTTCAATTTCTATACGGGTTACTTTATTGCCTATCAACAGCTCGGGTGCGGGTAAGCCGGCTTTATGATTATTGGAGGGGAACTTATGATATCGATTGTAGTAGTTGGTGACATCCTGGCGAATAGTGTCAGCCATGTGGGCAGCATCGACTACCTGAAGGCGCAGGCGCTGATTGAGGCCTGAGGGCATGGCCAGTGTTGCCAGAATTGCAATCACGGCCATTACTACCATTAGTTCGATTAAGGTAAAGCCGTGATTAGAGGTGGTTTTACTGATGCTTGCAGATACATTCATGCTGTCATCTCTATAGTATTCTGTTGTAAAGTTCTGAGCATTTTTTGAAAGGAACGCTAATGGTGCCGGCGCGCCAGGCTGGATAGTTGAATTATAGAGACTTTACGGCAATAGGGTGGAATTGAGCGTATAAATCTGTGCCATTGCCTGTTTTAAACCGGTAGTACCGGATAGCTCTATGGACAATCAACTTCATTCAGCCGGTAACGGTACGTCCTACCTCGCCAAGCTGCATCGCAAAAAGTATAATAAAAGCGGCATACACAACGCAGTTGCTGACCACCAGTGTGGCATGTACTTTTGGGTTGTCAGTGATGCGTAAAATGATCGATATGACTAACCAGATACAAATTAACGACACGGTGGGCGCAAAAGAATGACCGAAAACCGGCCATACAAAAATAGCCCAGAGCCAGAATACGGTTAAGATTGAAAAGAACATTTTGCGGAAACGGTAATATTCAGCACGCAGGTCAATGTTTTCATCCTTGACCTCCGGAATCATGATGCTGCTGGACAGGAACAGTAGCGTTGGACCGGCTAGCAGATATAAATAACTTAAGAAATTAATGCTGCCAGCATTTTGCAGCCCCAGGATAGACCACCATAAAAGCAGGTGTGCGAGAAGCTGAAAGATGGTTAGCAAGCTATAAACCCAGTAATATCTGATACTCAGTGTTGAGTAGTTTCTTAAGTATTCACTCAGGCCGCCTAACAGACGAACAATGCCAAGGCCGTTAACCACCGCTGCCAGAGCAATAACAAATGGCCAGATATGTTTGCTTTCTTCCATGTGCGGCATTGTATCGAATAGGATTGCAGCGTACAAACGGAAAGCCTGGAAAAAGCAAAATATGACTTTCCGTGATTTTTTTTGAGCCTTGCATGGTAATTCTTCCGGTGTTAATAGATACTGAAAAACAGTAGTGCATACGACTGAATAAAATTTTACAGGTGTTTGGGATGAAAATAATATTGCTTATTGTTTGTATGTTTATTACTGCCTGTTCAAGTATGACGGTGTCTGAAAAAGAAACTAAACGAAGCGAGCTGGATAAAATGGCGGCAAAGGCCATTGCCGGCCTGGTAGAAAAAGATGCAGCTATCCAGCAGGAGCTGGATGATTCACTGGGTTACGCCGTTGCCAATATGAAACTGACCAAGGTGCCAATCGTCGGCGCGGGTGGCGGTGAAGGGGTTGTTTTTATAAAAGCAGGCGAGAAAAAGATATATTTCACGGTTTCAAGATTTGATCTCGGGGGTGGCTGGGGCGTTCGATCCTATAAAGCATTGATGGTGTTCAACTCACAGGAAGTGCTGGATAACTGGCAGGACGGCAAGTGGGAATTTCAGGCCGGTGCTGAAGCCTCGGCGGGAACCGCCAGTGCAGAAGGTTCATCAAGTGGTCTGGCACAGGGTTTTACCATACATGTATTGTCTGATGGTGGCGCTTCTGCAACGGTGACCGCGCGCGTGATAAGAGTAAGGGTTAATCGTGAATTAACCGATAATTAATCATGTGACAACAGTGAAAACAGCTTGTTGCTGTTTGTGCTTGTTGCATAAAAATTAATCCGGGTTTGCTGAAAACGAAAAATGCCAGAAAAAAATACTGCCCAAAAAATATTTTACGTGCAGATATGGCAATGAAAAAAGCCACCAGGATGGATGGTGAGATCGTGCAGTTTTTACCGGACCTGGCATTCGTGCGTGTCATTATGGGTGGTGCCGCGGAACAGGATCGTGCTTATACGATGATCTATAACAAAGCGTATAAATCAGCCCGTAATCTACTGGAGACCGACAAGCCGGGTCAGTTTCGTGACTACCAGTTTGACACGCAAACCATTGTGCCCTGGCTGGAAGGCTCGTACCCTGATTTTTTCTATGTGGTTAAACTTGAAGAAATAGAAAAATTTGTTGAGTTATATAATGCCATCAGTAGTCTGCGTGAATACGAAATTTTTATTGCACGTTATGGTGTGCGGCGAACGAATGAGAACTTCTGGTTACATGCCGACTGGTTTAATCAGCAGTCTTTACGAGAGCAGCCGGTGAAGGCTGGAATATTTGATTTGAACCGGTATCAGAATCGATAGTTATACAATGATATTCAGCTGACGGGTACGATGAGTAATTAGAGTTACCCTTTAATACTGCTACCGCATTGTGTTTGTTCAGTTATTATTTTTCAGCAGCGGCAGAAGTGTCTCGATTAACTGCTCGATATGTTCTTTAAGGTGGTTTGCTGAAAGCGTAATTCTTAAACGGGCAGTCCCTTCAGGGACGGTTGGCGGGCGAATCGCGGTGACCAGAAATCCCTGGTCAAATAACTGCTGGCTGATACTGATGGCTTTTTTATCATCACCTATCAGTAAAGGCTGTATCGCCGTCTGGCTTTCTTCTATGGTTAAACCCGCCTGCTGCTTGCAGCTTTTAAAATAGGCAATATTATTGTTCAGGTTTTGTAAATGTTCTGTTTCGTTCTGTAACAGCGACAAACTGCAAAGGGTGGCTTCGGCAATGGCGGCCGGCATTGCTGTGGTGTAAATATAAGTTCGTGCTTGTTGAATAAGGGTTTCAATCAGTTCATCGCTACCGGCGATAAAGGCACCGGCCGTACCCATGGCTTTGCCCAGCGTTGCCATGTAAACGGGTACGGCATCGTTGGGCAGTGAATAATGCTGCAGTGTGCCTTTACCGGTTTTGCCCAGCGTACCAAAACCATGAGCATCATCGATCATTAGCCAGCTTTGTGTTTTTTTACACAGTGACGATAGCGCCGGTAGCCTGACGATGTCACCGTCCATGCTGAACACGCCATCGCTAAGCACCAGCTTTTGTGTTTGCTGGCCATCACTTTGTGCTTTTGAAAGCTTGAGTTCGAGATTGTTGATGTCATTGTGTAAATAACGTTGAAAACGTGCGCCACTGAGCAGGCCGCCATCAATCAGTGAGGCATGATTCAGGCGGTCTTCATAAACACTATCTGTTTTCTCCAGCAGTGCCTGACACAGGCCCATGTTTGCCATGTAGCCGGTGGAGAACAGCAGAGCGCGCGGGTAGCCGGTAAATTCAGCCAGCGCTTCTTCAAGTTGGTGATGGGCTGCAGTATGACCGTTTACCAGATGTGCCGAACCGCTGCCAACGCCGTAGCGTTTAATACCGGCAATGGCTGCCTGTTTGAGTTTCGGGTGACTGGCAAATCCGAGGTAGTCGTTGCTGCAGAAACTGATGATATTTTTATCATCAATAGTCATTTTTATTTGTTGCGGGCTTTTGCTTATCCGGCGTTGTCGATAACGGTGCTGCTGTTTTTTATCGGCAAGAAACGGCTGGAGATTTTTCAATGGAAAATGAAAAAATAAGAGATTCAGAAAACGAAAAATTCGCCGTTATTATGTGGCAGGTATGTTGTCATGTTAACTGCTGCAGCCACAGCCTGATTGCGGCTCTGTTTCGTAATGTTCGGCCACCGCAGTGTTAATGCCTAATTTTGCAAACAGTTGCTGGTCATGATTTTCATCAGGATTGTCTGTGGTGAGCAATCGATCACCATAGAAAATAGAGTTTGCCCCGGCGAGAAAACACAGTGCCTGGGTTTCATCGCTCATGTCGCTACGCCCGGCGGACAGGCGAACAACAGATTTTGGCATCAATATGCGAGCCACCGCGATACAGCGAACAAAGTCCAGTGCCTCAATATCGTCTACTCCGTGTAAAGGTGTGCCTTCCACCTGCACCAGTTTATTGATCGGCACACTGTCCGGATGTTGCGGCAGGTTGGCTAATTGCTGCAGCAGGGAAATGCGGTCACTTTTTTTCTCGCCCATGCCCAGAATGCCGCCACTGCAGACATTGATGTTGGCATTGCGGACATGCTCCAGAGTATCAAGCCGGTCCTGATAAGTGCGGGTGGTGATGATATCACCGTAATATTCAGGTGAGGTGTCCAGGTTATGATTGTAATAGTCCAGTCCGGCGTCTTTCAGGCGTTGTGTCTGTTCGTTGCTGAGCATACCCAGAGTAACGCAGGTTTCCAGGCCGATGCCTTTCACCGCAATAATCATGTCAATAACTTTATCAAGGTTTTTGTCGGTCGGGTTTCGCCAGGCAGCGCCCATGCAGAACCGGCTGGCGCCATTTTTTTTGGCTGTTTCAGCTTTTTGTATCACTTCATCCAGTGCTAATAAACGTTCACGTTCAAGTTGGGCATCATTTTTTGCGCTTTGCGAGCAGTAGCCGCAGTCTTCCGGGCAGGCACCGGTTTTAATGCTTAACAGGGTGCTCACCTGAACTTCATTCGGGTCAAAATATTGTCGATGAATGCTCTGTGCCTGAAACACAAGGTCATTAAACGGTAAGTCGAAGAGCGTTGTAATTTCCTGTTTTGACCAGTCGTTGCGTAGTTCAGGCTTTTGATGTTTTGACATTATGAATGATTTTCTTTAAGTTGGCTGGAAGCAATCATCGCTATTTTACACTACACGGAAGCTTAGCCAAAATGGAACTGGCGCAAAAATGGTTTAGCACACTGTTCCCTTCAGTGTGCATTGTTTGTCGACAGACGATCAATACGGCGGCAATTAACACATCGGTGGAAATTTGCCAGCAGTGCTACGCTGCGCTTCCGGCCAATGATCCCTGCTGTTGCCGTTGTGCCCTGCCTTTAGCCGAAAACATGGATGGCCGGGTATTATGTGGCCGCTGTATTCGCCGGCCGCCCGATTTTGATTATGTACACAGTCTGTTTCGCTATGAACAAGCGGTTATCGGTTTGATTCATCAACTGAAATTTTCTCAGAAGATTACCTTTTCCCGAACGTTGGGTGAAATGCTGCTGAGTCGGATGCAGCTTGAAATGCAAACACCGGAGGAGGGGCCTGACTGTCTGTTGCCCGTGCCGCTGTATACTGCACGTTTACGCCAGCGCGGTTTTAATCAATCGATAGAGATTGCCAGGGTCATGGCTAAAAAGCTGCAGATACCGATTATTTATGATGCCGTCGTTCGCCGGCGGAGCACCGGGACACAGACCGGATTGAATGCAAAACAACGGCAGAAAAATATCAGAGGTGCTTTTGAGGTGGTGAAAGAAATTAAAGGCCGTCATGTTTTGATTATTGATGATGTGATGACCACCGGCGCCACGGTCAATGAGCTGTCACGCTTGTTAAAAATACAGAAGGTAAAACGTGTTGGTGTTTTGTGTCTGGCCCGTGCCCCGATGAAAAACTAGAGAGCCTGCGGGTATGTCATGAGCAGAGCAGGTGGTTCCCGGCTCAAGGTGCGAAACTGAGCCTTAGGAAAAGTTGCAAGTTGTAAGTTGTAAGTTGTAAGTTTAAAAACTTTAAAAGCTGTTTACCACAGAGGGACGGAGGACACAGAGTTTTACTTGTTAATCACGCCTGCGGCGCTGGTTAACAATGATTTGTTTTTCTCTGTGCCCTCCGTCCCTCTGTGGTGAAATGTTTTTGACTGCCCGCTTCGGGCCGATTCTGGAAGTTATGATAAATCCTGCGGTGTGTGCTTTTATTTGGTGCGAAACTTTGTATTAACGCACCATTTGTGTGCTTTCTATTGAAGGAAGGGGGCGCATTTATTTTGCCCGGTAAAAGTTTGATAAAAATGACGGCTCTGAAAGGATTAAATATTTTCGCTCAAACTGATAAATAAGTATTTGTTTATATTGCTGTTTAAGGCGATCAGCCGGTGATGTTATGAAGCTGTCAGTCGATGCTGATTATTTAAAATTTCAGGGTTTAATAACATCTGGTCTGAAAATTGCATATCCCTGTGAATCGTAAGCGAATCGTGATTCGTGAAAACTATTTTCATTCTTATTTTGGAGAGATTGATGCGCAGGCTGTTTTTAGTGGTTTTGTTTTTATTTTCTGTCACCAGTGTGAATGCCGATTCAAGAGGCTGGTTCCCCTACAATAACGGCTGGAACGGCGGTGTGCCACCCGGTGCTATGCAGGGACAGCCACGTCAGCAACAACCGCAACCGCAGCAACCGCAAAAAACGGTGATGAATGAAGATAAGCCGGTTGAAATCCTGAAAGGTTTTGATCACCTGAGCCGCGAAAGCGCTACCTGCATGTCGTGCCACCGGGAAAAAACACCGGGCATTTACGATCAATGGGGCAAGTCAAAACATTTCGGTGCCAACGTTGGCTGTTACGAATGCCACAAAGCCGAGAAAAGCGACAAAGATGCCATCATGCACAAGGACTTTGTGATTTCGGTGATTGTCTCCCCAAAAGATTGCAGCCAGTGTCACGCCAAAGAAGTGGAAGAGTTTGATCATAGCCATCATGCCAGCGCCGGTAATATTTTAGGCTCACTTGATAATGTACTGGCCGAAGTGGTGGAAGGTGCGCCGACATTGTCCGGCACTTCACCGATTACCGCCATGGGTTGTGCCGGTTGTCACGGTTCGATTGTGCGGGTGAATTCCGATGGTACGCTGGATAAATCAAGCTGGCCGAATACCGGTGTTGGCCGCATCAATCCGGACGGTTCCAAAGGTGCCTGTTCCGCCTGTCACCTGCGCCATAACTTCTCTTCGGCCCAGGCGAGAGAGCCCAATGCCTGTGGTCGCTGTCATCTGGGACCGGATCATCCGCAAAAAGAAATTTATGAAGAGTCTGCGCATGGCATTGCGTATGAAGCGCACAAAGACGAATTAAACATGAAGTCAAACAAGTGGGTCGTGGGCGAAGACTATAACGCTGCCCCGACCTGTGCTACCTGCCACATGTCACGCACCAAAGACCTGCCGGTTTCACATGATATCGGTGGTCGGATTGCCTGGAATCTGCGCGCGCCGGTTTCAGTAAGGGTGGACGAAAAATCGGTGAGCCAGGGTAAAGATGTAAAACCATGGCTGGAACGACGCAAAGACATGAAGTCTGTCTGTCGCTCATGTCATGGCAACAATATTGTTGATGCGCACTTTGAGCAGCTGGATACTTTTGTCGTCACCTTTAATGACAAGTTCCTGATTCCTGCGAAGAAACTGAACGTTGCTTTATTAAAGTACGGTCTGCGCGACAAAATAAAATTTAATGAAGCTGCAGAGTGGGACTATTTCTACCTGTGGCATCATGAAGGCCGCCGTGCCCGTCATGGTGCCGCCATGTTTGCGCCTGACTATGTTCACTGGGAAGGGGTTTATGAAGTGGCGCATCGTTTTTATATTAAATTCGTACCGGAAATTCGTGAGTTAATTAAACACGCAAGAGAAAACGGTAACGCCAAGGGTGCCGATGAAGTTGAAAAACTGCTGCAGGAAATCCTCGACTCACCGATGCATCGCTGGTTTGAAGGGGCTACACCGCCCAGATCATGGCGTCCATCGGATGATGACAATCATGGCTTTAATATTATGAAAGCGAATGAGAAAGCCAAAGCAGAAAAAGCTAAAGCGGCTAAAAGCGGCCAGTAAAAACAATGGCCGATAAAAAATAAAAAGCTGTCGCTGGCCGTTGTTAGCAGTTTGTTAGCACAGGCCGGCCTTTTTGTATTGAACAAATTTAACCGGTAATAAATACCAAACCGAGTCTGTTATGGAAACGAAACTGATAGAACTTATTTATTCACAGGACACCCTTTTTCTGTTGATGTCCGGCGTGCTGGTGATGTGGATGGCAACCGGTTTTGCCATGCTCGAAGCCGGCATGGTGCGAACCAAAAGTGTGGCCGAGATTCTCACCAAGAATGTCGCGCTGTATTCTATTGCCTGCATCATGTATATGTTTGTCGGTTATAACATTATGTACGGTCAGAGCGACAGTGCCTGGTTCCCCTCGGTCAGTTTCTTCCTGGGTCTGGATAACAGTCTGCCCGATGTGGTGAATTCAGGTGGCGATCTTGGTTATTCCAAAATGGTCGACTTCTTTTTTCAGATGGTGTTTGTTGCCACCACCATGTCGATTATTTCCGGCAGTGTCGCCGAGCGTATGAAGCTATGGGCGTTTCTGGTTTTCAGCGTGGTGATGACAGCGGTGATTTATCCGGTGGAAGGTTACTGGAAATGGGGCGGCGGCATACTGGATCAGATCGGCTTTCTGGATTTTGCCGGTAGTGGTGTGGTGCATCTTGCCGGTGCCACTGCCGCACTTGCCGCGGTTTTATTACTGGGTGCGCGCAAGGGTAAATATATTGAAAAACCCGATGGTGGCATACAGCCGGTGGCGATTCCCGGTTCCAATATGACCTTTGCCACCTTGGGCACGCTGATTTTATGGATGGGCTGGTTTGGTTTTAACGGTGGCTCACAGTTAAGCATTACCTCGGTTGAAAATTCCAATGCGGTGGCACTGATTTTTGTCAACACCAATATGGCGGCTGCCGGCGGTTGTATGGCAGCATTGTTATTAACCCGTTTCTGGTTTGGCAAGTCCGATCTGTCCATGGCATTAAACGGAGTGTTAGCCGGGCTGGTGGCGATTACCGCCGAGCCGTTAACACCGACACCCGGGCTGGCAACCTTTATTGGTCTGGTGGCCGGAGTGCTGGTGGTGGTTTCCATTATTCTGATTGATCGCCGCCTGCATATTGATGACCCGGTTGGTGCTATTTCGGTTCATGGTGTAGTCGGTACCTGGGGATTGCTGGCGGTGGTTCTGTCAAATCCGGATGCCAGCTTTATGGCACAGATCAAAGGTATATTGCTGATTTTTGCCTGGGTGTTCGTGACCAGTTATGTAAGCTGGTTGGTGCTGAAGAAGACCATGGGTATACGCCTTTCAGAGATGGAAGAATATCAGGGTGCTGATATTTCTGAAATTGGTATGGAGGCTTATCCGGAATTCACTCACAAGATATGAAGCATTTTTGCCTGTGTATCGTTGCCGCTTTGTTGCTGGCAACGTCGAGTGTTTTTGCTGCCGGGGAAAGTTCTGCGCTGTCAGTGGATGACAGCATCACCCTGCCCGGTGAGA
This sequence comes from Gammaproteobacteria bacterium, assembly GCA_024277705.1. Classification (GTDB taxonomy): domain Bacteria; phylum Pseudomonadota; class Gammaproteobacteria; order SZUA-229; family SZUA-229. The sequence goes on from JAJRUQ010000027.1 coordinate 24,636, forward strand.
TAAAGCTGCAGAAAGAAGATATTACAGAAGCTGACTGTCAGAACTGTCACGGGGTAAAAGGTTTTGCGGTGCCGCTGACCGACGATACCGCTGCCGCTACGCGCGGCTTATATGTGGATGAGCGTCAGCTTCATCAGGGTGTGCATGGTAATTACAGTTGTCTGGACTGCCATGTGGACATCGAAGCCCTGCCGCATAAAGATGAGCTGCTAAAAGTTGACTGTAAAACCTGTCATATATTACAGGGTGAGGGGACTTCGCCAGAGCGTAGCAGCTGGCTCAGTCGTGACAGCATGGATATTGTTATCCAGACAAAACATTATCTACAGTCGGTGCATGCAGAAAAAACAGATAATAAAGTCAATGCAAACTGTGCGGACTGTCACACTGCGCATTATGTTTTCAAATCAGACAACACTAAAGCCACCACCTATCGCCTGAATGCGCCCGCCACCTGCGGTAACTGTCATGCCGAAGAACTGGATGAATACCGCCACTCCATTCATGGCGCTACCTTGAACCGCCCCTGGCTGGAAATCGACAGTGCCAGTTGCACGGATTGCCATTCCGCACATGAGATTTCGGCCAAGGAAAATCTGCAGTCACATCGCGTCATTACCGAGCAGTGTGCCGGTTGCCACAGTAAAGAAGTACGCAGTTACAAGGCAACCACCCACGGTCAGCTGGCCTGGCTGGGTGATGAGGAAGTGGCGCAGTGTAAAGACTGTCACTCGCCGCATGATACCCATAAAGTGACGGAAACGGCATCGAAGGTTTCAAAAGAAAATATTCTGGAGACCTGTCAGCAATGCCACGAAGATGCCGCCAAAGAATTCACCGGCTTTCGTGCACATGCCGACCTGGGAGACTTTGAACGTAACCCGGAAATGTACTGGCTGGGTATGATCATGATGGTCATCATAGTGCTCACCCTCATCTTTTTCTATACTCACTCCATGCTGTGGTTCTGGCGTGAAATGAAGTCGCGTCCTTACGAGTCGGTAAAAATAGACGGCAAGCGTTTCCGTGTTCGTGCCAAACGTATCAAACATGACAGCGGTGTACATTTCAGGCGTTTCTCCTGGCAGTGGCGCGCGAATCACTGGGCGCTGGCACTGTCCGTGATGACCCTGACCCTGACCGGCATGGTGGTGATGTTCCCGGATACCGCCTGGGCAATGTTCATTATTCAACTGTTCGGCGGGCCGGCAACCTTCGGAATTATTCATCGTACCGCCGCAGTGGTTTTCCTGATTGCCGTATTCGGCCATGGTATCTTCGTCCTGATCAAACTGCTTAAAGATAAAGACTTTGACTGGTTCGGCCCGGATTCACTGCTGCCGAGAAAGAAAGACTGGGCGGATATGAAAGCACAGTTCAGCTGGTTCTTCGCTAAAGGCGAGCCGCCACGTTTTGATCGCTGGGCCTACTGGGAAAAATTTGATTACTGGGCGGTTTACTGGGGAGCATTTGTCATCGGCCTGTCCGGCCTGATTTTATGGTTCTCGCCCTTCTTCAGTCAGTATTTCCATGGCTGGGTCTTTAACCTGGCGACACTGGCGCATGGCCTGGAAGCTTTTCTTGCGGTGATGACATTGTTTGTCGTGCACTTCTTTAACAACCACTTCCGCCCCAGCAAGTTTCCGCTGGATACGGTAATGTTTACCGGTAGCTGGGACCTGGAAGAATTCAAGGAAGAGCGCCCGGAAGAATATGAGCGCCTGAAAGCCAGTGGCGAACTGGAAAAACGTCTGGTAGAGCCACCATCCGAAAAAGTAAAAACCGTTTCTTATGTGCTTGGTTTTACTCTGCTGGGCATCGGTCTAATCTTGCTGACGCTGGTTATTATCGGTTTCATACAGAACGGTCTGGTTTAAGTCGGCTGGAATAATAAGACAGGCAAGGCATTAAAGATTGGCAAAACAGCCAGTCTTTAAGCGCCATGTTTCTGCCTTTCGCCGGTGAATATTTATCCGGAATTTCTGCCGTATGTGTTTTGAGGGGCGCGACATGCGCCCTGATATAAAACTCCACATGCTGTACGTGCCAACGGATACAATTTCACTTGACTCCATAGCGCTTTGATTATTCAGTATATTTTTCCAGGAAACAGGCAATTCAGGCATCCTTATCCGTTGGGTTCATTCTTTACGCATGTAAAATGTATGGATTTGTAATTTAACTAAAGAACGTGTAATTTACAAGAAATCAATAAGAAATAGGCAGAAAGTGGAATATTGGTTATTTAATATTCTGTCTAACACAGAGTACCGTGTTTCTGTCTAAGAAACTGTTAGCATGAATA
>JAJRUQ010000028.1 GCA_024277705.1 Gammaproteobacteria bacterium
AAGTACAATGTAGTTCATGCCACGATGTTCACAACAACTTTGTAGGCCCTGGTACCAATGACCAGCCATTACTTAAAGTTAGTAAAGCCGGCAGTAAAATTTGCCTGACCTGCCATAACAAGTAATCATACCCCTGCGGGTCTTCCTTAACAGGAAGGCCCGTCAAACGGGCTCAGGATGCAAGAAAAGGTGACGGAGGGATTATTTTTTAACCACCTTCTTTAGATCCGCCACTTGCTACCTTCCACAAATTGCTGATAAGCCCATCACACACCCCTTCAGGTGCATGCACATCGACGCCTCTACAGCTCAGGTCTAATGTGAGCTTTCAAGACAGCTTCCAACCGGCCACCCCATCATTCGACCTATTAAATTTAACTATCTCGGTATAGCAGTTATCCGCAAGCACGCATAGCTGACCTTCAGCAGTTTTTTCTAGTAGCAAAAGTCACTGCGAAAGCAGGCGTTCACAATTACAGCAATCTATATTAGAAACAATTACTCTCTGACCCGGTTTTTTAATGGTTATAAAATAACCAATTATCAGTAAAAACAAACACGTAGCAATTTTGGCATTATTTTTACTATTTAATTTATTGTATAAAATTGATATAAATCAATTTTAAACTTTTGTGTAATAGCTAGTCCGTGTACATCGCTGTGTTTCATGGATTTAATTAAATAATCCAGGAACCTGACGATGTGTATTTTTCAGTCTGTAGTTAAACTTTCTTTTGTCCTGCTATCGCTGTCATCAGCAAGTAATATTTATGCTTTATCTGACAGGCAATCAGCTGAATTACCTCCCGGTTCATTACCTGCCGTTGCCGAGCAGTTAGCAAAAAATTCGGCGGAAATCTATGCCCCCGTGCAGCATCAGGACTCTATCAGGATAGGTAATCCACCGCATAATATTCAGGCAACGTTTCACAAAAACGGCGTACAGCTCAATATTCATAACACCGTGCTAAAGATGCGCCTGAGCGCATTGGGTCGGGAAAAACTGGCAGAGGTTAAAGCGGTTGCGCCGCAGATTGATGGTGTGAAAGTGGTGTATAACCACGAGCAACTGCAACAATGGTATATCAACAGTCCACTGGGGCTGGAACAGGGTTTCACCCTGTTAAAAAAACCGGCAGGTAATGGTCAGCTGAACGTTGCGCTAGAGCTTGGCAGTGATTACCACGCCGAAATAAACCAGCAGCAGCTTCAGTTTAAAGACCCGCAGGGTAAGATTAAACTGAATTACGGGCAACTGGTGGCGTTTGACAGTCACGGCAAAACACTGCCAGGCACTATGCACTTGAGTGGCAACCGGTTAGTTTTAACTGTTGATGACAAACATGCCTCATATCCGATAATTATTGACCCGTTATTTTCCTATGTCACACCTTTAGTGGTAGTGTAAAGGCGTGATATGAGCGGCTATATGGCCTGAATATTACACAGTTTAGTTCCTGCTATTCAATCAGTTGTGTCGACCCGAGCCTAAACTCCAAATTTAGATAAGCAAAGAATAACGATCGGTTTGTACCGGGCTGGATATATACCTGCCTTCCTTGCGGTATCAGCAAACCATGAACATGGTTAATCATTAAACAATATGTATGAACGCTCACCCCGTAGCGTTGCGTTTAACAAAACCAATTAAGCCCAAAAGACCCGACGCAAATAACCATACTGCTGCTGGTACAGGAATACTGGAAACGGTACCCGTGAAACGGACTTCACCAGGAGCAAAAGATGATCCACCAGACCTTCTTGTGAAGGTAACATCAACAAAATTTACATTTTCTACTAATCCCGGGGAATATAAATTAGAAGGCATTTGATTCAGACTCAAAGGTCCTGGAACGGATATATTTCCAGAATTAAAAATGATTGATAAATCAGAACCCAGAAACGAATAATTAATGACCGATACATCATTTGAAGATATCGTATTGGTATTCCAGAAAAAGACTTCTTCAATATCACGCAACCCACCCAGGTCTAACCTTACAGACGCAGAAGAAGAGGTAAATAATCTGGCTTCATTTGCATCAGCTGAATTATGCGTGACGGTTAACAGGTCTGCCGACAATGATGGATCACTTAATCCAGAACCATCAATCATTTTCGATAACGGCGTACTATTTGAATACGTACCTGAAAGCAAGCTTACATCTTGCGGTATAATTACTGCAGAAAACACCGAGGCTGTATACATCACTGTTCCGGCAATCGTGATACTGACAATTTTCATGTTCATGACTCCCCCCTAAATATATAACGCCTAATTCACCAAAAATACTATCATAAATAATGCGGCAATATTAATGCCAAATATTTAAGTTATTGATTAATAACAACTACCTCGATTTCTTATTCTTTTATTTTACAGAAGTGTAAAATAAAGTGACGTTACAGAAGACCGGTAAAGACGCTACACAAGCCTTTGGAAATGCACAGCCTTAGTATATTTCAATCAGTTTCGCTGATCCGAGCCTTCACCAACTCAACACTCCGTAATACTGACGGCGAGACCGCCCAAAGCGGTTTCCTTGAATTTTATCGACATCTCCTCACCGGTCTGTTTCATCGCTGCGATACAGTTATCCAGTGGCATAAAATGTTCACCGCTACCGCGGATGGCAAGGGATGTAGCCACATAGGCTTTTATCGCACCGAAGCCGTTGCGTTCGATACAGGGCACCTGCACCAGTCCCTGCACCGGGTCGCAGGTCATACCGATATGGTGTTCGAGCGCCATCTCGGCAGCGTGTTCGACCTGTTGCGGAGTGCCGCCACGCACCGCGCACAAACCGGCCGCCGCCATTGCAGCAGCGGAGCCGACCTCTCCCTGACAGCCGACTTCCGCGCCTGATATCGAACTGCGGTGTTTGATCAGGCCACCAATTGCGCTGGCGGCGAGCAGGAATTCCCGGACCTGCTGTGGCTTGCCACCCTCATGGGTGACGAAGTAGTAAAGCACTGCGGGAATCACACCGGCAGCACCATTGGTTGGCGCGGTAACGACCATGTGTCCGGCCGCATTCTCCTCGTTCACCGCCATCGCATAAGCGCACAGCCAGTCATTTACATCGGCTTTATCCGGCTGTTGCAGGAGTTGTTGATGCAACGTTTTGGCGCGTCGCGGGAGATCAAGCCCACCCGGCAGAATGCCTTCTGTACTCAGCCCTCTCTCGATACACTGCTGCATCGACTGCCAGATATGGTCAAGCCCCTGATCCAGCGCTGACGCTGACAGCATTACTGATTCATTCAGCCGTTTCATTTCGACGACAGACAGGCCACTGTCTGCCGCCATCGCCAGCATCGACTGCGCAGAGTCAAAGCCATAGGGAAACTGATTATCAGGTTTCATGTCGAGAGGTGCAACCAGCTGCCGGATCCCGGAAGGCGTGTTGATAAAGCCGCCACCGATAGAAAAAAAAGTCTGCGCAAGCAGTGTCCCTGCATTGCCATCGAGCAGCTCGAAAATCATCCCGTTCGGATGCTCAGGAAGCGGCGCACCCGTATCAAACAGAATATCCCTGTCCATAGAAAATGCAGCCTGATGCGAATCATCAAGAGCAAGCGACCGGCTCGCCCGGATACGGTCCACCAGAGAGTCCAGATCCCGGGTCGCCACATCCGCTGGCAGATAACCGTGCATACCCAGCGCGATTGCCCGGTCTGTTGCATGCCCTTTGCCGGTCGCTGACAGCGAACCCTTCAGTGTACAGCGAACGCTAAGGTCGCCGCTGACCTCATGTGCCGAACAATATTGCCGGGCAAGGCTAATGAATTTATGGGCAGCCAGCATGGGCCCCATAGTATGGGAACTTGAGGGGCCGATGCCGATTTTGAAGAGTTCAAGTGCACTGATGAACATTGCTGCTCCGGGTATGCCTGGCTATTTCATTTTTACGCCTGAGACCTGGTAAGGTTTAGGGTCAGAGTAAAAATTATTTGTCGGGCAGTTCTTTATATTATGCGTTTTTATTCTGGCCCCAAATATCCTGTCACCGACCGATTTAGTCGCTTTTAGTTATCAAGATAATCGCCTGCCTCAACATTATCAGGCTCTCTCATTAATACTTTTTTATATGCCTCACTGGCAACTGAAACATCACCCTGCTTTGCTTTTGCATATGCAAAATAAGCAAGTGTGGCAGCATCACTCGGATATATTGTTGTCAGCTCACCCGCATGCCGGTTTAAGGTATGCCATTTTTTTGTATTTTTTTCAGCCAGCATCAAACGCTCATGAGCGCTATAGTTCCAGTCAGACCTGACTAATACCTGTCGCGTGTAGATCTTTACCTGTCGCCATCGCTGTTGTGCGATATAGGGCAGAGTAATTCCCAGTTTGGCATCAAGCGATTTTGTATTTAACTCTATGGCTTTCTTATAATATTTAATCGATTCATTATACTCACCCTGCATATATTTCAGGTGAGCGTAACGCAAAAGGGCATATTCATCGTTCGAAACAATCCATGGTTTGATAACAGCCGCCGCCTTTTCGTAATCACCTTTTTCTTCAAATTGCTGTGATTGTTTCCACACAGAATCTTTGGCATTACATAACGGGGACAACAAAAACAACGCAGCCAGGATATAAATTTTACTTTTCATTGTTATGTTCAGCTTCATGACGGTTATATTCAAGGCTCACCCCTTTAGTCAAGTTTGCAACTACCAGTGTTTGCTTAAACTGATATATAAATATTGCCGGGAATACTCATTATCAATTATTATCTTATTAGTGAATTTTTCAGCACCGGCGACCACATCAACATAAAACTCCTCACCCGGTCGCCAGCCGAAACCCAGCAACACCGACTCCTGCTGTATTCCTTCGAGGTTATAAATGTAAAACGATTTATTATCGACGGCAAAAATTCGTTTGCCTGCCAGCGCATCGATAAAGAAATTATTTATACTGAATATAGTGCTCGGTTCAAACCAGTGCTGCCACTTTATCCTTACTGCGGACAATGTATCCTCACCTTGCGACAACCGCTTATTGCTAGACTGAATAACGTAAGCATCAAATTGCAGCCAGTCAGAATTCTTGTTAAAACCAAACCCAATCGATGGTACATATTGCTGGATAACGAGGTTACGGTTTCCCGCATAATCTGAGTAAGTATATTCAAAACCCATGGACAGGTCTTTACCATAACTGGTATAAGAAATTTTTGGTGCGATAATTACAATATCATCTGACAGCGTCACTGGCGCACTGTTTGTTACACCATGCATAACGAGTTGTGCAGTTACCTTCCCGGCCAGAGTATCGTTATAAAAATTATATTGAAAGCGCCCTGAAAGCACGTCCTGATTTACGTCATATGCTCCTGCACCTGTATCTTTAAAATGTATTTTTACGTTATTATATGCAAAAGCAAAACTGTATATATCAATATAATCTACATTTAACAGTGCGCCGCCCGAATAAAAACCGTCCCTCAAGCTGGAACCGGAATATTGACCTGCATGGGCATTTGCCTTCGCATCAACATACCATCGCTCATCCGCGTTGACACCCTGTAGCAACATGCCGGATAGAAACAGAAGAGATACCTGTACAAATCTTTTCATTGTATTACACTGCTGCCCCGTTAGCTTTGCACATAATTGATACAAGTCATTGTAATATTGAATGGAAATAATTCTATTATAATCCGAGACATGAATTATCAGTCGTTACTTCGACAACACGTCCCTGTGCGCTCGAATGCCGCGTCCATGCGGCCTACGGTCGCAGCAACGAAATATTCAACAGCATACTACCATCACTGATGCACGGTTACTTGCCAATATTCAATCCACCGGCGAACCACATAAATAATGGAGTCTTTAAGATACACCAACTAGATAATCCGGTAATGAGGTGTTACTGTGTTTTTTCTACTGAGAAAAATATTATGTTTAAGGTTCTTTCAACAATAACAGTGACTATTCTGATATCGGCCTGTTCCCCTGAAGTGACAATAAAACCGGTTCCGGTAACCAGCTATACACGAGCAAACAAGGCGCTGGATGACTGTGACAGACTTGGCCAGGTCAAGGTTAAATACGAAGCCAATACAAGGTTAACTCAGCGGGAGAATAAACTACAGGCACAGGAAGTATTAAAGCAACAGGCATACGATGAATACCGGGCAAATAATATTGTAATCCTGCATACCCGACACACTGAAGGTTCATACAGACAAAAGGCTATTGTTAGCGGTCTAGCTATTGCCTACATGTGCTACGATTCTGAAAAAAACCAGTAGTACCCGATATGAAATTCACCATGAATTTAAGTGCCGGCTGCATGATCACTACCATTTAAAACCATGCTGCCTGAAGCATATTCAGGCTTAACAGGACTTAGAAGGCAAGGACAGCCAAAGGCCGGGGCAAACCGATACAATTACCGCCTCCCTCTTTTTGTGTGTATGCGGCACTCTTCTAGAGCGTTCTTCATAACAAAAAAACCGTATTGCACTACACTCTTTTTTTATGAGAAGAATCTGTAATTACCTGTGCATACTAGCCACTCTACTGTCATCTGCGGTCTACGGTACCGCCTCTGCCGCCACGCCCGAACCACTTAATACCAGCCACAATTACCAGACCATCGGTGAACACAGCTACTACCTGCAGGAACAAGCCGGAAACAGCCTCAGCATTGCACAGGTCAGAGCAGCATTTGCCAATGGCCGTTTCACCCCGAGCAATTCACCCGTACCCGGCTTCGGCCTTACCGATAAAAGCGCATGGTTGAAATTTGATGTCCATAACGAAACAAATCAGGAATTAATACGGCGTTTGATGCTTGAGGCGACCTGGCTGAATCACGTCGATATTTATATTTTCAAAAACAACCGGCTGGTGTTCAAGAACAAAACCGGCGACTCCATGCCGCTGTCTTCACGACAGGTCAACAACCGGCTTTTTACTATCGAGCACGCCTTCGCACCGGGCATCAGCGAAGTCTATCTTCGGGCACAGTCACATGAACCCGTGGTAATACCTCTCTCTTTTTATGACCTGTCAAGCGCCGCACAGCTTGACAGTAATCGAGGTTATGGCTACGGCATACTCTACGGCATCATAAGCGGTTTGCTACTGTTCAACCTGCTTATCTATATTTCTATCCGGCAACAACGTTATCTGTTTTATGTACTCTATCTTGCCATGTATCTGTTTATGGATCTTTCCTATACCGGGCATGGCTATCTTTACTTCTGGCAGGATGCGGTACACTGGCAACACTGGCTACCAAGCCTGTCTATATCACTATATGCAACATCGGGAATTCTATTTGCGCTTTCCTTCCTGAAAATAAAAACACTGTTCCCGGTCATTTATAGCAACACCCTGCGCTTCTGTTTTTTTATAATCGGCCTGCAGATTCTGCTTATTCTTTTTAATATGGGAAAAACAAGTATCGCTATTTCGCTACTGTATGTCATGTTCTTTTCTCTGTTCACCTTTTATTACGCCATCATCAGCTTTAACAAGGGACACAATGATGCTATTTATTATCTGGTCGCGACACTTGCCACGCTGGTCGGTGCAGCAACCACCGTGCTCAGTGTTTTGTCCGTTATCCCCTACACCCCGCTGACCTTCCACGCCGGGGAAATAGCCGTCGCCTTCGATTCCATCCTGCTATCAATCGCTCTGGCCGAACAGATCCGACGCGCACAAAATGAGAAACTACAGGCTCAGCAACTGGCACGCACAGATATTCTGACCCGGCTCGGCAACCGGCTGGCCTTCGATGAAATCTCGGAGCATATCTGGAACCACGCCACCCGGAACAAACAAGCACTGTGTTTCGTCATGCTGGATATCGATAAATTTAAAAGCATTAATGACCATCACGGCCATGCCACGGGAGATACCGTGCTAAAAACTATCTCTGCCACTTTACAAAAAGTAGTACGCGAAGGTGATGTACTGGTGCGCTGGGGCGGTGAGGAATTTGCCATCATGCTGCCAAAGACATCACTCGCTCAGGCCGAAAAACTGGCGGAACGAATTCGTAAAGCAATCGAAACATTAAATATCTCAACAAAAACAGCAGCGATAAAAGTGACCGCCAGCCTCGGTGTTGCCGAAAAAAATGATGAGGTAAACTCCATCTCTGACCTGTTCAGCATCGCCGACCACTGCCTGTACCAGGCAAAACAACAGGGGCGGAATCGGGTGATCTGCGTAGACAATAGCACCAGCCTGCCGGATGCCCGCTGATTTTCAATCCACACCACTTTTATTATCGGGGCCAGAGCTGGGCTGGTGACCACAGTTTACCATCTCAGAGCACAGTGATTCTTTATGTAAAAAACTATTTTCAACAGATAAATTTTTCTGAACCTGCTTCGCCTTATGAACGTTTACTTTTTTTAAAGCCCAGTAACCCGGCAACACCACTGACCATCAACTATATCGCTGAAGGTACAGGAACGCTGGCCAGGGTTACATTATCAAGCATAATACCAAGGTTATCGCCGCCGGCATGAGCAAACGAGAGACTTGCTGATTGTGTTGTAAAAACATCGATGGTTCTGGTAATCATTTCGTAGGGGTCACTGGCGGATTTTGTAAATGTTTCTGTAAACAGTGAACCAAGGGATACTGTCATTGAATCAGCAGCAGCATTGCGCTTGTTGCCCGATATGGCAAACGTTAATACATACGTACCGGGAATAAGAGTAAACGCCTGCATGGTGGTAAGGGTTCCAGCATTGGAAGTGGAGCCATCCATATCGACACACTTACCGGCACCACCATAGCAAAGTAAACCATAATTACCATTGGCAATCAGATCAACCGTACCATCCGTAACATTCCAGTTACTAAACGAGTTGTAATTTAATCCACTTCCAGTCTCAGCATCAAAATCATCACTAAAGATAATCGCGCCATAGCCATTGAAACCGGTCAGATACAATGCACTGGCAAATAAATATATAAAAAACTTGTTCATCTTGATTCTCCGGTTTCACTGCTCAAAACGTTTACCTAATTAGATGATTTTTAAATGATGCACACCTGATTTTATAACGGACAAAAAAACAAGCACTACATAACCGTTTACAACGTAAATCATATGCCAATCTCTAAGCACATGATTTATCTATTAATTAATAACAGTGCAGGTTTAATGTGTAATTTTTTACGACACTTTTCAGGTACAGGAGAGGAAGCAGAAATATTCAGGGCCAGATGAAACTTACGGAGAATATTGATCTCATCAAGAATACAAACACGAACCAGGTAAAAGTTTCATCTGACACCAATTGTCCTCTCTATCAATAATATGATTAGCTATTCACCATAGATAGGATTAATGTATAGAAAATATAAACTTAGCCCCCATAAACTTTGCTCTATTTTTTCAAACAGAAATAAAAGGTATTTAATATGCAGGATGATCCAATCAAAAGTAAATACCATGTAATTAAAGTTGAAAAGACGACTGCTCCAGAAGGTATGCCGGGTGAAAACTGGTATCTCTACGTTATTCAAAAAGGCGACTTAACCAATTCAGTCATGGATTGTAAAAAAACAGGGACTCTCAAATCTGTTACTGCTCACGCAAAGGAGTTGGCTGAAACCTTGAATTTTCGCAACGTTAAAGGCGGGCGAAGGTAGATATAAAATTCAATATTTCTGCCTTAAGGCAGCTCTGATTAATCATCATAAGGTTCTGCAGCCGTTCACCGCTATTCAGTGGTTCAGTGCCTCCTGTTTACTGCCTGAGCCATGAGCCATTCAACAAAAATGTTATTTGCGCCATAAATAATTGACATTATCAGGAATGTCTGTACACTGTCTGTCAGCTAGAAAAGAAAGTCTCTTGTTTATCAACGCATTCTCGTTATTTTATTCGTAATTTCCGTTCTGTAGTTTTTAAGTACCAGTCAGTTTTTCCGCTATTCACGCCTCTTGAAGGCACATTATTTATATAACACAGGATATTATTATGTCTAACACAGTTAATGGAACCGTTAAATGGTTCAACGATTCTAAAGGTTTTGGTTTTATCGAGCA
>JAJRUQ010000029.1 GCA_024277705.1 Gammaproteobacteria bacterium
AATAACCCCGCCACTGTGAATAATATCAACCGCCTGTTTGATCAAGCGCTTCTGCGGATTTTCGGGATGGATTTCGAAATACTGGCTCATATGAAAAGTTGTAAGTTAAAAGTTGTAAGTTGTAAGTTGTAAGTTTATATCTTTTTAACTTAAAACTTAAAACTTAAAACTTAAAACTTACTACTTAAAACTATTACTCAAGTATTAGGTATAATGCACCACAGAAAACCAGATCTGCCTTAAAACACTAATACAAATTACATTAAACACATGAAGTTACTATTTGATTTCTTTCCTATTATTCTATTCTTTGTCAGTTATTATCAGGCAAGCTTTTTAATCAACAATAGCTTTGTCGGCCAGCTGATCAACCCGGATAAACCGGATTTCATCAATGCCACCATCATTGCCACAGCAGTGGCCATCATCGCCAGCTTTTTTCAGGTTGCCTATCACTGGTTTAAAACCCGCAAATTTCAGCGCATGCATATTTTCTCTCTGGTACTGATTACGGTACTGGGCAGCATCACTATTTTCCTCGGCAACCCGGCATTTATTCAATGGAAACCCACGGTTCTTAACTGGCTGTTTGCGTTTGTTTTCCTGGGCAGCATGTTCCTCGGTGAAAAACCCATTATCAAACGCATGATGAGTGAACACATCCAGTTGCCGGAAAAGGTCTGGAGCACACTGAATTTATCCTGGGTGGCTTTCTTTTTTGTCAGCGGCGCCGCTAACCTGTATGTAGCTTTCTACTACAACGCTGGTGCCAGTGATGCCGCCCGTATGGACACCTGGGTAAACTTCAAACTGTTTGGTCTGATGGGCCTGACCATCGCCTTTGTCATCATTCAGGCCGTTTACCTGTCACGACACATCGTCGAACAAGATAGCACAAGCGGTGACAACAACGATGCAAATAAAAACGGAGAGAATGCTTAATGTTTTACGCCATTATTGCCCAGGATAAAGAAAACAGCCTGCCACAAAGACTTGCCGCCAGACCCGACCATTTAAAGCGTTTAACCGAGCTGCAGGAACAGGGTCGCCTGATACTGGCCGGTCCCCACCCTGCCATCGACAGCGAAGACCCGGGCGAAGCCGGATTTACCGGCAGTTTAGTGGTTGCAGAATTTGACAGTCTGGCAGATGCCAGAGCCTGGGCAGATGCAGACCCGTATATCAGTGCCGGCGTTTATGCGAACGTTACCGTAAAACCATTCAAAAAAGTTTTACCCGCATAGCTGAAATTTACCCGCTCGACCCCACAAGTCGCCACCCTCAGTTTTTTTATCGAATGCCAACGGGATAACTGTTAACTGTCAACTTTTTCCTATAGAATGCGCGCTGCACACAACCACATCGTACGCCGGAGTGGTGGAATTGGTAGACACGCCGGATTCAAAATCCGGTGCTAGCAATAGCGTGCCGGTTCAAGTCCGGCCTCCGGTACCATATATTTCAGCAACTTACACGCAAGATTTCAGGTAAATACATACACGCTCCATCACATGTAGACACAGCGTTAACTGCCACCTAAAAATATCATAGCTCACAGACCTTACATGAAAGACATTATCGGATACAGCCTGCTGCTTCTATCATCGGCTACTATTGCCAACGAAGCAGATGTTATCGCAGTAAAAACACAATGCCATAAAACCTGCACATTTCATGTCACCGTCGCTCACCAGGACACAGGCTGGGATCACTATGTCAACAAATGGGAAGTTCTGACGCTTGATGGTGATGTAATTGCTACTCGTACATTGATGCATCCTCATGTTAATGAGCAACCATTTACACGCTCACTCAGCAATATAAAAATTCCCGGGAATATTAGCAAGGTTATCGTACGCGCTCATGATTCTATTCATAAATATGGCGGTAAAACGATGCATGTCGAGACAGTAAAATAGTGAGAACAGGGTCGGACCTACGCAACCCATTGAAAATATAACTTTTCAGTGTATTTCAATCATCTTTTTATCGCTTAACACGTCCTTTTTATACCCAAAACAGTCACACTAAGCAGGCACTGTCACGATATCTTTTCCTTAATGCGCATGGTTTTACCCATAAAAAATAACGTCTAAGCGGTGATACGGCCTGAAGAGTACAGATTAGTTTTACTATTCAAGCAGTTGCGCAGATCCGACCCCATCACCCACACCACCAATAAGAACCATAAGTATAAGTAGCTACCCCTTCTTTTGACTTCCTTCTTCAACAAAAAAACTATAATTTAAAACAACCGGAGTCAGATCACAATAGTCGCTAATATTAGAGAAAACTGTGTTCAGACCCCGGTTTTCCTTTACAATCAAGCAAGAAAATACTCATTAATTGGCTTATAGACAGACAATCTACCCGGCAGGTAAGCATTGTTCAATTTTTCAGGAACTGGAGCACTATTCTATGAAACTGGTTTTAATATGTATTTTATTGTTGCCAATACATGCATATTCAATGACACCAGCTGAATTTTGCATGGACCATATTAAACTGGATAAATACTATAAATATTGGCTAACGAAAAAAAACAACAGTGCGGCGGACGATACAGTCAAGCGTAACTATTCATCCAATTTTTCTAAATACTATGTATGGGACATGGAAAGTTATTTTGGCTGCCGTTATTCCTATGAACAGGATTGCCGGAAATTTGGCGAAGCCCGGGTACGATCCTACTCCACGGATGAAGAAAAAAAACAACTGGATTGCAGCAGCGTTAAATAAACAAATGAAAACACCGTTCAGAGAATCATTGCTCTCTAGCACCTTTTCCTGTAAAAAATAACATGGACATATTAATCAATACTTCAAACCATGGAAAAATGAAAAATGAACAAAAAAACTATTCTGGCCGTTTTTACGGCTTCTGTCGGCATCATCACCTACTCCCACTCGGCTAATGCTGCGTTAGCGGCAAATGCCACACTACTATTTAACCCCGGCGTGCATAGCTGCATAGGCAATAGCGGTACTCCACCGAACAGCTGCGACTATGGCACCGATGTCGCCAGTGG
>JAJRUQ010000030.1 GCA_024277705.1 Gammaproteobacteria bacterium
ACTGCCAACTGCCAACTGCCAACTGCCAACTATCCCTATGCCCCGACCCGTTACGCCACAATTAACCGCCGATGTTATCATCGAAATGCCGTTGCTGGATGACAGCCCGATTGTATTGATTGATCGTAAATATGAACCTTTTGGCTGGGCTATCCCCGGTGGCTTTGTTGATGTGGGTGAAAGCATTGCCACTGCCGCACGTAGGGAAGCACTGGAGGAGACCTCTCTGGAGGTGGATCTGATACAGTTACTAGGGGTCTACTCTAATCCGGAACGTGATTTCAGAGGGCATACCGTATGCACTGTATTTATCGCAACGGCGAGCGGGAAACCGCTGGCTGCTGATGATGCCAGAGATATTGCACTGTTTGATCCGTTTCATATTGATGTTGATCTGGCATTTGACCACCAGCAAATATTACAGGATTATTGTGATTTCCGCCGTGATGGAATATTAAAACTGCCCGAGTAATTACCGGGGCCTTTAGAAATAATCAGTCGTTGGCACCCGCTGATACACAAGCTGCCGCTTAAATCCGCCTGCTGCTTAAATTGATACCGGTCCCGGTAGTTATAAGTACATGTTTTTGGTATAATTTTCCCTTTCAATTTTTGTTTTTATATGTATCCTTTCATTTACCAGCCTAAAATGAAGCAAGCAGAGTGAGCCAAGCAGAGTGAGTAATCGAACGCTGTCTATCGATGACCGCATTTACAACTATATTTGTGATGTTTCAGTCCATGAATCTGAGTTGTTGTTGCAGTTGCGGGAAGGAACAGCATTGCTTGAATATTCGGTTATGCAAATTTCGCCCGAGCAGGGACAGTTCATGTCCTTGCTGATAAAAATGATAAACGCAGAGCGTGCTATTGAGATTGGCACTTTTACCGGATACAGTTCAATATGTATTGCCAGTGCAATGCCGGACAACGGTCATTTGATCTGCTGTGATATCTCACCGCAGTGGACAGCTATTGCAGAGAAATACTGGGCAATGGCAAAGCTTGAAAGTAAAATATCCCTGTATTCACAGCCTGCAGATGAAACCCTGCAAAAGTTGCT
Source organism: Gammaproteobacteria bacterium (assembly GCA_024277705.1). Classification (GTDB taxonomy): domain Bacteria; phylum Pseudomonadota; class Gammaproteobacteria; order SZUA-229; family SZUA-229. Next base: position 1,064 of record JAJRUQ010000030.1, read on the forward strand.
GGATGACGGTCAGCAGAACCGTTTCGATTTCATCTTTATTGATGCGGATAAACAAAACTATATTGTTTATTATGAGAAAGCATTAGCGCTGCTGCGCAAAGGAGGAATCATTGCTGTGGATAATACATTGTGGTCGGGAGCCGTTGCCGACCCCGCAAACAGCGAACCCGGTACCCGTGCTATTCGCCGCTTTAATGAGAAAATCAGGCAGGATAAACGTATTTCATATAGCCTGTTAACCATTGGTGATGGCCTAACTTTAATATTAAAAGAAAACGACTGAGATGTTGAACTGGATAAAGTCATTTAGGAAAAAAAAGCCCCCCGCGAAAAAGTCGCCAGCCGGCCGTGCGCGTACAGCTTCCGGTAGCGCAAAAAATGCCATAGCGAGCTCAACTAAGAAAACAGGGAAACATAAAACCATTATTCTCAGTCGTGGCGAACATGGAATCTCACGCAACAATATTGATAAGCATGCGCTGAAAGTTCTGTACCGTCTGCATAATGCCGGTTTTCATGCCTGTCTTGTTGGCGGTGCGGTACGTGATTTATTGCTCGGCATGAAACCCAAAGATTTTGATGTGGCAACCGATGCGACGCCCGAGCAGGTCAATAAACTGTTCAGAAACTGCCGTATTATTGGTCGGCGTTTCCGGCTGGCACATGTTCATTTTGGGCGCCTGATTATTGAGGTTGCTACCTACCGTGCCGACCACGAAACCTCGCAGTCAGGGTTGCTGGATGAGTCCGGTCGAATTGTTCGTGACAATGTTTACGGTGAGCTTGCCGATGATGTCTGGCGTCGTGATTTTACTGCCAATGCCCTGTATTACGATATATCCGATTTTACCGTTATTGATTTTGTCGGTGGTTTTGAAGACATAAAAAAACAGCGCTTACATTTAATCGGTGATGCGGAAACACGATATCGTGAAGACCCGGTAAGGATGTTACGTGCTATTCGCTTTGCAGCAAAACTGGGCTTTTATATTGATAAGGCCAGCGAAGTTCCCATTCATACTCTCGGGCATTTATTGCAGGATATTCCTGCTGCCAGACTTTATGAGGAAGTTTTAAAGCTGTTTCATTCCGGTCACGCGGTTCGCAGCTTTGAGCTGCTACAGGAATTCGACCTGTTACAGTATTTGTTTCCTGAAGCGGATCGTTCGATTAAACAGCATGATGATATAAAAAACATGCTAATGATTGCCATGAAAAATACCGATGATCGCATAAAAAATGATATGCGAGTCACCCCGGCATTTTTATTTGCAGCATTGTTATGGCAGCCGGTTAATTCAAAAGTAAAAGAGTATATTGATAAGGGTATGCCGTACTCAGTTGCTATTCAAAAAGTGGCAACGCGGGTATTAAGCCAGCAATCTAAAAGTGTTTCCATACCGAAACGTTTTACCTCGACGATGCGGGATATCTGGGGCTTGCAGACACGCTTTCATTATCGTTCAGGGAAAAGAGCGATGTCTGTACTGGAGCATGCCAAATTCAGGGCAGGCTATGATTTTTTATGTATACGGGCACAGGCAAAGCATCGTTCAGAATACAGTGATCTGGAAAATGATTGCCAGTGGTGGACCGATATACAGAAACAGTCTGCTGAAGCACAGAAAAATGCTCTGTTTTCTACCGGCAAAAAATCAAAGTCGTCAAAATCCAGGAAACGTCGGCGTTCACCGGCTAAACATGCCGCTTCTAAAAATACCGGTAACAGCAGTGATAATACGGCTGTAAAAACAACGACCGGGACAGACGACTAGGCTGTTTTGGTCGTTGTTGAAAATCTTGTGAAAACCCGGATTGTTTACCTTGGTTTAGGCAGTAATATAGAACAGCCACGTTTACAGATTAAAAAGGCGATTAAGGCACTGGAAAATCTGGACAATATCACGGTAATCAGTAATGCCGGTTATTTTGAAAGTAAGCCGATGGGACCGGAAGACCAGCCGGATTTTGTCAATACCGTGGTTAAACTGGAAACGGTATTAACGGCCAGTGAACTGTTAACACAGTGCCAGTTAATCGAACAGCAGCAGGGTAGAGTAAAAAAACGTCACTGGGGTGAGCGCTGTATTGACCTGGATATATTATTATATGGATGCCGGCAGATAAAAACTGCAAGCTTGTGTATTCCGCATAGCGGCCTGTGTCAGCGTGATTTTGTTTATAAACCCTTGTTAAAACTGAATGCAGAAATAGAAATACCGGGAAAAGGTTTGTTGCGCAATATTATAAAAAATAATGACACAGTCACAAGTGGCTATGCATGCCAGTTCACCGGATGCATCTTATGAGTGAAACAATAAAGCCGGCGACAGACCAGGCAGAGGCGGTAGAAACAGCAGAAATAAAGCCTGACTTCATTGTAATTGAAGGTCCGATAGGTGTCGGTAAAACCACTCTGGCTAACCGTCTGGCACAGGACTTTGGTAGTGATTTATTGCTTGAAGGGGCAGAGGGTAATCCCTTTCTTGAAAAATTTTACAATGACCCCGGTGCCGCAGCATTGCCGACACAGTTGTTTTTTTTATTGCAACGAGCGCGTCAGTTAAAAGCCATGAAGCAGGCCGATATGTTCAACCCGGTGCGAGTGGCAGATTTTTTGATTGAAAAAGATCGTTTATTTGCCGAGATAACACTGGACGGTGACGAACTGGATTTGTATGAGCAGGTGTATGCCAGTTTAACCATAGATATACCACGACCTGATCTTGTGGTTTATTTGCAGGCACCGGTAGAAGTGCTGCTGCAAAGGATACAGAAACGTGGTTTAAAACATGAGCATTTTATTGAAGCCGCATATTTGCAGCGTTTAAGTGATTCTTATGTGCAGTTTTTTTACCAGTACAATAATGCACCCTTACTGATTGTAAATGCGGCCGATATTGATTTTGCCAATAATGATAATGATTATAAATTATTGTTTGAACAGATAATCAATGTCAGTCCCGGACGGCGTTATTTTAACCCGATGCAGCTAGGGTACATCTGAACAAGTCTATTATACCTCTGGCTTACAGGTGTGTTTACAATCAAGGCACAACTTTGAAAGCATGCTTATTGCCTGGTGAAAAGTTGCAACGCCGAGTGTGAACACATCTGTAAGCCCCGTAGGGCGCGATCTGAAGCATTCATCTACCGCGTTGCGCTTCTTGTAAAGGACTAGGCCATTCACTGCGAAGCGTCGCCTTGTAGCTGAACGCTTCAGGTCACGCAGAGGCATGATAGACTTGTTCAGAGGTACCCTAGCTTTATGAAGCGTTAGTTATAAGTAACAAGTTTCTTTAGCGCTAACTTATAATTTACAACTTTAAACTTATACAACATTTGAACAGCGTATGAGCACTCAAACCGATACACGAAACAAAATAACCATTCGCCGCTTGCGCGAGATGAAACAGACGAATGAAAAAATTGCCTGTTTAACTGCGTATGATGCCAGCTTTGCACAACTGCTGGAAAAGGCTGCGGTGGATGTGGTGCTGGTGGGTGATTCACTGGGCATGGTTATTCAGGGTGAAGAAACCACCCTACCGGTATCGGTAGAAGATATGCTGTATCACACGCAGTGTGTTGCCAAAGGCTTGCAAAATGCCCTGTTGATTACGGATATGCCATTTTTAAGTTTTACTTCTGAAGAAGAAGCGGTATTAAACGCCGGTTTATTTATGAAGCAGGGTGGTGCCCAGATGGTAAAACTGGAAGGTGGCATTGACCAGGCCGACACGGTTTCTGCATTAAATAAAAATGGTATCCCGGTCTGTGCTCATCTTGGCCTGCAGCCACAGTACGTGCATAAGATAGGTGGTTACCGGGTACAGGGAAGAGACGCAGCGCAGGCGGATAAAATGCAGGATGATGCACTTGCGCTGCAGCAGGCCGGTGCCGACTTAATGTTACTGGAGTGTGTGCCGGAATCACTGGCTGCCAGAATTACCCGGGCACTGGATATACCGGTGATCGGTATCGGTGCCAGTGCCGAGTGTGACGGACAGATTCTGGTCCTGTATGATATTCTTGATATCAGCCTGGGTATTCGTCCCAAATTCAGTAAAGACTTTATGCGTTCATCAAGCAGTATTCAGCATGCCATTGAAGGCTATGTGCAAGCGGTCAAACAGGGAACCTTCCCTGCTGCCGAACACGTATTCAATTAAATTTCTCATTCAGATCTGCCATGCTCGTTTGTAAAGAATCAAGCCGCTTATGTTCTACGTTGTCAGCATGGCGCCGGCAGGATGAAAAAATTGCATTTGTGCCAACCATGGGCAATTTACATCAGGGACATTTATCACTGATAACGCTGGCACAGAAAAAAGCAGCCCGTGTGGTGGTTAGTATTTATGTGAATCCTCTGCAGTTTTCACCGGATGAAGATTTTGCCAGTTATCCGCGTACCCTGGACGATGATCTGGAAAAATTAAAGAATATCGGGGTTGATCTGGTTTTTATCCCGGACACCGCTTTGATTTATCCGCAGGGCGAACAGCAAAGCTGTTTTGTGGAAGTGCCGGTTTTATCACATATTATCGAGGGTGAATTTCGTCCCGGCTTTTTTCGTGGCGTGGCCACGGTGGTATTAAAGCTTTTTAATATGGTACAACCGGATATTGCGGTTTTTGGTGAAAAAGATTTTCAGCAACTGCTTGTTATCCGGCAAATGGTTAATGACCTGTTATTGCCAATAGAAATTATTGGCGGTGAAACAAAACGTGAAGCAGACGGACTGGCGATGAGCTCCCGAAATAACTATCTGTCAGCCTCTGAGCGAAAAAACAGTCGTTTATTGTCGGAAACTTTATGCCTTTGTCGCCATCAAATAGAGCAGGGAATGGCGATCGCACAGGCCGAAGAAGATAGCGTGAAATCACTGCAGGGATATGGATTTGTTGTTGATTATGTTACTTTACGGGAAACGACTGCATTAACAGCGGTCACCGCTGAAAATTGTGATAACACCGACGTTATACTGCTGGCGGCCGTTAAAATGGGAAAAACACGATTAATAGACAATTTAAAATTTGTATATAAGCCCCATATAAATCAGGCAAAGGCTTGAAGCGATACCCGGTATAAACGATAATAGCATGATGCTTGGCCTCAATTGAAGATGTGGCTGACATTAACAGAATTAACAATACGATAGTTATGGAAATTACACTTTTAAAAGCAAAGCTTCATAAAGCCACCGTTACATTAACGGAACTGGAATACGAGGGCTCATGTGCGATTGACGCGGATTTGCTGTCTGCTGCCGGTATTCATGAATACGAGCAGATTCAAATATACAATGTCAATAACGGTAATCGTTTTACCACCTACGCGATTCAGGCCGAAGCCGGCAGTGGTGTAATTTCTGTCAATGGCGCGGCTGCGCACAAAGCCAATAAGGGTGACCGTGTCATTATTTGCAGTTATGCCAGACTGTCTCAACAGGAAGTCGCCCATTTCAAACCAACACTGGTTTATCTGGATGCGGCTAATAAAATTGTACGTACATCTAACCAGATTCCTGTGCAGGCAGCCTAGCCCTGAGGTTTTACAGGAACACAAACACTCCCGGAAATTCCTGATTTCCAGAAACCAGCGACCTGCACACAACAACGATGGCATCAGCAACGGATGTTGAGCCGTTTATCCGGCTGCCCGTTTTTTACCACGGGCAATACCGAGCAAGCCGATTAAGCCGGAAATAAACAACCACGCTGATGCCGGAACGGGTATGGATGGAACCTTTTCGTATTCAATGAAATAGCCGATAACAGGGTCGTTGCCGGAAGGAACTCCCTGCGTCCCGGAGTCATCCGCCCATTGTCCCGCGCTGATGCCCGGACCGGAGCTGCCGATATTCATGTAGGCATAACCGTTATTGTTAGGCTCAATTCCTCCCCAGTTGGTATAACTGAAACCCTGACCACTTTCCGGGCCTGTCAGCCAGCCTTGCGGTGACCTGCCTCCCAGCCAGGCACCATTGAATCCGCCATAAAGTCCGGAAACCAGGTTGAAAACAAAGTCATTTTCCGCCTGTGAGGTGATGGTGACAAGATGCCCGTTTATATTATTGAAAACACTGCTCGAAGCGGTGACTTCGGCCGTTATCCATGAGTTATTATTACCGACAAACGGGTCGGAAACTTCGACAAACTCATAGTAGTTAGAGCCAAACATGACCGGAGCGGCGATGGCAGGGGGATGAAAACAGCATAGAGAGCAACGATACAGGCTGCAGACCCCATATTCTTTAATAGTCTTTTCATGATAATCACACCTGTCTACACTTCGAAAAGTGTGTAGGCATCATCTATATAAGCACCGATGTTAATGCAGGTCAAATTTATTCGCGGTACCCTAAGCGTTTTAAGATCTCTCCCGCTGGTCGAGATGACAGGTGTTACTGGTCGAGATGACAGGGGTTACGGGTCGAGGTAACAGGTGTTACAGGGCCGAGGTGACAGGTGCTACTGGTCGAGATGACCTCTGTTATTTAGATCAGACTATAGTGTCATTCCGACAGAATGTTGCTGTGTTTTTACAGCAATATGACGAGGAATCTTGAGATTGTGTTTGTCTAAGGGGTTTAAGATCTCTCCCGCTGGTCGAGATGACAGGTGTTACTGGTCGAGATGACAGGGGTTCAGGGCCGAGGTTACAGGGGTTACAGGGGTTACAGGGCCGAGGGGACAGGTGTTACTGTTTGAGATGACGGGTGTTATTGGCCGAGGTGACAGGTATTACTCGTTTTTATCTGCTTTACCGGCGGTGACCATTTCTTTCAGTTCTGCTTCGTTATTACAGAATCCTATTTCAGAAACATCAAGGTCGGGTTGCGATAATCGGTCATCACATTCATCCGTATTAACACAGGCCGAGCAGCTTTTCATGTGCTGCTGAATATCATTGACGCTGGCTTGATAGATGTATGCTTTTTTGTTGACCCCTAATGCCGTCAGCATATGACTCAAACGCAGTTTATTGAATTCCTGTAATAATGAATGGTGAAATTTCCGGCCATTAATCAGGTTGATTATAATGGTATAAAACAGGCGTAGTGTAAAAATCGCTAGCAACAGAAGGAGCGCCCCGCCGACAATGATCGTTATCATATCCATACCTGATCATAGCAGTATATCGGCGGTATTAGCAGTCAAAACGGCGATAAATCAGTGCCGCATTCTATTTAACCGGTATTGCGCATGCCTGCTGCGATAGCATTAATGCTGCGCAACAAAGGATTTAACCATTTTTCCCGTGTTTCAGTATCCAGTGACTCATCACGATAACGTTTCAGTAGTTTAATCTGAATATGATTTAGCGGATCCAGATAAGGGTCACGGCGCATTAAAGACAGGGCCAGTGGCGGAATATCATCCAGCAGATGAGCAATATTGGACACCTTCAGGGTAATATCAAGCGTACGGTCATGTTCATCGCGGATCATTTCAAAAATACGCTGGCCGGTCTCCGGCGACAGGCACAGCTCGGAATATTCTTTAGCGGTACGCATATCGGCCTTGTACAGAGCCATTTCGGTATTACTCAGTAAGGCCTTGAAATACGGCCAGTTCTGATACATTTCACGTAATTTCTGCAGGCGCTGCTCGCTGGAATTGGCATCGTTTCCAATCCATTGCTGAAGAGCGGTGCCGATGCCATACCAGGCGGGCAGTGTTTGTCTTGACTGGGCCCAGCCGAATACCCAGCCGATGGCGCGAACTGAGGTTTTTGAGCGGTCGCCAGGTTTACGGTGTGACGGCCGTGAGCCAATGTTCATCAGGGCTATTTCACTGACGGGTGTAGCTTCATAGAAATAATCGAGAAAACCATCGGTGCGATCGGTTAACTGCCGGTAACTGTTTTCACCGTAAGCCATGATTTCGCGCATGATCGCCATGTTTTCTTCAGTCGCGGTGGATTCGCCCGGCAGTATCTGATAGCGGCTGGCCAGCATCAAACCGGTTACCCCCAGCGTTAGTTCATAAACTGCAGTTTCCGGGTTGCTGTATTTGTTGGATAAAACTTCACCCTGTTCGGTAAATTTTATCTGTCCGTGAACCGTACCTTCCGGCTGTGACAGGATGGACTCATGGGTCGGGCCGCCGCCGCGACCGATGGTGCCGCCACGACCATGGAATAAACGGCAGTCTATCTGGTGCGTGTTGGCCAGGTTGATGGCTTTTTGCTGGGCTTCAAATAACTGCCAGGAAGAAGCCAGTATGCCACCGTCTTTACAGGAATCGGAGTATCCCAGCATGACTTCCTGCATATTACCGGACGCGTTTAACAGTGTTTTATAGGTTTCATCATCAAACAGACGGGCAAGCACCGGTTCAATATGATTGAGGTCTTCGATGGTTTCGAACAGTGGCGAGATTCTGATTTTACAGAACCATTCCTCACCATTTTCTCCGGCTTTTTTACCGGCCAGTCCGACCAGGCTGGCAAGCAACATGACTTCCAGAATATGGCTGGCCTGATGGGTCATCGAAAT
>JAJRUQ010000031.1 GCA_024277705.1 Gammaproteobacteria bacterium
GCAACAGATTTTACGGCTGCTGCAATTAAATTTATTTGAAAAACGCGATATGATGGCGTTACTCAGAGGTGACCCAGTGCCCGATCGGCGACCCAATATTAATCAGATGGCATTGCTGTGAAAGTTAACGGGACAGCAGTGTCACTTTATCTTTAATTGTACGCGAGCATTTGGCAGCAAAGCGGTATAATAGCAAACATTTAATCACCATAAATTATCTTTCAGCATTTAACCATTAAAAACATTGTGAACTCCAGCGTTACCCCCGAAACCAAATCTGTGGTCATTGTTGCCGGCGAATCTTCCGGGGATGCGCATGCTGCCCGTCTGGTCACTGAATTAAAGAAAATGGATAATACTGTTTCTTTTCGTGGCATGGGTGGTGACCACCTGCGTGAGGCCGGTGTTGACATATTTATCGACATGGCAAAACTTTCGGTAATGGGTTTTGTTGAAGTTCTGCTTAAATACAATGTTATAAAAAAAGAATTGAATAAACTAAAAAAGAATATCCATGATAATCCACCCGATCTTTTAATTCTGGTTGACTATCAGGAATTTAATCAACAGCTGGCAGCGTATGCTAAAAGCATCGGCATTAAAGTTCTGTTTTATATCGGGCCTTCCGTCTGGGCATGGCGGCCAAAACGCGTATATAAAATGGCAAAAATTGTTGATCATATGGCTATTATTTTGCCGTTTGAAAAAGCACTGTATGAAAAAGCGAACGTCCCCGTCACCTTTACCGGTCACCCGCTGGCCGATGAAGTCGTTGCCGATAAAACACCACAGCATGCTCGAGATCAATTGCAAATTGCCAATAAAACAACCGTTGGTATTTTTCCCGGCAGCCGCAGCAGTGAAATAAAGCGCATTTTGCCGGTATTACTCGACAGCGCCAGAGCAATTAAAAAAGCCAAAACAGAGATACAGTTTATTTTACCGGCAGCAAACACTATCAGTGATGATGAACTTGCAGGCTTTCAGCAGACACTGGATGCGTTAGGGGTCACCATCACTAAAGCCGCATTTCACGATGTTATTCAGGCATGCGATGTCATCATCACCGCTTCAGGCACAGCGACACTGGAAATTGGCCTGCTGGAAGTACCAATGGTGATTGTTTACAAAGTAAGCCCTTTAACCTATTACATTATGAAAAACCTGGCCATTACCAAATATATTGGACTGGTGAATATTGTGCCGCAAAAAAGTGTTATCAAGGAGTTTATCCAGCATGAAGCAAATGCTTCTAACATTTCTCAGGAAGCACTTAAAATACTAAATGATAAAAAATACTGTGATTCTATTCGCCATGAACTATCCTTATTACGTCATCAACTTGGCCATGATAATCACTCGGGCAATGGCTCGAAAAACGTTGCCTTACTGGCACTTGATCTGCTCAATCAGTCGCCATAACCCCTGTCAATGATAATGTTACAAAAACTACTTCTTAGTCTCTGTATTTATGCCTTCAGTTTACTGGCCAGCGGTTGTGCAACCGTTGAAGGACCGGCTAATCCGGATGATCCTTTCGAAAGTTTTAATCGAAGCATATTTGCTTTTAATGAGAGTGTTGATAAATACGCATTTAAACCGGTAGCCAAAGGTTATAACTTTATTTTGCCGGGTTTTGTTAACAAAGGTGTAACTAATTTCTTCAGCAATATTGATGATATCGTTGTCTTTTTCAATCAACTGCTGCAATTCAAGATTGCTGACGCCGCAGTAACCTCTGCGCGTTTTGTATTTAACAGTACCTTTGGCGTCTTCGGGGTTTTTGATATTGCCACGTCAATGAATCTGCCTAAAAAGAATGAAGACTTTGGCCAGACGCTGGCAGTATGGGGCGTTGGTAGTGGCCCCTATCTGGTCATGCCCTTTCTTGGCCCTCTTTCTGCCCGTGATATTGCCGGACTAGCGGTTGACTGGACCTATTTTGATCCAATTTTCAGACGTCAGACATTAAGAGCAAGCCTGGCGACGCTAACCATAAAGTATATTGATTTACGTGCCGGCCTGGTTAAAGCCAGCGATATCATTGATCAGACCGTACCTGATAAATATGCTTTTATGCGTGATGCATGGCTGCTGCGCCGGGAATTTTTAATCTACGATGGAAATCCACCTGATACCATGACAGAAGATGAACTTTTTGATGATGAAGGTTTGTTTGATGATGAGGATTTATTGGACGATGCACAACCGGAAGCCCCCGCAGCCTTGCCTTGACTCAAAATCAAGCAGGCCTCAGACCGGCCATTAAGAGAAGTTGTAAGTTAAAAGTTTTAAGTAGCAAGTTAAAAACTGGATAACCTTCTGTTTAAAATATCCGGGGCAGATCTCAATTGTATTAGCAAAAGCCGGGATCTAACCCCGGTTATGGTTATGTTAACCAACATCTCCACTGGCACCGCGCGCGACTTCCAGCACGTTTCTTAATTGTGAAATTTTATCCATTACCCGTGTTAACTGCTGCAAATCCTGTATTTCAATGGTAACCGCCATACGGGCAGTCTGCTCGCTTTTATTGGTCATGGTATTAACCGCAATAACATTTACTTTTTCATCCGACAGGGTTTTTGTAATATCACTGAGTAAACCATGACGGTCGTTTGCCTGTATCAAAAGAGTTACTGGGTAACATTGCACATTGGTATCACCCCATTCAACTTCAATTAATCGGGCCTGATCCTTTTCTCTCAGATGAAGTATGTTTTTACAGTCGATACGATGTACGCTAACACCACGATCTTTGGTAATAAAACCGACGATATCATCATGTGGCACCGGCATACAGCAGTTGGCAATGCTAGTTAAAAGATTGCCGACACCCAAAACATTAATGCTGCCACTGGATTTTTTTACCTGCCTGTTTAACGACTTATACGCTGTTGCGGCATGTAAAGGAATGCTTTTATGTTTTCTATCATGTTCATCAAAAGCATGCAGCATTGCTGACATTTGCGCGAGGCTTATATCACCGCGCCCAAGGTTTGCATAGAAATCATCGGCAGAATCCAGTTTAAAATGTTCCAGCACCTGCGACATTTCAGGCTTTATGCCATGACGTTTAAATTCACGTTCACATAAAGCTTTACCCTCAAGGGTATTTTTATCTTTATCCTGCTTTCTGAACCAGCTTCGAATACGATTTCTGGCACGGGAAGTTTTGATATAACCAAGGTGTGAGATCAACCAGTCTCGCCGCGGTCTTGCTTCTTTTGCCGTTAATATTTCTACCCGCTCACCGTTTGTTAATTTATAAGTTAACTGAACGATACGACCATTCACTTTTGCCCCGCGACAACGATGACCTATCTCGGTATGCACCGCATAAGCAAAATCCAGTGGCGTGCCACCCTCGGGCAAATCAATAACCCGGCCTTCAGGTGTTAGTACATAAACCCTGTCATGAAACATTTCAGAGCGAAAACTCTCCATCAGTTCTTCATCGTTGCTCTGACTGTTATCAAGCAGTTTTCTTAACGATTCAATTCCCGCTTGCACATTATTTTTGCCACCGTCATTTTCTTTATAACGCCAGTGCGCTGCCACACCAAACTCGGCAAACTCATGCATTTGCCGGGTACGTATCTGTATTTCAACCGGTTTTCCGTGTGGCCCGTAAACAGCGGTATGCAGTGACTGATAGCCGTTCTTTTTGGGGTTGGCAATATAGTCATCAAATTCTTTATCAATATGGCGCCATTGGGCATGCACCAGCCCCAGCATTACATAACACTCTGCAATGGTAGCGACCACCACCCGCACCGCCCGAACATCATAGAGTTCATTGATGTCACGGCTTTTTGAATTCATCTTTTTCCAGATGCTGTAAATATGCTTCGGTCGACCATAGATTTCAGCCGATATATTTTCATCACAGATTATCTGCTTTATCTTATCTACCACATCAACAATAAACTGTTCCCGCTCTTCACGTTTTTCATCCAGACTTTGTGCAATGCGTTGATAGGTTTCCGGCTCAAGATAACGAAAGGCAAGATCTTCAAGTTCCCACTTCAGCTGGCCTATGCCCAGACGGTTGGCAATCGGTGCAAAAATATCCAGACTCTCACTGGCTATATCGATCTGTTCCTGCCTGGACGCCAGTTTCAACTGGCGCAAACGCTGTACACGAAAGGCCAGTTTAATCAACACTGCCCGAACATCGTTAACCATTGACAGCAGCATCCGGCGCAGGCGTTCAACCTGTTCCGGTGATGACTCATCGCGTTCGCCATGAAAGCTGTGCAGTAAAATAACACTGTTCACCAGTCGCAAAATGTCACCGCCAAAAACCCGCTCAATTTCTGCTTCGCCAGTCACAGACATCAATTTGCTGCTGCTTAACAATGCAACAATCAAGGTGGTTTCGTCGGTGCCCAGTTCACTGAGTAATAAAGCCACATCAAGGCTGTTTGGCATGGAACCTTCGGTCGGTAATTCCCAGGCCATCTCACAGGCGTAACGCAACAAATTATCTTCTTCCACATCACAGCCCACCAATTGATGCAAATACTGATCAATAGTGAAGTCTTTTGTGACTCTGTTGAAGTGACGGGTTTTCAGCATGGTAAATTATGTTTGAGTCATTTCAGTATGACAGGTTCAACTGACTGAAACGGCTAAAGAATCTTATATCATTAACACAACTTTACGAATCTTTGCAGTTTGCGCACTTTCCATATAACGTCAAACTATGGTCGGTAACGTCATAACCTTTGTCGGTAGCAACTTCTTTCTGGCGCGCTTCGATCATCTCATCGTAAAATTCTTCTACTTTACCGCAGACGACACAGACAATATGATCATGGTGGCCTTTTTCGTTTAATTCAAATACTGCCTGTCCGCTTTCAAAATGGTGGCGCTCAACCAGACCGGCAGATTCAAATTGTGTCAGCACACGATACACTGTTGCCAGACCAATTTCCTCGCCATCATCAAGCAACGCGCGATAGATATCCTCCGCACTCTGATGGCGCACATTAGATATCTCCAGAAACTCAAGAATTTTCTTGCGCGGGTGGGTAACCTTCAAGCCTACTTTTTTTAAATCACTGGATTCCATAAATTTCTACTGCTTCTCGTGGTTATATACGGTAGTATTTCCGCCCTTTATTAAGCAAAGACTATTTAAACACGTTTATGATACTGAGAACCACTCTCATTTGGAAAAAATCAGCTATTAGCCGTCAATTACTGCTTGTTTTCAGCATTATATTGCACAGTTTTTTACTCAGCGCATGCGCAGAATGGCTGCCGGACGCTTACCGTATTGATTTACAACAGGGCAACTCTGTCAAACTGGCACAGCTGGAAAGCATTGAAATCGGCATGAGTAAAACCGAAGTCAGAAAAATCATGGGTTCACCGATGCTGTCAGACCCCTTTCATAATCAGCGCTGGGACTATATTTATCGTTTTATTCCAAGAAAAGGGTTTGAAAGAAAATCCCTGTTAACGCTTTATTTTGAAAATGATTTACTGGTCAGAATTGATGACTCACAATATATTGAGCCTTGATATAACCATACCATTCGGATTAAGCGCCTTTTTTCATCTTTTTGCCTTCGGCAGCACGTTTACGTCTGACTTCTTTAGGATCAGCGATTAACGGCCGGTAAATTTCAACCCGGTCGCCATCTTCAAGCACTGTCGTCATAGCAGCGACTTTACCGAAAATACCGACTTTGGCATTTTCCAGCGTCAATTCAAGCGCCGGAAAATCCATCATAATACCTGACTGTACAATCGCGGCACCAATGGTCGTGCCGGCATCGACATTGACCGCCCGGATAACCTGTTTTTCCGGCAAGGCATACGCCACTTCCACATTAATGCTTTCTGCTGTCATCTAACCACGTTCACCGTAAACTTCTACTGCACGCTTACAAAATGCGTCAACCAGTGAACTCGCTATTTGCGTAAATATCGGTTTTGCCGCTAACGACATCATTGCACTGTCAAATTCAAAATGTAAATCAAGGCTCACTTTGCATGCATTTTCTGTTTTTAATGCGTCAAACTGCCAGTAACCGGAGAGACTTTTGAACGGCCCGTCCAGCAATTGCAGCTCAATACGTTTATCTTTTTGCAATGTATTACGCGTAGTAAAGGTTTTATTTAATACCCCTTTGGCTATTTCCACTGAAGCGATCATTTCCGTATCACTTTCACTTTTTACCTGCGAAGACCGACACCAGGGCAGAAAATTGGGATAATCCGCAATATCGTTGACTAAATGATACATTTCAGCGGCGGAGTAATAAACCAGCGCACTGCGTTGAATATGAGACATAAAATTCCTGAATAATTATTTCTAATACTTAAAAAACACCTGTGTTTATTCATGAATAAAGACAGGTGCCGTAAATTTATAATCGGCGGCCTAAATAGCGCCAATGGCTTTTAAAAACACAACGATCACGGCAACCGGTGTAATATAACGCACTAAAAAACGCCAGGTTTTATACAGTGCCGGGTACGTTGCCATCTCTTCTTTTGTTGACTGCTCATGCATCACCCAGGCGGCAAAAATAGCAATAAACAAGCCGCCCAAAGGCAGCATAATATTTGCAGTTAAATAGTCCAGAGTATCGAAAAAACTAAAGTTTTCAAATAAGAACGGTATGGTTAAGGTATGGTCCTTCCAGATATTAAATGAAAATACCGTACCCAGACCAACAAACCATGTCAAAAAGCCAATCAATACCGCGGAATATACCCGGTCAAAACCTTTGTTTTCTACCAGATAAGCCACTGCCGGTTCAATAAGAGAAATAGCTGAGGTCCAGGCAGCAAAAACCAGCAGGGTAAAGAAGATCACGCCCACCATGGTTCCGCCCTGCATATGACCAAAAGCAATCGGCAGGGTTTGAAAGATCAATCCGGGACCGGCACCGGGCTCCAGCCCGTTAGCAAACACGATCGGAAAAATGGCCAGCCCGGCAAGTAATGCCACCACCGTATCAGCAAGGGCAATAAGAATAGAGGCCTGTGCAATGGAGTGCTGACTCGATAAATAAGAGCCATAAACCATAATCGCCCCCATACCCAGGCTTAAGGTAAAAAAGGCATGTCCCATCGCGATTAAAATACCTTTGCCGTCAATTTCACCGGGAGTAAACAAAAACTTAAGGCCTTCTAAAAAATGACCGGTGGTCATGGCATATAAAACAATCACAATTAACAGAGCAAATAATAACGGCATTAAATACGTAACAGCTTTCTCGATACCATTTTTAACACCACGGGCAACCACGGTCATGGTCATCACCATAAAAACAGTATGCCAGGCAAGCAAGCGTTCCGGGTCGCTGACCAGATCGGTAAAGATACTGTTAACCCCGTCAGCCGTTACCCCAAGAAACAAACCACCCGCCGTGCGGAAAACATATGACATCGCCCAGCCGGCAATAACACTGTAATACGATAAAATAAGAAAACCGGCAAAAACCCCCATCCAGCCCAGCCATACCCAGCCCGGGTTACGATTCTCCTGTTTAGCCAGCGCTTTCATGGTATTAATAGGACTCTGCTTACCACGACGGCCAAGCATGATTTCTGCCATCATGATGGGAATACCAATAAGCGCAATACACAGCAGATAAACCAGCACAAAGGTGCCGCCGCCATTTTCACCGGCAATATAGGGAAATTTCCAGATATTACCAAGGCCGACAGCTGAACCGGTGGCTGCCAGTATAAAGACAGTACGATTACTCCATTGAGCATGAACAGATACTGCTTGTGATGTTGTGTTTTCAGCCATAATAATTAATACGCCTCGGCGCAGCTAGCCAATAAAATCCGGTTCTCATATACAGGGCTCACATTGTTAACAATTTATGTCATTGACTCAAGCTGTTTTTGTGCACAAAGAATTATACTCAATATAAGCTACAGGAATAACATAATTCTGCCAAATTATTTTATTGAATAAACATAAGGATGCAGCCATGTGGCAATGACAGTGCCATTAACTTGCCCTATACTTGCCAACCTGATTCTTTAGCAAAAGACAGCTGCAGACTAAAGATAAACAAACCAGAGCATCATGGCAAAGAAACCCAAGAAAAAAACCAGCGACAATACCATTGCACGAAATCGTAAGGCACGCTTTGATTTCACCATTGAGAGCAATTTTGAAGCCGGCCTGGTACTCGAAGGCTGGGAAGTCAAAAGCCTGCGCGAAGGCCGTGTACAGATAAACGACAGTTATATCTTTGCCAAAAATGGTGAGCTGGAATGGATTGGCGGCACCATCACCCCCCTCATCAGTACCTCAACGCATATCCACGCCAATCCCACACGTGCGCGCAAAATATTAATGCACCGCCATGAAATCGACCGTTTGATCGGTCAGGTTGAGCGTAAAGGCTACACTCTGGTACCACTGGCCCTGTTCTGGAAAAAAAATGGCCGGGTAAAACTGGACATCGGACTGGCAAAAGGTAAAAAAGAGCACGACAAACGTGCCTCAATTAAAGAGCGTGACTGGCAGCGTGAAAAAGCCAGGACTTTAAAGATTAGATAAACCCGGCTGCACCAGCCAGAAAGCCGATAAATCTGTCATTGCACTGCTCAGGATACAGGCGACAGTGGTTTTACTGCCACACCTCTTTACCCATTTTTTCAATAATCAATTGATGTGCCTGTAATTCTTCATCATTGGCTTTTATGATTTTGACAGGTTTTCGCTCGCCCGATAATTTTTTTACTGTGCCTGAGTCTGACGAATGACCAGCTGCTTCTGCACTCTCCAGCAGCAGTGCACTCTGCCCACCGGTCATTCTAAGATAAACTTCAGCGAGTAACTCAGAGTCAAGCAAGGCACCATGAAGTTCACGGTGGGCATTACTGACATCGTATTCTTTACATAATACGTCCAGATTATTTTTCTTGCCGGGGCGCTTTTTGCGCGCCATCACCAGGGTATCAATGACCGTGCAATAAGTACTCACCGAGCCGTATTCTTCACCGGCCAGTTTAAATTCATGGTTGATAAAACCAACGTCAAACGGTGCGTTATGGATAATCAGCTCGGCACCATCCAGATATTCAATAAAATCCTTAACCACGTCGATAAAACGCGGCTTGTCAGCTAAAAATTCATTACTGATACCATGAACCGCCTGTGCGCCTTCATCAATATCACGATCCGGCTGCAGATACTGGTGATAATTATTACCGGTCAGTCGCCGGTTAACCATCTCAACACAGCCGATTTCAATGATTTTATGGCCCTGCTTGGGGTCAAGTCCGGTAGTTTCGGTATCGAGGACGATTTGTCTCATAATAAAAAATTGGCAGTTGGCAGTTGGCAGTTACTTTAAACTTATAACTTACAACTTAAAACTTTTATTTCAACATTTCATCGATACCAC
>JAJRUQ010000032.1 GCA_024277705.1 Gammaproteobacteria bacterium
CCAATTGTCGCAAAAATTGAAAAACCTGAAGCGGTAATAAACATCGATGAAATCATCGATTCGGCATACGGAATAATGATTGCGCGTGGAGACCTCGGCATAGAACTACCTGCTGAAGAAGTACCGTTAATTCAAAAACAGATTATTAACAAAGAGCGATATTTCCACCGCCCGGTCATTGTTGCTACGCAAATGATGGAGTCAATGATCAGCAATGCCCGGCCTACCAGGGCAGAGGTTGGCGATGTCGCAAATGCGGCATTAAGCAGTACCGATGCAGTGATGCTTTCTGCGGAAACGGCTGCCGGAAAATATCCGGTAAAAACAGTAAGAATGATGGATAAGATATTACGGGAAATTGAAGCGCATCAGTGGAGTCAAGGTTCGTTTGGTGAAGATGTTGCTAACATGGGTGAAATAATATCATCAAGAAAAGCCATCGCACATGCGGCTAATACACTGGCACAGGAATTAAGGTTACAGGGGATCATTGTACCAACCCGCAGTGGACATACGGCCACAATATTATCAGCCAGCCGGCCATCATCACCATTGCTGGGGGTGTCAACGAATATTACTACCTGTCAGAAACTGAATTTACATTGGGGAATTATTCCTTTTCAGGTAGAAGAGGAAAAGGCGCATAACTGGAAGTTACTCAGTCAGGATATAAGCAAGCAGTGTAAATTAACAAAAACGGGTAATCGGGTTTTGCTGGTTTCCGGTTTCAATGATGATGAAAAACTGAATGAGCCGGTTCTGAAAATAATAAAAGTACATTAAAATATTTGATCAGTGTGGCTGTCTGTACGGTTGTTGCGGCGGGTGAGAATACTGCCGCTGTACAGGCGCTTGATATATTTTCCGCTGTGGCGCGGCAGACCGGTAGTTATAAGGCGGATAAGCATAATAGGGCCGGTTTATTGTATGATTTTGTAATGCGGTACGAGGGGGTGATTGTTGAGTGTTGAAGGCTGGTACTCTCTGACTATGGTTATAGCTGTTATGATAAGCATTCTGCCGGTACCAGGAGTCACGATTGTGCTTGTCATGAAAATAATTAAACCAGCCGGGCGGACCACCGGCAGGGCAAAAAGGAATCTCCGGCATCGCCAGACTGTTATTTGATAACGACAAAAGTAAACAGGTAAAAAATAAATGAAGAAATTTTTTCATAATCGAGTAGGCTATAGGGACAGTGCCGGGTTATTGAGAGATGTATTTAATTTATCAATGGCGCATTAATGTAATTTATGGCCCTATTATACATGAGTATGAATTCACACAATCTGAAATACATTAGTTTATGTTTTGTCCTGTTAACCGTAACATTCTCACCAGCGGCTTTTTCTGCAAAAGTTACCATCCATAAAAATAAAATCACAGGTTTGCTGACGTGGACCGCTGAGGATGAAGGTTTCAGTATTGAACTGATACAGTTACTTCCTGATTTTGTTCGCGCCATTTATGCAAAACATAATTTTCCGAAAAAAGAAATTGAACGCGCGGCAGCATATTGTATGTTTGGCACCATCCTGAAAAACACCTCCAGCCAGATCATGCGTTACTATGTGAAAGACTGGCGCTATTACACAAAGGACAAGCCTGAACATTTATTACCGGTAAAAACAAAAAGCCAGTGGCTGGAAGAATGGAGAAAGGCGGGCATTACTTTTTCCTGGACACTGCTGCCGGATGCGGGCGAATTTGAAGTCGGTGACTGGCAACAGGGCTTTACTACCATTAAATTGCCCAGAGAGACCGAGTTTGATCTGATATACAAATGGCAACTGGATGGTAAAGCTTATACCGGTATTCTGGAAAACCTTAAATGTGCAGCGGAAACACTTCCCGAGTAAGTTATGAAAAATTCAATAATGGTTTATTTAAGTACGGTATTTTTGTTGCTGCTGGCATTTAATTCATATGCAGAATGGCAGCAACCTGAACTCAGTCACAATATAACAAGGATTAAACAGCCGGTTGTTGCCAGTGATTTTGAATTGCAGGATATGGACGAAGAGCGGGTAAAGTTATCGGATTATAAAGGGAAGGTGGTGTTACTTAATTTCTGGGCAACATGGTGTCCTCCCTGTGTTCGTGAAATGCCATCGATGGAACGACTGCAAAATGCAGTGGATTCAGATAAATTTGCAGTGCTGGCAATTAATCAAATGGAAACAGCGGACGATGTGTTTGCCTTTACCGGGCAGTTACCGATAGATCCAACATTTAAAATACTATTTGATACCTCAAGCAAGGTTTCACAGGATTATGCGGTACGTGGTTTGCCAACAACCTATTTGATTGATAAGCAGGGAAATGTACGTTACCGGGCTGTAGGCGGCCGTGAGTTTGACCATCCTGAAGTCATTAATATCATCAGGCAACTTGCTGAAGAGTGAAGCTGTCTGTCCTGCTATGGCAGATAACAGCAGGTGAAGCACCGGAGACTCATCAAATGCAGTTACAGCGACTATTATATCTGTTGTAGCTGAGTATTAATTTTTTACTATTTTCAGTTCCGGCATTTTCATGCCGGTGTTCAGGTTTTTTATGTCCGCAGCGCATTCACTATAATTACCGGCAAGCAAGTGCAGGCCCTGGCGATAATATTCCTGGGCAGCAGCTATTTCATCCATCTGCTGTTCAAGTAATTGTGCCAGTTTCAGATAGCTTTCAGGCATGGGGCTGATGGCTATGCTGGCTTCCAGGTAGTTTTTTGCTTTTCCCCATAGTGATCGTAAGATACACATTTTACCCAGTGCAAGTAATAACCAGGCGTTGTGTTGATGGTCTTTTAACCAGGCTTCAGCCATTTCCAGTTGTTTGTTATCGATCATGACGTCAAGTTTTGAATACAGGATGATGCTGCTTTCCTGCCAGTTTTTAGATAAATAAAGACGCAGTATATTCTCTGCTTCACCGGCAGCATCGACCTGTATTAACCGTTTCACATAATGTTCAACTACATCGGGCAGGGCTTTAAGGTGGTGCGGGGCATGTTTCCAGTGCTGGATTAATAGTTTGCTGTCATTATTGGCAGATAATTTTGTCATTAGACCGTTGTGCACAGCAATTTCTAATGCAAGATAATGTTCCGCAGAAAGCTTGCCGTGTTTTTTCAGTGCGGGCAGCAGTGCACTCAGGTTATCCCAGTCCTGTAACAGCTTATAGGTGCTTGCCAGTAAGCCAAGCACATAAGTATGGTTTGGCGTTAATTTATGTAACTGTGTCAGAGTGGCCAGGGCTTGTTCATTTTGATCATGCGCCAGTTGTAATTCAGCCTTGGTCAGGCCAATCGCAATATCCGCCTGTGGTGCTTCGATGTGGGCTTTGCGCAAGTATTCATCACGACGCTCATGTGCTCCCTGTTGTTGTGCTGCACGCGCCGCTGATAAGTAAATCAACAGGCGGTTATTACTGTATTTAACCTGCTGCAGCAAAACTTTTTCTGCCTGCTCAAATCGTCCTTCGGCATATTCGATTAAACCCTGAGATAGAGAAGTGTGTGCTTTATTTTCCAGTTGTTGCCGGCGTTTGTTGATTAAATAGCTGAAAGCCGATTTGATGGACTGCCATGTTCTGGCCAGCAGCATTATGACAAAAGCCAGACTTAAGATTGCCGCTGCAAAAACAACAAAATTGGTTTCAAAAGTATTACCGGCAAAACGCAGACTGATAAAGCCTAAATCGTGATGCTGGTACATGACAAACCCTGATATGGTGATTGCCGAAAGTAGCAACACATATAATAAACGGTTCATATTTTATATCCGGAAAAACATCTGCTAATGCCTATAGATTATCGTATCCAGACTGAAAATTGTAGAATTTAGTGCAAATTGTTTTTTATTATGTGCGCTGAAAAAAGTCCGTTAAGGCGTTAAAAATTGCTTCATCGGTGGCATTCTTTGCCGTTACTATGGTTTTAAATCCGTGTTCTCTTGCCAGTGTGGCGGCACGTGGTGAAGGCACAAATATAGGAACATCAATCAGCAGGCTGGGGTCTTCCATCAGTGTGACCAGGTTATCCAGGCCTTCATTACTGCTAATAGTGATGGCATTCAGGCTGTTGATCTGCTGCAGGCTTAAGGGCGGCAACGGTGGAATTGTTCGCTGGTAAATTTCCACGTAACGAATTTGTGCACCTCTTTGTATTAGCGTATCTCCCAGCGTTTGACGGCCACCATTGCCTCTGAAAATCAAAATTCGCTGACCTTTTATTTCCGGCATTTGAAATTTATCGGTGGCCAGCAGTGACTCAGTGGTAAATTCCGGCGCCTGTAGTTGGACCGAGATGTTGTGCTGTTCCAGTGCCTGCGTGGTTTTAGCGCCGATGGAGGCGATGAACAGGTGTTCGGGCAATACCGGGAAATATACGAGGCTTTGTTCTACCGCTGTCCGACTGATGAAAATGGCCATGGTAAAACTTTGCAGTTGCTCCTGCAAGATATCCAGTTGTTTTATATCCAGCTCAGAGGGGGGTTGAATACTGATAACCGGATAATGGATGACATAAGCTTTTGCCTGTTCAATGAGCCGTTTTAAATTTTTTTCGCGTCCGGCAGGACGTGTTATCAGTATGGTTTTGTTAAATAACAGATTACGTTTAGGGGAGTCTGTCATTGTAATGAAAACCGGCTTATTAATAGAGTGAGTCGTAACACGTATTTTATTTTCGTCAGGAACAATTTGCTAAGCTACTGTATTGTACGTGCTGCCTATAATACTTTAATAGTATTGATCACTTAATTGCTAATTGCGGATTTTTTTTCGTATAAAGGGCAGGTGGCGACGGCTGATTTCAAGCAAATCATCAATATCAGTAAAGTTAATACAGGCATGACCGTCATTGTTTTTTGTTATGCCATGCAGCACATCTTCAGCGACCAGTGCATTACGATGGATGCGTAAGAACTGCGGAAATTCCTGCTCAAGCATTTTAAGTGATTCTTCAATTAAATATTCCTGCTCAGCGGTACGTAAGGTGACATATTTCTGGTCAGCTTTAAAGTAAATGATTTCATCAATGGGTATCAACTCCAGTGAGCCGCGGTTTTTTACACAAATTTTTTGACGAGCATGACCGGTTTCTTCTTCTCTGAGCTGATTTAATTGCGCTTTATTCATGCGCTTTGCCGCTTCCAGAGCTGCTTCCAGGCGGCTTTGTTTTATCGGTTTCAGTAAATAGTCAATAGCATGCGTTTCGAATGCTTCTAATGCATGGTCACTGTAAGCGGTGGTGAATATTATTGCCGGTGGTTTATCCAGGCGATTAATATAGTTAGCCGCTTCAATACCATCCATTCCCGGCATTCGAATATCCATCAGGATAACATCGGGGTTGGATGCCTGGGCTTTTCTAAGCGCATCTTCACCGGTATTGGCTTCACCAATAATCTGATAGCAGCTGTTAGATGAGAGTAATTTTTTTAAACGTTGTCTGGCGAGTTGTTCGTCATCAACTATTAATACGTTCATAGTAATCCAAAGAAATTAAGTAATAGGGATGGAAAGGGTTACAGTATAATTTTCTTTGGTGTCATTTATTAAAAATGCGCTTTTATTTTTATAGACGAGTTTTAAGCGCTGTCTGATGTTGTTCTGTGCCATTTTATTCCCTTTGTTTTTTGCCATAGGTTGCCTGTTTGATGCATTGTTAATGGATGGCAAAGGGTTGCTGACGGATAACAGTAATGTATTATCTATTTGTAGCGCAGAAATACGAATTTTTCCACCTTTTGGCAGCGGTTCTATGCCATGGTAAACCGCATTCTCTGCCAGCGGCTGGATACATAGCGATGGCACCTGAATTTCGAGTAACTCGGGATCTATTTCCCACTCAACCTGCAGGCGGTCGCCAAGGCGTAGAAACTCGATGGCAAGGTAGCTTTTGGTTAGCTCTATCTCGGCCGCCAGAGAGTTCATATTCTGCTCGCTTAAACTGGCACGAAACAAATCAGAAAGATCCTCTATGGCAATTTCAGCTTTTTCCGGTGAGATTGCGATAAGACTGGCAATGGTATTCATGCTGTTAAACAGAAAATGTGGCCGGATGCGTGCCTGCAGCGCCTGAATTTCTGCATGGCTTTGAGCAGCAAGGTTTCGTCGCCATTGTTGTTGTATATAAAAGTATCGTAATAATAAAAAATAAATAACGGCACTGATGGTTGTCACGCGGACAAGAAAGAGTGTATCCAGGGTGTTATCCGGTGAATCAATGAGCAGTAAAAATGACAGCCGGTCGCCCAGTAGTGCCACCAGGATACTGATGGTCATCATAATAGAAAAACTGTAAAACATGCAGCGGGTAGAAGACTGTTGATGCAGCCAGTCTTTTAACTGGCAAAATACCGCAGCGTTTAACAGGGCTATCCATTGCATTAATAATGATGAAATGGATAAATAGTTCCAGAATTGCCCGCTGTTACTGGAAGAGGCCATACTGAAAATAATTGCCAGCATCTCGGTGAGTAAAACAACGATAAATAAAACACGCACATCACAAAAGTTTGGTAGTAAACCGGCGTTTATCCCGCTATTATTACCAGTATTGTTATTTGTAATGTTTTCAGTCATTTACATTAAATAGTCCAGTGTGCATGGAAAGCAAGCTGAATCCATGGAAAAGAACCGGTATTGACAGATTATTATGCGTAATCAGGTTTTGATATACTGCAAAAACAGACATAAAAATTAGACTAACCCGCGATATAAAAATGAGTAATAAAAATCAACAGATGGATTCTTCACCGACCGGTAAGCGTGGCGATAGCGCCACTGATAATGCCACAAATGCTGCCTGGGGAGGGCGCTTCAGCGAGCAGACCGATGCTTTTGTAGAAGCGTTTACAGCTTCGGTTCAGTTTGACCGGCGCATGTACCGGCAGGATATAAACGGCTCACGTGCACATGCCCGTATGTTAAATAAAATAGGTGTATTAAACGAAGAAGATTGCCATGCTATTTTACAGGGGCTGGACAAGGTTGAGCAGGAGATCACAGACGGCAATTTTAACTGGTCGATAAAGCGCGAAGATGTTCACATGAACATTGAAGCGCGATTGACGGAGCTGGTTGGGGATGCGGGTAAACGACTGCATACCGGGCGCTCCAGAAATGATCAGGTTGCCACGGATATCCGTTTGTATTTACGCGAGCAGATAGATTTCATTATTAATGAAATACAGCGTTTGCAGCAGGGCATACTGGATGTGGCAGCACGTGAAGCGGATACCATTATGCCGGGCTTTACTCATTTGCAGGTGGCGCAGCCGGTAACATTCGGTCATCACCTGATGGCATGGTTTGAAATGCTGAAGCGGGATGGCTCGCGGTTTGCCGATTGTCAGCAACGCATGAATATGTCGCCCCTGGGCGCGGCCGCACTTGCCGGTACCAGTTACCCCATTGACCGGGAATTTACCGCGCAACAACTTGGTTTCACCGCGCCAACAGAAAATTCCCTGGATTCCGTGAGTGACCGTGATTTTGCCATCGAATTTTGTTCTGCAGCGGCAATACTGCTGGTGCACATGTCGCGCATGTCTGAAGAGCTGGTGATATGGTCGTCGGCACAGTTTGATTTTATTGAGCTGCCTGATCGTTTTTGTACCGGTTCATCCATTATGCCGCAAAAGAAAAACCCTGATGTACCGGAGCTGGTACGGGGTAAAACCGGTCGAATAAATGGCAACCTGATCAGCTTGCTGACCTTGATGAAATCACAACCACTGGCATATAACAAAGATAACCAGGAAGATAAAGAGCCTTTGTTTGATACGATTGACACAGTATCAGGCTGTTTGCGGGCGTTTGCTGATATGGTACCGGCAATAATATGTAAACGTGAAAGTATGTATAAAGCAGCAAAGCAGGGTTTCTCGACAGCAACCGATCTGGCGGATTATCTGGTGCGTAAAAATCTGCCGTTTCGTGATGCCCATGAAGTGGTGGGTAGCGCGGTGGCCATGGGGGTCAGTACCGGTAAAGATTTAAGTGAATTAAGCCTTGAGCAGCTGCAGCAGTTTTCAGATAAAATCGAGGCTGATGTTTTTGAGGTATTGACACTGGAAGGATCGGTACAATCAAGAAATCATATTGGTGGCACCGCACCGGCGCAGGTGAGGAAAGCCATTGCCCGCGCCAGAGCTGAGCCAGCGAGTAAAAAATAAGCTGTTGTTGTAATACGGAAACCATTATGTCTTTAACGCACTTTGCCCCTGCAACCAACCTGTTATGGAAATATCTGGAAAGCGTTGATGTCGATCCAGCACCGCTGTATAAAAAAGCCGACATAAATCCGGAATTATTACTCAACCCAACAGCACGCATCAGCGTTAACAGTGTTGATAAGCTCTGGCAACAGGCAACAGAGGTGATTGAAGACCCCTGTTTTGCCATTGATATGGCAGCGTTCTGGCACCCGTCACAGATTGGTGCATTAGGTTATGCGTGGCTGGCAAGCGCCACATTAAGGCGTGCTGTCAAGCGTGCGGTTCGCTATATTCACGTGGTGACAGAAGATGTGGATCTGGCGGTGGCAGACACGCCGGCAGGATTAAAGATCAGTGTTGACCTGGAAGGTTCACTGTTTACCCTGCCACAGCATCATGATCTGATCCTTTCCATATTGATGCACATGTGCCGCTTTAATTTTGGAGATGAACTGATTGCCACCCGGGTCTGTCTGGCCCGCCCCGAGCCGTAATGCTCAAAAAAGATAACTGACTATTTTCGCAGTGAGGTCGAGTTTGATGCCGGGCAAAGCAGTCTAACGATTGCGCGGTCCGATGCCGATAAGGTACTGCCCTCCGGTAATAAACAAATCGCAGCGATGCATGATGAGATGTTAATGAAATATCTGGTCACCATTAAACAGGGCGATATTGTGCAGCAGGTGCAGTCAATTATTCTGGAAAATCTGCCCGATGGACAGGTGACCGATAAACTGGTTGCCGGGGAGTTAAATTTAAGTGAGCGTAGTATGCAGCGCCGGCTGAAAGAGCACCAGACCAGTTTTCGTTTTCTGCTGGACGGGGTGCGTGAAATGGTTGCCAAGCAATATATTGAAAACCCGGTTAATCGCATGAGTGACATTGCCTTTCTTATTGGCTTTTCAGAACAAAGTGCTTTTTCCAGGGCATTTAAAAAGTGGACCGGAAAAACACCGGTTCAGTATCGGGACTCTGTTAATTAGTCTGGCGCAAAAAATCCATTTTAATCGCATAACGGCATCCGCCAATGGATGTCAAAAGCCTCGAAACAAAAAGGTGTTTCTCCACAAAACACAAGTTTTAAAGCAAGTATTCAAGCATAACGACAATGAGAGCCTTTACTAAGTCCGGACATGAAGTTATCAGAACAATTAATTGCTTTCCTTTCCTTTCCTTCACTATGCTGCGTGCTTGCTGCACCGCCTGGTCGATATGAGCTAACAGGAATACCAGTATGACTTATGAAGCATTCAATGATTTTTGCCGTTCACTCCCGGCTGTTTCATATGTTATGCAATGGGGAGGTTCTCATGTATGGAAAGTAGGAGGGAAGGTCTTTGCAATTGGCGGCTGGGAAAACGCTGCCAGGCCTGCGTTCACATTTAAAACGTGCGAGTCTGATTTCCTTTTTTTAAGCGACGAACCCGGTTATCGTCCGGCACCTTACTTCGCCTCACGTGGGATGATGTGGATACAGCAGTATAGCGCCCCGGATACAGAAGATGACGAGCTTAGATATTACCTTGAAGAATCTCACTACATTGTTTCCTTAGGACTTACCAGGAAAAAGCAAAAAGAACTTGGTCTTCATCAAAACTAATTATGATGGTTAAGCGAAAATATGCAAAAGTTCGTAATAATGCGCTGCACTGTCATTTTACTGTGCTGTGCTTCAAAACCCCGTGAGCCAAGTCGTTATATAAAAATTAACCAGCGAGATTAATTTATGAGCCAGGATTTGAAGTCAATAATAAAGAATTACAAAGAAGACCAGGAAACGGTATTTAATAGTTGGTTCGTAAATAATGATGAAAGATTAAAAGCATTTCGTACCATTCGTAGAGGTGTTTTTGATGTAATACAAGATATAAAAGAAGGAAAATTTGGTAATGATTTTAAGGATTCATCTTTAGAGTTTGTATTAAATTGCATCACTGAGCAAAAGCAAGTATTTAAAGGTGCTTCACATCCATTCTACTGGAAGCCAAAATTACGAATACCAGACATATATGAAAATGAAGAAAACAAAATCGCTTTTGGGCAATTTCTTGAAAAATGTATTCATGCCACAAAAGAAGAGCAGATATTAAAAGAAATAATTTTATTAGATCAAAGAAAAATAAAAGGGCTGGGCCCCGCAGTTGCAAGTATTTTATATTTCTTACATCCGACAATTATCCCGCCCTGTAACACGGCTATTGTAAAGGGGTTCAATTCACTATTTAAAGACAAAGTAAAACTGGGCTCATGGTCAGAATATTTAAGAATGAGAGAGGTCATAATAGAAAAAAACAATCAACTAAAATATGAACTATCAAACGACCTGGGAGCTTTTGCAGGCTTGTTATTTGATGTTGGTGAAAGAAAGTTATTAATAAGTGACGAGTATATTTCTGAAGAAGAACGGGCGAAAATAGAAAAGAAACTTAAAAAAAGACATGAGGAAGTTACAAATGAAATGGAGGAGGAAGATATCCATACTGAAATGCAGTACCATATTATGACCATTGGTTGTTCTATAGGTTATGATGTTATCGCAGCATCCAATGACAGATCTAAATGCCACAATGGTAACAGCTTATCCTTTATGAGCATCGATAAATTTCCTGCTCTGGAAGTAGACAAAGACACTTATAAAACAATTACGCTTATTGATGCAGTCTGGTTTGATAAAGACACAAACAATATTGCCTGTGCGTTTGAGGTCGAAAAGAGTACGTCAATATATTCTGGTATATTGAGATTGACCGACTTGCATTTTTCGTTCAAAGATAATCCACCATCACT
Organism: Gammaproteobacteria bacterium; assembly: GCA_024277705.1. Lineage (GTDB taxonomy): Bacteria > Pseudomonadota > Gammaproteobacteria > SZUA-229 > SZUA-229. The sequence goes on from JAJRUQ010000032.1 coordinate 11,007, forward strand.
GTATATTATTATTCCTGACAATAGAGAAAAAGAAGTACTGTTACAGCTTCAAAGGCCATCTATAAAAAATAGTGAGATTGAAATACACTATATATTATTCTCTGAACTGAAAAATAATTGCGATGCCATTTGTAAATTTGGCGATGACAAAGAAATACTTAAAAAGATATCAAGGGTTGCGAGTTGAAACTCACATAACAAATTGCTTATAAGGAAAACATCAGCTGAAGAAAAGCCAAATATTTGCTGAATAGAAAAAACATATGGTTTTTATGCAATGCGTGGAGAAGGGCTTTTTGTATTTAAAAGATACGAATTATGAGTGTCAGATTTCAGGAAATGTTGTGTGGCAAGTGCATGGCGTTCAGTAACCGTTAATGATCGATAGAGTGAAGTAAAGGCAGGATCGGCCATTTTAAATGGCCAGCGCTCTCTTTAGCTGGCCGCTTTCCAGGCAGGAGTAATCAATGGAAAGAAATATTCAGAGAGCTTAGTCCCGCTGATGTCCGGATTCCTCGATAAGCATGCTTAACAGCCAGATTGCCTGTGCCGAAGCATGAAAACTTGCCTTTTGTTTTTGTATCTTAACGGTGGTACTGGTTAATGCCAGAACCCTGCCATCACTTAAAGGCAATAACGGGAGCAGGTCGTCCCAGCTGCCGTCCGGGTTTTGTGCCAGTAGAATATTTTTAATCCAGACCGGTTTTATTTTATCGTAGGCGCCGGTATCAAGCAGTAATAAAACACGCTGTATATAGGAATCGGTAACCCGAAAATCCCAGGTAAGCTCAGTGACCAGTGTTTCCTGTAAAGTGCTTATGGTGTTTGCGACCTTGTCTTCATTGCCGCACTCGAATCGCTGCATAAACCTCAGGCCCATCAATTGATGGGTGACACAGCGTGGATGGATAAAATGCAGTGAACAGAAGTCAGGTTCCAGCTGTTGTTGAATTAAAGGTTCGCTGCCCAGATCAGCATCACAGCTAAAGCCATAAAATAAAAATATCTGGTAAGCATCCAGTCCCGAAAAAGCGCTTATGTCCGGAATGCGTGGCCGGTACAACGGTTCAAACATGGGTGTTGACAGGTTTACCGGTTCACTGTCGATACGCTCTTTTTTATATTGTTTAAACAGGTGGTCTAATGTTTTATCATCGGAGGTTAAAGCTGCCTGTTTTATAAACCACCATAAAATCGGGTTATTGCTGTCTTTCAGTTGCGCATAATTGTCATTTAACCAGTTAATTGAGCGATCAAAATGTTGCTGTATTTCAGCCGTTGCCGGTGCTGGGATATCGCGGTTGTTCTGCCAGACCTGAAAAAAAAACAGGGCTGAAATTGACAATGTAAGGAATAGAATAAAGTAAACTGTTTTTTTCATATGGCGTCGATTAAGAATTTGCTTCATTATTCAGTATGTTGATCACCTGATTGGTCGCAATACGTAATTCATCGAGAGCCTGTTCCGGAACATCGGTTTTTCCTTCACGGCCGATTAGTTCCAGTACCTGGGCTTTTTCAGCGAGGCCAAAAGCGCCAATACTGCCGCAGGAACTTTTCATTTTATGAGCGAGGTTAAATAATTCTTCAGCGTTGGTATTTTGTATGGCTGTTTCAATACCACTGAGTTGTTCAGGCAGGGTTTGCAGGCATAAAGAAACAATGTCAGCAAAGGTATCGCCCATCATTTCTTTCATTTCAGCGAATGCGCCGGCATCCAGTGCAACTTGAGGCATAATTAATCCTAAAATTTATTTCTGAATATCAGTCTTTATGTAAGCGTGAATGTGAGTCACCGACAAGTACGGCTTCCGGAACATTAATTTTTAATGTCGAAACGATGTCAACATAGACGCCGGGTACCGCCCTGAATGATACCCACAAAGTATTCAGTTTCATATCGAGGTTGGCAAATAATATATCATTATTATATTGTTTAAGGGCAAATTCTATATTAGCCAGTGTATCTTTTATATATTGTTCCGGTCGGCTTTTTAGTTTGGGAATAATCATTAACAGGTCACTGACCGGGCCGCCATCTTTATCTTTGGTGGGCGCGAGCTTCCATAATGGAACGGCAGGAGCGAGATCAATACTTAGTTTTAAATCTGATTTACTCATAAGTGCTACCCATAGACATTGATTATTCAGAGGCGACCTTAAGATAATAGCGAAACTGACCGGGAAAGGCGAATGCTTTAGCAAATATAGTTGTATAGCGATAGCGCGACGAAAAAAGCCGAGACAGGAGGTATTTACAGGGTATCGACCAGCCATTGGCGAATATGCTGGATTTCCTCCAGGCAGACAGCATGGCCCATATCGTATTCATGCCATAAAACATTCATATTATTGGCTTCAAGTAGCGCTTTACTGTGTAGCCCATGGTCATAACTGACAACATCATCCTGTCGCCCATGCGCCATAAAGACCGGTGTTTCAATAGCATCTTCGTTCATTTCATCGGCCAGTGAATCCGGTAGCGGCATATACGTGGAGAGGGCCATAATTCCTGCCAGTGGCTTTTCATAACGGCAGCCGCAATGCAAAGCAATGGCGCCACCCTGTGAAAATCCGGCCACAATGATACGACTGGCATGGATGCCGGCTTGTTCCTGCGCCAGGCAAAGCTGTTTTAATATCGCAGATGACTCCTTGATGCCGGCCTCATCTTCTTGATCAGCGATAGAAAGGCTGCTGATGTCATACCAGCCGGACATTTGATAACCCTGATTGATGGTAATCGGGCGCACCGGTGCATGCGGAAAAATAAAGCGAACAGCAAAATCGGCAGGCAGTTGCAGTTGTTCAACGATGGGTACAAAGTCATTACCGTCCGCACCCAGTCCATGTAGCCAGATGACCGCAGCATCGGGGTGAGCCTGTGTTTCAATGGTAATATTTTCAAGTTCTGACATAATCGCTTTCGTGTGAAATATGGTATGGGTTTAGCGTTTGTTTTTTTAGACCGTTGCTAAAGAATGGGTTTCGTTATTCATTGAATATTGCAATAATAACCGGCAGACAACAAATATAAATCCAGCGGCAATCCCGGCAGTCAGTATAACATTGTCCATGAGGGCTTAAAATCGTTACACTGACCGGGGTATTCTAAAGTGAGCCGCAATAAAAAATAGAGAAGCAGTGAAAATTTTAGCATTAATCATGACCCTGGTATTGTCCGCGTGCGGGATGACGGGTGAACTTTATTTAGTGGAAGAAGATGTACCGGTTGAGCCGGCTGCAGTGCCTGTTATAACAACCGACAGTCGGGCAGATAATCGTAATGAACAGGTGCAATAGTAGCGCTACAAAGATGATTTAACTATGGATTTTTTTAATTACAAAGAGGGTCGCCTGCAGGCAGAAGAGGTTGATGTTAGTACGCTGGCAGATGAAGTGGCTACCCCCTGCTATGTTTATTCGCGAGCCACGCTGGAACGTCATTGGAAAGCATTTGATTCGGCGCTGGCGGGGCATCCGCATTTAATCTGTTATGCAGTTAAAGCGAATTCAAATCTTGCGGTACTGAATGTGCTGGCAAGGCTGGGCTCAGGTTTTGATATTGTCTCCATGGGGGAGCTGGAGCGGGTTTTACTTGCCGGTGGCAGCAGCGATAAGATTGTTTTTTCAGGCGTTGGTAAAATGCCAGAAGAAATGGCGCGTGCTCTGGAGGTGGGGATACGCTGTTTTAATGTTGAATCACCGGCGGAGCTTTATCAGCTGGAGCAGGTTGCAAAACAACAAGGGGTGCAGGCAC
>JAJRUQ010000033.1 GCA_024277705.1 Gammaproteobacteria bacterium
CTATTAAACCGGGTGCAGGTCATACCGATATTGTTTCTGTTTTTGAAGCGGTTGGTGGTGTGGCTGCCGGTACGGTTTCGGAAGCCGAGTTGAAACAGGTTGAGGATTGCGCAATTCCGGGGCCAGGTTCCTGTGGTGGCATGTATACCGCCAATACCATGGCCTCTGCTATTGAGGCGCTGGGTATGAGTCTGCCCAACAGCTCGGCGCAGGAAGCGGTGTCTGTGGACAAGAAAGACGACTGCCATCAAGCCGGTGCAGCGGTGCTGAATTTGATTGATAAAGGTATTCAACCCAGCGACATCATGACCCGCAAGGCATTTGAAAATGCGATTACAGTGGTAATTGCTTTAGGTGGTTCGACCAATGCCGTGCTGCATTTGCTGGCAATGGCACATGCCGCCAATGTTGAACTGGAACTGGATGATTTTACCCGTATCGGTGCCCATGTTCCTCTGCTGGCGGATCTTCGTCCCAGTGGCAAATATCTGATGTCAGAATTAATCGCTATCGGCGGCATTCAACCAGTCATGAAAATGCTGCTGGATGCAGATCTGTTGCATGGCGAATGCATGACGGTGACCGGTAAAACCATGGCAGAAAATCTGGCTGAGGTGCCGGCTTACCCTGCGGGACAGGACATCATCCGGGCGTTGAATAATCCTATTAAAAAAGATAGCCACCTAGTGATCATGTACGGCAATATCGCGACCACCGGCGCAGTGGCAAAGATCACCGGTAAAGAAGGTTTGAGCTTTACCGGCAATGCCCGTGTGTTTGAATCTGAAGAAGATGCGTTAACCGCTATTTTAGATGACACCGTGGTGAAGGAGGATGTTATTGTTATCCGCCATGAAGGCCCGGTCGGCGGCCCCGGTATGCGTGAAATGCTAAGCCCGACCGGCGCTATTATGGGTAAAGGTCTGGGCCAGGATGTTGCGCTGATTACCGACGGTCGTTTCTCTGGCGGCAGTCATGGTTTTGTGGTGGGTCACGTTACCCCGGAAGCTGCAGTTGGTGGTCCGATTGCCATTATCGAAGATGGCGACAGTATTACCATTGATGCCGAAAATAAAATCCTTAACCTGAATATCCCGCAAACCGAAATCGATGCCCGTCTGGCCAAATGGACGCCACCGGCAGCAAAAGAAACCCGCGGCACACTGGCGAAATATGCAAAACTGGTTTGTTCTGCATCAGAAGGGGCGGTGACGGACAAGTTTTAACAGCATAAAAAACCGTCAATATCATCGCTAATTGCTTTTGTATGTTCTGTATTGCTTATGCGGGTTTGCGCCAGTTATTATTGGCTGCTCATCATAAGCAATAGCGTCGACAGTACGAAACACGCTGCCTGTTTTAATAGATATTTATTAATTAATATGAAAAAAAACAATAATGCTGCCACGGGCTTATTTGATTATTTTTTTGTCAGCCTGATCGTACTAACGGCCACCGGTCTGTTATTCAAGTTTGTTTTTTATATTTATAACGCTAACCAGTTTTCCAGTCTGTCGTTTTCCGAGGTTGCCTACGCCGTTTTCTGGGGCTTGCGTTTTGATCTGGCGACTGCGGCTATGCTGACTCTGCTCAGCTGCATTGTACTCTGGTTTTTTTATCGTTTTTTACCGAAAAGAACCCCTGCCTTTGTGTTACTGGTTATTATGCTGTTCGTGCAGATATCTCTGCAGATTGGTGATACGGTCTATTTTGTTGAGTCCGGGCGTCATGTCAGTTATGAGATGCGTGATGTTTTTACTGATGCTTCAGGTTTGTTTATGACCGCTGTGAGCAAGCACGGCAGATTTATAGTGTTGAGTTATATTCTGGCATTCTTCATTATTTTTATAGCGATGAAGTTTGCAAAAAGACTGTTGTCATTTTTTGCCGGTCGTATGAGACTGTCTAAATTTAAACTGAAACATGAGCTCAGTCTTTTGGTGGTATTACTGCTGTCAGTTATTCTTGTTCGCGGTGGGATTACCGGCCTGCCGCAAAGTGTTATTTCTGTATTCAAGATTGGTGATGCAAAACTGGCTGCGCTTACGATGAATGGTGCTTATAGTGTTGTCTATGGTGCGATTAACAGTTCTAAAGAAATCTCACAACTACCGGTAAAGCTTCCTGCAGATATTGATGTTAACAAGGTAATGCGGGCTTTGTATCCGGGTAAGGCGGAAAGCGCGGTAAGTAAAAAAGTACAGCCGTATAATCTAATCTTTATTTTGCTGGAAGGCTGGCCTGCAGACCGTATGGATGGTTATGGTTTTGATAAACCAGTCACACCTTTTTTTACTTCCCTGATGCAGAAGTCATTACTGCCCCTTGGCGTTATCTCAGGCGGTGTACGGACAACCGAGGGTATATACGCAATCTTCTGTTCGCAACAAAATCCGCTGGGTAAAACCGTGGCGCAGACCAGTTTGCAGAATAATCAGTACCGTTGCCTGCCTGAGATATTAAAACAACAGGGGTGGAGTACGGCTTTTTTTCAGGGGACGCATAAGGAAACCAGCGGTACTGGTGCTTTTGCACAAGCGGTAGGTTTTACCCGCAGTTATGCGAAAGAAGATATGCCGGAAGGTCGTTATACGCACAATTACTGGGGTGCGCACGACCCTGATGTGTATGACTTTGCACTGGACAGGATTAAAGAAATGCCGCGGCCATTTCTGGTCGGGATCAATACCAACAGTACGCATGATCTGCATATTCCAGCGGGTGTGCAAGCGATTTTTGGTGATAAGAACAATGAATTAAAATATCAGAGTGTTTTGCATTTTGCTGACCAGTCATTAAAAGAGTTTTTTGATAAAGTAAAACAAACATCTTTTTATAACAATACAATTTTTGTAATACTTGCTGATCATACTGGTGGCAAACATAAAACGACGGCGGCAAAATATTTTATTCCCGGGCTTGTTTTTGCCGAAGATATTGTGGCAGCAAAGAAGATAAACCATTATGTTTCACAACGTGATTTTTCACCAACAGTGCTGGAAATGCTGGGCTTGCCAGCAGCGGGTTCTTTTGCTGGGAAATCATTCCTGCCTGCTTCCGGGCAGCAGATGAAGTCAAATAAAAATGTTTATTTTGCTGATTATTTTGATGCCGGTACGATTGGCTGGTTAAGTAAGGACTTAATGGTGGAAACAAATATAATTAATCCGTCAGAGATCAAGTGTTATACGATAGCACGCGGTTTGCTTAATGCAGAGTTGTCAGAATGTAATGATCAGCATAAAACGCAATCTATAAACGCACTGGTCTTTACCTCTTATAGTCAAAACCTGCTATTCAGTGGCAAGACAAAATCTTTTTTAAATTTTAAACAGTAAAGAAGTATTCTACTTCAGGCGCTATCATGAAATATAAAGTTGTAGATGCAATCATTTCGCCACAGGGGCAGCTGGAAACCCTGTCACAGTTTGAAGTGGTTCGTATATTGCGAACCAGTAAAGGCGAGCTTTCACAGATTTTTCGTAACTGCTCGCTGGCGGTACTTAACAGTGGCAGTGCGCTTGATGATGGTAAGGAGCTGCTTAATCGTTATCCTGATTTTTCTATTGAAGTCGTGCAGCGCCAGCGAGGTATTCGATTATCCTTAAAAAATGCCCCCGTCATCGCTTTTGTTGACGGTGAGCTGATCAGTGGTATTAATGAACATTTATTCACGGTGTTACGTGATGTGATTTATGTGCATAATAAAATTGTTAATTCACCGCGGTTTAATCTTGGTGAATCGGTCGATGTTACCAATGCCGTTTTTCATATATTACGCAACGCCAAAGTTTTTATTCCCGGCCTGGAACCGAACATGGTGGTGTGCTGGGGCGGTCATTCGATTGCTCTGGAAGAGTACAAATACACTAAGGAAGTCGGCTATCAGCTGGGGCTGCGAAATCTGGATATCTGTACCGGCTGTGGTCCCGGTGCCATGAAGGGGCCAATGAAAGGTGCGACGATTGGTCATGCCAAACAACGCACCGGTGTGGGGCGTTATCTTGGCATGACCGAGCCGGGTATTATTGCCGCGGAATCGCCTAATCCGATTGTAAATAAACTGATTATAATGCCCGATATTGAAAAACGTCTGGAAGCGTTTGTTCGTATCGGCCACGGCATTGTGGTGTTTCCCGGTGGTGCCGGTACGGCAGAAGAAATTCTTTATATTCTGGGTATTTTATTGCATCCGGATAATGTGTCGATGCCCTATCCGCTGATTTTTACCGGACCCAAATCAGCAGAGGATTATTTTAAGCAGATAAACCGTTTTCTTCTGGATACACTGGGACTGGATGTGCAGCAGCGTTATAAAATAATTATTGGTGATCCGGAGCGGGTGGCTCTTGAAATGACCGATGGCATGAATCGGGTGCGCGAGTTCAGAGAACAGCAGAGCGATGCTTTTTATTATAACTGGACATTGAAAATAGATGAGCAGTTTCAGCGACCGTTTAATCCAAGTCATGAAAACATGCGTAACCTGAATCTGAAAAAAGATCAGCCAAGGCATCAGCTGGCAGCTAATTTGCGGCGGGCATTTTCAGGCGTGGTTTCAGGTAATGTTAAAGCAGAGGGTATACATGCCATATAACAGCATGGTTTGTTTGAGCTTGATGGCGATAAAGAAATCATGGTGCCGATGGATGATTTGTTATCGGCTTTTGTCAAACAGCATCGGATGAAATTACCGGGCTCTGAATATACGCCGTGCTATAAAATTATAAAGTAATTAGTTGTAAGTTGTAAGTTTTAAGTAGTAAGTTAACAGTTGAAAAACTTAAAACTCAAGCGCAGTAATGCGCGATCAGTCAGCGGATATAAGATATTAATGATCAGAGTAAAAATTCTGTGCTTCTGTCTAAGCGTCTCAGTACGCCACATAAGTAGGCTGCTCGAGGTGAAATAGTTGGATATTTATTACGATTTTATTTCATAAATATATTCACAGCTACCTGTTCATTTTTTGTCTGGGGGGCTATAAATACATTTGTTTAACATAATTTAATCCTGCTTTTCTATTACAACAGCTTTTTATACAACAACTCTGCCTCTTGCTGTAAACCAGGTTCAAGCTCATTAAGCCGTTCTAGTAGATCCATCTGGCAGCGTTTTATTGTTAGCACAATCACAATGTTTTTTACACGAGTACAAATAAGGTAATGATTGCGAACAGGGTAAAACTGAAAAAGCCTGGAAGTATTGTTTTTTGATAAGAGTAATTTAGGCTGTTCTTTTATCAGGAGTAATGCAGCCTCGATATCGTCTAAATATTTTTCTGCTGTTTTTTTCAAATTTTTGAATTGAATATTCATTGATCTCATTAAGATCAAGCATCGCTCGATGAGTCAGCTCAATCTTAATCATTATCTACAGTAGATTTTTTCTTGAATGCTTTCATGTCTTTTCTCAAGTCACCTGAAAATTCATAGACATTACCTGAGATTGCATCACGAAAACCACTAATAATCGCTTGTCGTAATTCAGCTGCTTCGAGTTTTTCTTTTTTCTGCCGGATTAAACTTCTTAGAAACACACTTGGTGTTGCATATAGAGAGCCATCCCCAGTGTTGCGATCAATAAACTTCCTGAGTTCATCTGTCAACGATAGGTTAATGCTACTGGACATTTCATTCTCCTCGTTAATATTTAGTATGTATAAGTGTAGGTTTAATGGCGTTATTTGTTAATATTCGACATTTTCAAAGATTTGATGATTCCACATCAATAGTCCAATTCACCACATAAGCGACCTTGACGGAAAACACTAAAAATAAGTAAATCCGTACAAAGGAGACATTGAAAACCGTAAACTTGGTGCATCATAAAGCATCAAATGGGCTTTTAACGGCCAATCCGCCTTTTTTAATCACATGGGTATATATCATGGTCGTACTGACATCAGCATGACCTAACAACTCCTGAATTAGACGAATATCCTTCCCTGATTCCAAGAGATGTGTAGCAAAAGAGTGGCGTAGTGTGTGACTAGTTACCCTTTTGGTAAAGTTTGCTTTTTTAGCTGCATTTCTGATGGCTTTTTGTAAGCTGCTCTCATGGATATGGTGTCGTCGTGTTTTAGCCGTACGGTGGTCAAATGCAAGTCGGGTTGCTGGGAAAACATACTGCCATGAGAAACTTTTTGCAGCTGTACCCAATTTTCTTGCCAAAGCTACGGGTAATAAGACTTCCCCTAATCCCGCAGAAAGGTCATCATCATGTATTGCTTTGACTTGAGCCAGATGCGTGCGAATCAATGGGGTAAGTTTTTCTGGTAACGGAACAACTCGCTGTTTATTTCCTTTAGCTTCTCTAACAGTAATTTGCTGGTAATCAAAATCAATGTCCTGAATTCTTAATCGCGTGCATTCCATGACTCGCATACCAGTACCATACATCAATGATGCCATTAACTTTGATCGACCCTTCATCTCTTCAAATAAAGACTTGATTTCATTCATTGAAAGTACGGTTGGTATTCGTTGTTTTGATGATGCTCGGGTAAAGGATAATATGTTATCAACATCCCGACCAAGCACTTCTCTAAACAGAAAAATTAACGAATTTAGCGCGACTTTTTGAGTCGAGCTTGATACCTTGCGAGATACAGCAAGGTATTCCAGAAAACTCTTAATATTATCCGGACCCAGTCTATCTATTTCTTGCCAATTACAAAAGCGTAGAAATCTGGCGATCCATTGCTCATAGGTTTTTTCGGTTTTAACCGCCATTTGACGTACACGTATCGTTTTTACAAAAGCCAGATGAGTTTCAGCATAATTCGTTCTAAAGCGTAGAATATGTTGATTGCTGGAAGGCGCAACCAGGCTTCCTGGATCAGCGTCCCTCATTAGGGAAGGGTGATCTGATTCAAGCTCCCTGGCAAATGCCCGCCATTGGAACCAGTCGTAAGATTCTGACCAATAAGGTTGAATGAGCTCAGTAAATAAAAGCCGTATTGCATCGGCGATCTGACGAAACTGCCATTCTTTTAATTCTGTTAGTCTGCCTTTTGCATTTAGATAGTTATCTATATTCTGTCCAGTTTGACCGCTCAGAGGGGTGTTTTTATTAGCTTTTATATAGGCTTCAGCATGTTTTCGGTAGTAGGGTATTGAGTTCTTCGGGATGGCATTCTTTTTTAATATAAACAGATAGTTATCCCAAAATCGGTCAACAGAAACCTGGTGTGCGGATAGTTTATTTTGTGGCATGACAAGCCCTCCATGACTTAGTACTATATAATCCGTAAAGTAACTGAATTGTAACGGAGTTATGCGGAACTGACTATCTCTGTTAGCCGAGCTTCCGACTATCTACCGAAAATCGGGAGTTATGCGGAACTGTATATTTAACTGTTGTGCGTAAAAAAATAATAAAAACACTGAAATTAAGTGGCAGGAATATGCAACATAAAAAAACATGATTTACTGTGCTTTCTTAACAGTAGTAAAATAACAGCAAGCTATCCGCTCAATGCCAGGCAAGATTAAAAACAAAAGAAGATGAAAGGAAAAAGCAGATA
>JAJRUQ010000034.1 GCA_024277705.1 Gammaproteobacteria bacterium
ATTTCATCCAGTTTGTACAGGGTCAGGTTAATGCGGTGATCGGTAACACGCCCCTGAGGATAGTTGTAAGTGCGAATGCGTTCAGAGCGGTCACCACTGCCAACCAGACTTTTTCTTGTTTGTGCCTGTTCTACCTGTTGTTTTTCGATTTTGGCATTCATGATGCGTGACTGTAACAGCGACATTGCCAGCGCTTTGTTTTTATGCTGAGAACGTTCATCCTGACATTCCACTACCGTGCCGGTTGGAATGTGAGTCAGACGTACCGCCGAGTCTGTTTTGTTGACGTGTTGTCCACCTGCACCGGAAGCGCGGTAGGTATCGATTCGTAAATCGGAAGGGTTTATTTCAATCTGTTCAATATCAGCCACTTCCGGCAGAACCGCAACCGTGGCAGCCGAAGTATGGACGCGACCCTGTGACTCGGTTTCCGGGACACGTTGTACCCGGTGTGCACCGGATTCAAATTTTAACTGGGAGTAGGCTCCGTTACCAATGATACGGGCAATGATTTCACGATAGCCGCCATGCTCACCGATATTCTGATTAATTATCTCTATCTGCCAGCGTTTTAATTCTGCGAAGCGCGAATACATGCGAAACAGGTCGCCGGCAAAAATAGCAGCTTCATCGCCACCGGTACCGGCACGAATTTCCAGAAAGATATTGCTGTCATCATTGGGGTCTTTTGGCAGCAGTAATCTCTGCAGTTCCAGTTCCAGGGTTTCGATTCTGTTACTGGCTTCCTTTTTTTCTTCAATGGCCATTTCACGAACATCGGCATCATCGTCTTGCAGCATGTCCTCAGCGGCCTGCAGATCACTCTGTGCGCTATTGTAGTTTTGAAAACTTTTGACCACCGGTTCCAGCTGTGAATATTCCTGTGACAGTTCACGGAACTGATTTTGATCAGAAATAACTCCGGGGTCGGCAAGCAGGCCGGCGATTTCCTCGTGTCGATCCAGCAGGTTGTGCAGTTTGTTTAATATGGAGTCTTTCATTGGTCACTTTTTTTTGTATTATTTGTGTTGTTTGCCAGAAACAGATCCTGTGCGATAGTTAATACATCATTGCGTTTATCCTGGCTTGCCAGCCGTAACTGTGTGCTGGGCAGATGTAAAAATTTATTGGTTAAAGTATTGGCAAGAAACTCCAGTACATCTTCCGGGTTTTGTCCCGCTGCAAGTTGCTTTTTCGCTTTTTGCAGAACTTCATTAGTAATGTTCTGGGTGTTTTTTCTGATTTGTGCAATGATATCCACGGCTCCGAGTGAGCGTTGCCAGTCCAGAAATTGTGTAACCTGGGCGTCAATTATATCGCGTGCCTGTTCAGCCGCTTGCTGGCGATTTTCCATATTTTCTTCGATGACCGACTGTAAATCATCCACGCTATACAGGTAAACGTCATCCAGTTCATTAACTTCCGGTTCAATGTCCCTGGGGACGGCAAGGTCGACCATAAAAACAGGTTCATGTTTGCGTTTTTTCAGGGCGCGCTCGACGGTGCCTTTGCCAATAATAGGTAGTGGGCTGGCCGTAGATGCTATGACAATATCGCTGCGATGAAGGTGCTGTCCAATTTCCTGCAGGCTGATGGCCTCCCCCTGAAATTCGTCAGCAAGTTTTTTTGCCCGGTCAACACTGCGATTGGCGATAATAATATTTTTTACCCCCTGTGTATGTAAGTGCCGTGCTGTTAACTCAATGGTTTCGCCGGCACCTACCAGTAAAACCGTGGTCTTTTTTAAATCACCAAAAATCTGTCGTGCAAGGTTGACTGCGGCAAAAGCAACCGAGACCGGGCTGGAGCCAATTTCGGTATCGGTACGCACCTGTTTGGAAACCGCAAAGGCACGTTGAAACAGCTTGCCAAGCAACAGGCCGATGGTGCCATGTTCGTTTGCCAGTGCATAGGCGTCTTTCATCTGGCCGGCGATCTGGGGCTCACCAAGCACCATGGAATCCAGGCCACTGGCCACTTCCATGGCATGTCTTATGGTTTCTTCATGGGCGTAAAAATAAAGATGATCCCTGATTTGAGCGACATCAAGGCCATGAAAGCAGCTGAACCAATCGATCAGTTTCTGGTCATTATCTTCAGTGGTAACGCAATATAATTCAGTTCGGTTGCAGGTGGATAATATACTGGCTTCTTTGATATGGTTAAGTTTTTTCAGGCTCAGCAGTGCTTCCGGCAGGGTCTGGGGGGTGAACGCCAGTCGCTCGCGCAAATCGAGAGGCGCGGTTTTATGGTTGATGCCAAGTGTAATCAAAGACATAGATGAAGTGCGGAAGTAACTATAGGGAAAAACCGGTAATCTTGAAGGATGGTTGCATCTAACTCAAGGTAAAACCGGAAATTTCAGTGATTTTAGCTGATTTCGGCAGATGAATCGTTATTATTTAAGAGATATGCGTTATATTTAGTATTAAGTCGATAATTCAGATTAAATTTAAAGGTAAAGATGGGTAAAAATATTATTTTTAACTTCAGACGTTTAGTTTTCATGGATACAGGTAAAATCAGCCGTTGTGGTTTGCTGCTGGTGTTTTCTGTGGCTCTGACCGCCTGCAATACTATGAACGCAGCAGGTGAAAGTGAAACCTCTGCAGACGCTGAGATTGCTGCGGCAAACGTAGCAGATGATGTGACCGGTAAGGAAGCAAAACCGGTGACAGCGGTAGACGCGTCATCTGCAAACGAGAAAGCGGATGCTGCTGGCGGAAGTAGCGACAGCAATACTGCCGCAGCAATAAAAAAAGAGCCGGTCAATCTTGATGGTGATACGTTATTTAATTTGCTGGCGGCAGAATTTGCCGGTAATGCTGGGGATGTTTAAACGTCACTTGCTTATTACCGTGAAGCTTCAAAATCCATTGAAGACAGTCGTATCGCCGCACGTACTGCCTACATTGCCATTTATGGCAAAGACTATGATGCGGCATTAAATGCACTAGAGCGCTGGCAAGAACTGGATCCGGATGCAATTGATCTGCCTAAAATGTATGCCATTACTTATTTGCGACTGCATCAACCGGAAAAAGCGGTGCCCTATATCAATCAGTTAATGGCAGGTAACCGTGAGTTAGCCAGTGACGAGGCTCTTGCGGTTAAACATCTGCTGGCAAAAGAGTCGAATACCGAGGATGCCTATGTTGTTCTGGAGCTGTTAAATAACGAGGATTCCCAGGATAAAAACAAACACCTGCTGGTTTTGCAGTCACGCTATGCAGCGGAGTTGAAAAAGTATGACGAAGCGATTGCCATACTTGATGAAGTTGTGGAGATTGATCCGTCATTAATAGAAATATTAATTTTAAAAGCCAGAATTCTGGCGGCACAGGGAAAGCATGAAGAAGCCACCCGGACGGTTAAGCAGGTGGTTGATGAGTATCCGGAAAATAATGCTTTACGTTTACAGTATGCGCGCATGCTTGTTGAACAGCATAAACTACCGGAAGCCGGTGAGCAGTATGCGGTATTGCACGAAAACCTGCCGGACGATGGCGATATCGCTTTTAGTCTGGCGTTAATTTATATTGAAACAAAAAAACTTGATGTTGCGGCTGAAATTCTGGAACACCTGCTCGAAATTGAGCAAAAAACCGTTGTTGCCAATTATTATCTTGGTCGAATTGCACAGAACCGGGGGGATGAAAAGCAGGCGATATCATATTACCTAAAAGTTAACAGTGGTGAATACGCTTTTGACTCACAGCTGAGAATGGGTATTTTGCTTGCTGTTCTGGGCAAGCCGGACGAAGGTCTGGCGAAGCTTGAAGCGCTGGCAGAAGGACAGAATAGCTGGGATTTACGTGTTAAAGCCTATCTTGCCCAGGGAGAGGTTTTACGTAGTCTGCAGCGTTATGAAGAAGGTGTGGAAATGTACAGCCGCGCCTTGCAGCAAAATCAAGACGACACAAATTTATTATATGCACGTGGCTTAATGGCAGAAAAAGTTGACCTGCTTGATATGACGGAAGCTGATTTGCTGAAAGTTATCAACAAAGAGCCACAGAATGCGAATGCCTTAAATGCTTTGGGTTATACGCTGGCCGATCGCACTGCGCGTTACGAGGAAGCGCTGGATTATATTAAACGTGCGGCGGAACTGGTTCCTGATGATCCTGCTATTCTTGACAGCCTGGGCTGGGTGAGTTTTCGACTGGGTAAAATGGAAGATGCCATCAAGTGGCTATCAAAAGCCTTTTCTAAAATGGAAGATGCTGAAATTGCTGCGCATTACGGTGAAGTTCTGTGGCACAATAATCAAAAAGATAAAGCACGTGAAGTATGGGAAAAAGGGCGCGCACAAAATGCCAATAATCCGGTACTTATTGAAACCCTGGATAGAATAAAGCCCTAGTTCACACTGGCGGTCACCGCTTTTAGATAGCAAAATAATCATATGAGTTTTCAATTTCAGTTTCCTTTAACGATAAGTCTGGCCTGTCTGTTACTGGTTTCATGTGCCACGGTAGAATACCCTGCAGAAGACGCTACGTTAAATGATTCTCCGGTCACTGACGATGAGTCGACTGCGGCTGACAGTCCGTTACCCCTGGAAAAAAGGCAGCCGCTCCACTGGCAGGAGGAAAAACAACGTCGCCAGCAAATTCGCAGCTGGGAAATTCGAGGTCGGCTTGGCGTGCAAACAGCAAAAGATGCCGGTGTCCTGGATCTTATCTGGAAACAGTCAGCGGATGAATACTCCATACGTCTCATCGCCCCGTTAGCGTCCGGTAATTACCATATACAGGGTGACGGTAGCTATGCAGAAATTCGATATCCTGATGGCAGCAGAAAGAACATAGAAAATATTGATGATATGTTTTTATTGGCTCTGGAAGTTGATTTACCGGCCTCTGCCATCAAGGACTGGTTACGTGGTCTGCCGGCCAGTGAATTAGTTGTTGATGATATACAGTGGAATGAATCGGGCCAGATTCATGAAATCAGGCAGGACGGCTGGAATGTGGAAATGGAAAAATATGCCGGCACAAAACTACTGTTACCTCATGCGATATACATTACTCGAGATGATGACGAAGATCTGGATATACAGTTGTTGCTGAGGCAATGGTTGCTTGACGATTAGTTCCGGATGGTTAGTCTGATGTGGCCTGCGCCTGCAAAAATAAATTTGATGTTGCATATAACCGGTCGCAGAGAAGACGGTTATCATGAATTACAAACCGTATTCCAGTTTATCGATTTTGCCGATGAACTTGAATTTACGCCAAGAAGTGATGGGCGAATAGTACGCCATAGCCGGAATTTCACTGTAGCGGAGAATGACGATATAATTATTCGCGCAGCAAAAGCACTGCAAAGCAGATATTTAAGTGAACATTCAGCAGCCCCGCCATTGGGTGCGGACATTTATCTGACAAAAAATATACCCATGGGAGCCGGGCTTGGCGGTGGTAGTTCAGATGCAGCAACCACACTGCTTGCATTAAATACAATCTGGCGGACGTCTTTTAATGTTGATGAACTTGCGGCAATCGGCCTGACACTAGGTGCTGATGTACCGGTTTTTGTTCATGGTTTCGCGGCTTTCGCTGAAGGGGTCGGTGAGAAACTGAGCCCGGTTTCTCCCCCGGAAAAGTGGTATTTATTAGTAATTCCACCGGTTCATGTTTCGACAAAAGAAGTATTTTCTCATCCCGATTTGACACGGGATTGTTCTACCCTCAAACTATGCGACCTTTCGCGGCGTGAGTGGCGGAATGTGTGCACAGATGTGGTAGAAAAAAACTATCCTATGGTGGCGCAAGCTATTGAAATAGTTGGTAGTTATTCAAAAGCCATGATGAGTGGTACCGGTGCTTCTGTTTTTGCGGGTTTTGAAAGCAGAGCGCAGGCAGAAGAGATTTTGCAGAAAATCAGGAAAAACCCACAAATTGGCAAGTGGAAGAGCTTTGTTGCAAAAGGTTTGAATACATCACCATTGCATAAAATTCTGGAATCTTAACCAGAAAAAATAAGAAAAATTATTGCGCCATTGCCGGCTGTTAAAATAGCAGCTATTTTATGGTGATGGAGTCCTGCAGAGCGACTATTTGTGTTTGGCAGGTGTTTGATTGATATAATGATTTAAAAGTTTATTGGGCCGTCGCCAAGCGGTAAGGCACCAGGTTTTGATCCTGGCATGCGCAGGTTCGAATCCTGCCGGCCCAGCCATATTAGAAAACCTGACTATGATAAAAAGTAGTGAGGCAAAGGTATTAAGGTGGCAGGAGGCGAACCGTTACAGGTTCGACAAAATCGTCAGGAACGATTTTGAACGTGCGCAGCGCGACCCGAAGGGTGTAGGGCAGGAGCCCAAAATACAAAATCGTCAGGAACGATTTTGAACGTGCGTAGCGCGACCCGAAGGGTAAAATACAGGAAGTATTTTATAATCCTGCCGGCCCAGCCATATTTAGCAGAAATAATGATTACCGTGTCGTTATGAAAGATCCTGGCTAACAGATATTGTTAGCTCCGCCGTTGCTCAATACGAGTGTTGTTTTACATGAGACAGTCATAGTGAATCAGGAAAACGAAAATACCATGATGGTATTTTCTGGAAATGCAAATCTCAAATTAGCACAGCGAATTGCCGAACTTGTCGGTACCCGACTTGGCAAGGTCAGTGTGGAAACGTTCAGTGACGGCGAAATTTGTGTTGAGATCATGGAGAATGTGCGAGGCCGGGATGTTTTTATCATTCAGCCAACCTGTTCACCGTGTAATGATCATCTGATGGAATTAATGGTGATGATAGACGCTATGCGTCGCGCCTCAGCTAAACGGGTAACAGCAGTTGTGCCTTATTATGGTTACTCGCGTCAGGATCGTAAGCCAAGATCTTCACGGGTGCCGATTACCGCGAAAGTGGTTGCCAATATGCTGGCAGGGGTAAAACTTGATCGATTATTAACCGTCGATTTGCATGCTGACCAGATACAGGGTTTCTTTGATTTGCCGATTGATAATGTATATGCATCGCCGATATTGTTGAAAGACATCTGGCAACAGCGGCATGAAAATCTACTGGTAGTATCCCCGGATGTTGGCGGTGTTGTCAGAGCCCGCGCTCTGGCGAAACGGCTGGGTGATGCCGATTTAGCTATTATCGATAAGCGTCGGCCCAAAGCCAATGTGTCAGAAGTGATGAATATAATCGGTGATGTTGAAGGTAAAAACTGCGTCATTGTTGACGACCTGGTGGATACCGCCGGCACTTTGTGTAAAGCCGCTGGCGCATTAAAAGATCAGGGTGCAGCCAGTGTATCGGCTTATTGTACGCATCCGGTTTTATCCGGCAATGCCATTAAAAATATAACAGAGTCAGTACTGGATGAACTGGTGGTAACCAATACAATACCGTTGTCAGAAGAGGCGCAGGCCTGTGGTCGTATTCGGCAATTGTCCGTTGCTACCATGCTGGCAGAAACCATACGACGGATACACATGGAAGAGTCTGTCAGTGAGATGTATATAGATTAAAGCAGTCTCAAATTTAATAATACCGGTATTTGTGTTTTCTATCATAATCTGAATGCCGGGTAATATTGTCGCTGCAAAAAAATGGTGATAGAAATATTACCGGAAAGTGAAGTTTAAAATAACTTCAGCAAACACTTCATTTGGTCGCGAATGAAGCATTTAAAACTTACAAGCTCGGAGAAAATCATGAGTCTAGAACTAAACGCCACACTGCGTGATGACAAGGGGAAAGGTGCGAGCCGCCGCCTGCGTCACGCTAATGCACTGCCTGCTATTATTTATGGTGGTGAAAAAGATCCAGTATCAATCACCCTGCAACAGAAAGATATTCAGCATAAATTACCTGACGAAAGTTTCTATTCACAGGTGCTGTCACTAAATGTTGACGGTACTAATGAAGATGTACTGGTCCGTGATATCCAGCATCATCCATACAAAATGGAAGTTATGCACATGGACTTTGTTCGTGTTGATGCGAAAAAAGTTGTACACGTACACTCTCAGTTACACTTTGTTGGTGAAGAAGTTTCACCGGGTGTGAAAACTGAAGATGGTGTTATCAGTCACGTTATTATCGAAGTTGAACTGGAATGTCTGCCTAAAAATATTCCTGATTATATTGAAGTTGACCTGTCTGAGATGCATGTGGGTGATGTTATTCATCTGTCAGACCTGAATATGCCTGAAGGTGTTGAAGTGCTGGCACTTAAGCACGGTGATGATAATGACTCTGTTGTTGCCAGTATGCATGCACGTAAAGTCGCTGTAGAAGAAGACGAAGATGCAGTTGAAGCACCTGCCGCAACTGAGGGTAGCAGCGAAGAAGACAGCGATAGCGAGTAACGCTGTCAGTAAGGCTTGCTGCGTATAATTATGGCTGCCAGATCAATCGATCTTAAAGTTATTGTCGGCCTCGGAAACCCCGGCGCTAAATACACTGAAACCCGGCACAATGCCGGGTTTTGGTTTATTGAAGAAGTCGCACGTAGGTATTCAGCCAGCTTTCGCCCGGATAAAAAGTTTCACGGCGAAGTCGCAAAAATCTCACTTGAAGGTAAAGATATCTGGTTGTTAAAGCCGGATACTTTTATGAATCGTAGCGGCCTGGCGGTACAAAGTCTGTTATCTTTTTACCGGATCAATGCCGAGCAGTTGCTGGTGGCTCATGATGAAATTGACTTGCCACCGGGAACCGCAAAATTAAAAGCCGGTGGCGGGCACGGGGGCCATAATGGTTTGCGTGATATTATCAGCCAGTTATCTTCAAAAGAGTTTTTTCGCTTGCGTATCGGTGTCGGTCATCCTGGAACTAAAGATCAGGTTGTTGATTATGTACTGCATAATGCATCACGTGATGATCGTATTATGATAGACCGTGACATTGATGATGCGGTAGCGGTATTACCGGCTTTAGCATCCGGTGAGCTGGAACAGGCAATGCAGATATTGCATAGTAAATAAGATTTATTGTTCCAGTGCGTTAGTAAAATGACTGCTGCTATCAGCATTAGTGCTGAGTTGATTGTTATTAATTTTCGTTTATTCACGTTTGTTTGTGGATAAACTTTCTTGAGTTTTTATGCTTATCCAGGAGTAACCAGTGGGTTTTAAATGTGGCATTGTAGGCTTACCGAACGTCGGTAAATCGACCTTATTTAATGCATTGACCAAAGCCGGTATACAGGCCGAAAACTATCCGTTTTGTACCATAGAGCCAAATGTTGGTATTGTGTTTGTGCCGGATGCCCGTATGGACAAGCTGGCGGAAATTGTAAAACCTGAGCGTGTAGTACCGACCTCAATGGAGTTTGTTGACATTGCCGGTCTGGTGGCCGGTGCTTCAAAAGGTGAAGGCCTGGGTAATAAATTTCTTGCTAATATCCGCGAAACCGATGCGATTGCCCATGTGGTTCGCTGTTTTGATAATGATGATGTTATCCATGTCGATGGCAAAATAGACCCGATTAACGATATCGAAGTGATTGACACGGAACTGGCGCTGTCTGATCTTGAGTCGGTTGAAAAAGCGGCGGACAAGGTTGGTCGTGTTGCCAAGAGCGGTGACAAAGAAGCAAAGGTTAAATCTGAACTGCTTGAAAAAGTGGTTGCGCATTTAAATGAAGGCAAACCGGTACGTTCAATGGGTTTGAGTGAGGATGAACTCGACTTATTATATGATCTGCATTTGCTGACGATAAAGCCGGTAATGTATATCGCTAACGTCAGTGAAGATGGTTTTGAAAATAACCCGCATCTGGATCTGGTGAAGCAGCGTGCACAGGGTGAAGCGGCAGTCGTGGTTGCTGTTTGCGCTTCTATCGAAGAAGAACTGATAGAGCTGGATGCCGAAGAAGCAAAAGAGTTTCTTGATGAGCTGGGCCTGGAAGAGCCGGGTTTAAACCGTGTCATACGCGCTGGTTATTCATTATTAGGCTTGCAAACCTATTTCACCGCCGGTGTTAAAGAAGTGCGCGCCTGGACGGTAGCCATTGGTGCCACCGCGCCAAAAGCGGCTGCGGTTATTCATACTGACTTTGAAAAAGGTTTTATTCGGGCAGAAACGATTG
Organism: Gammaproteobacteria bacterium; assembly: GCA_024277705.1. Taxonomy (GTDB): domain Bacteria; phylum Pseudomonadota; class Gammaproteobacteria; order SZUA-229; family SZUA-229. Next base: position 10,065 of record JAJRUQ010000034.1, read on the forward strand.
CTTACCAGGACTTTATTGATAATAAAGGAGAGCAGGGCGCTAAAGAGGCCGGTAAATTACGTGTTGAAGGTAAAGACTATATTGTGCAGGACGGTGATGTTATGCATTTTCGTTTTAATGTATAGTCGCTAATCATTGTTACTGAGGTGTTGTTTTACACGTGGCAATACTATTGTCAGCATGTTTTTTGTGTGAGGATAATGCAAATAATAAAAATGGAGTAAATGATGAATAGTTCCGAGTTTACAAAAAACACCATCGAAGCGGCGGTAAGACTTGGCCTGTTGCTGCTGCTTGCCACCTGGTGTTTTAAAATTGTCAGCCCGTTTATTGTACCGGTAATGTGGGGCGTGATCATCGCTGTTGCGATCTATCCTTTGTTTGTAAAATTGAAGTCCTTGCTGGGTGATAGAAATAAACTGGCAGCCACGGTATATACACTGCTGACTCTGGCGTTACTGATTACGCCGACGGTAATGATTTCGAATTCAATTATCGATACTTCCATTATAATTACTGAACGTTATGAAGCAGGTACGCTGGAGATTCCGCCGCCGGATAGCAGCGTCAAAGAATGGCCACTGGTCGGTGAAAATCTGCATGCGCTGTGGTTGCAGGCGTCAGAAAACCTGTCTGAAACACTTAATAAATACAATGCGGAAACCAAAAAAGCTGGCAAGACGATCGTCTCCAGTGTCGCCAGTGCCGCCGGTACCATTTTACAGTTTGTGCTGTCGATTATTATCTCTGGAATACTGGTTGCCAATGCCGGTGCTGCTTATGATGTTACCATCAAGTTTTTTGTGCGTCTGACCAATGCTGCTGATGGTAAAACCTATGCTGATTTGACCAGGGCCACCATCCGCAGTGTGGCACAGGGAGTTCTCGGTGTTGCTCTGATCCAGGCGCTATTATCAGCATTCGGCATGATGGTGATGGCGGTGCCGGGTTGGGGTATATGGTCACTGGTGGTACTGGTTATGGCAATCGCACAGCTGCCGCCTATTCTGGTACTGGGTTTTGTCAGCGCCTATGTTTTCTCAGTTGCTGAAACAACGCCGGCGGTTATATTCCTTATCTACTGCATTATTGTTAGCGGTAGTGATGCTTTCCTGAAACCACTATTTCTGGGCCGGGGTATGTCGACCCCGACGCTGATAATTCTGCTGGGTGCCATCGGTGGCATGATGATGTCGGGTATTATCGGCTTGTTTGTCGGTGCAATAGTTCTGGCACTGGGATATGAATTGTTTATGGCCTGGCTGGATAAGAGCGAAGTTGCCCGTTAACAGTTGGCGGTAAAATCTTTTCATCGTTGATGCATTAACAGGTAAATTGACCACTTTCTGAATCATTAAAAATTATGGCTGAAGCAAAAGAAATGCCCGAAGTACAAACTAACGACCCGGTTAAAAAAATAACTCGTATAGCCTTAATTATTATTGTCATCGTGTTTGTCTGGTATGTGGTTGCTGATCGCCTTGCACCGTGGACCGATCAGGCAAGAGTACAGGCTTACGTTGTGCCTATCGTTTCGCAGGTTGCCGGCCGTGTCATTGAGGTTAATATTAATAAAGATCAGGAAGTTGAGCAGGGTGATGTTTTATTAAGAATTGACCCGGCAGATTATCAGCTTGCCATTGACAGTGCTGAAACAGAACTGGAAATTGCTGGTCAGGACATCGGTGCAGGTACGGCATCGGTAACCACGGCACAGGCAAAAGTGGTTGAAGCGCAGGCGAATGTTGAACATTTGAAGGCGCAGAGTAAGCGTGTTTATGAACTGGAGAAGAAAAAAATATATTCAGTTTCTCGCGGTGATAAAGCAAGAGCCGCAGTGGTTAAGGCAAAGGCGCAGCTGGAAAGCGCCAAAGCTGAGCTGGAAAAAGCAAAGCAGGAGCTTGGTATTGGCGGTAAAGAAAATCCAAAAATTCGAGCGGCCATTGCCAAACTGAAAAAAGCGCAAATTGATCTATCGAGAACAACCATTCTGGCACCGTCACACGGCGGTATTACCAACCTGAAAATTGATCAAGGCCATTACGCCAGTATCGGTGCACCGTTGATGACCTTTATTGAAGTCGACAATGTCTGGATTAAAGCCAATCTTCGTGAGAACAGTATTGCCAATATTAAACCGGGGACCCCTGTTGATTTTATTCTGGATTCGGCGCCGGGTAGAGTATTCCAGGGTAAAGTCAGCAGCAAGGGTTTTGCTGTCAGCCACGAAAAAGGAGGGGCCATCGGCGATCTGGAAACCATAGAAAGTAATGCTGGCTGGCTACGTGATGCACAGCGTTTTCCTGTTTATGTCAGTTTTGATACGAGTGCGACTAAAGGGTTGTTACGTGTCGGCGGACAGGCAGATGTCCAGTTTTATTCAACGGATAACGGCTTGATTAATGCACTGGGCTGGACCTGGATTCGGATGCTGAGCTGGTTCTCTTATGTATATTAATAAGCGTGGTTGGCAGTCATTACAGTGGCAGGCATAACGCACAACAGTAAAGCTTGTTCCAGGACGGTGACAGTGATGTTTTTAAAACGCCTAACTGCCTACTGATGACTGCTAACTTGTTTACGCTGACAAATCCGCAACATATCCGAACACTTCGCTACGCTGTAGGAATAACCATCGCCTCGGCTCTGGCCTTTGCTATTGACTGGCCGCTATCTTTTTTATTTCCTGTGTTGTCCGCTGTTTTTCTGGCTTTACCAATGCCAAAGCCAACGCTGCAGCAGGGGCTTCGAAATGCACGTGATACCTTGTTTGCGTTTACAGCTGGTTTTATATTTACTCAGTTTATTCTGCCGTTTCCGATTATCTATGTACCGTTGCTGGCATTGGCCCTGTTTCATACCTATTATCACCTGAACCGTGGTGGCTCATTCTGGCTGGTGCTGATGTTATTGCTTTGTTTATTGTTAATGCCGGTGCTGGCCGGTGTGCACGAAGGTCTCGCTATCGGTGTAGTGCAGGCACTGGTCGGTTCCAGCTGGTTGACCATCGCTCTGTTATGGCTGGCGCATTACATCGTGCCCGATATGCCCGCTGCTTCAACCATGATAAAACCACCGGGTTATCAGCCGGGCTTTTCTGCACCGGCTGCCGAAGCAGCGTTAAAAAGCAGTATCATTGCGTTACCGATAGCGATAGCGTTTATTGCCAACAACTGGAGCAGTCAGATACTGGTAATGGTGTTTGCTGCTATTTTCACTTTGTCACCGGACCTGGATAAAGGCAAAGATGCCGGCATGAAATCGATTAAATCAACACTGATCGGTGGCGGTGCAGCCTGTTTTGTATACGGGGCACTGGTCGCTGTGCCGGAATATTATTTTTTAATCCTGCTCATGTTCTTTGCAAGTATAAGCTTTGGTGCGGCAATAAATGCCGGCACAGCGATGTCTAAATATTTGCCTTCAGCAATGGTGGCGATGATTATCCTGGTTAACAGCAGCCTGGCAGAAGACTCAAACTTTACTGAAGTATTTCTTATGCGTATTTTGTTTATTTCAATGGCAGCAATTTATGTCGTAATATCACTGAAAGTACTTGATGCGTACTGGCCTCAAACGAAAGTTGCCAGCTCTGCGTTATAGGCTGTTTTTTATTCTTCTGCGGCAACCATTTTCGTGCTGGCTGGCAGGTCGATTGTCTATGAGGAACATCAGAGCCAAACGTTTCTATATTCAAAGCCACATCATTCATTGTCTGCCAATATCTGCCTGGTGAGGCACAGGTGAATGCCGCACGTCAACAAATAATATTTGCAATACGTCGATATGCAGGCAGGGTTGTCAGTCTTTAACACGGAAGTTTCTGTCTTTCACCTGTAAATATTTATCAAGAGTTTACGCTGTATGTCTCTTAAGCGGCGAAGCATGCGCTTTGATATAGTGCTCGACATGCCTTACATATCAGCGATATATTATTCTCCTTAACCCCGTAGCGCTTTGACTTTTCAGTATATTTTCCCCATAAACGGGAAATCCGAGCATCCTTACTCCCTGGATTCATAATTTATTCCTTTAAATTGTGTGGATTTGTAATTTAACCAAAGAGCGTGTAATTTACAAGAAAACAATACGTAATAGCCAGAAGGTGGCATATTGAATATTCAACATTCTGTAAAACACAGAGTACCGACTTTCTGTCTAAGTAACTGTTATATTGTTAAAAAATTAATAGGTGATTCATGTCGGTGCAAACATTAGCCAGGTATTCTTGCTCATAATCTTCGGCATACACAGTATTTTTCCTGTCCGTACATAATAGGATTATTTACTTACGGATACCACAGCCAACTACGCAATACTGTTTACTCGCTATTCATTTGGCATGTTTACAAAATACAGCGGCATTGCCCGTAGCAGGGTTTAACTATTAATGGATGCAAACCAATAGCGTTAAACCCGGCTGCTTTCATCGCTGCCAGTTACTTTTTCAAAAAACATTTAC